>JANYJG010000184.1 GCA_025358515.1 Chloroflexota bacterium
GTCGCCGTCAGGATCGACGTCGGGGCCGTGGGAAGCTTATCAAGCCCCTTCGCACGAAGGTCCTGTTCTTCCTTCAGCATCGCCAGACGGACGGCCCGCTCGCGGTTGTCAGCCCCGATCAGGCTGACTTCCGCATTGAGATAGGCCAGGGCGTCACCGGCCTTCTCCCGAGCCTGAACAAGCTGCCAGTCGCCCTCCGATGCGGTTCGCTCCTTATTGGCGACGATACGCTCGAAGATCGCCGCATTGACCTCGCGATAGGTAGCCGCCGTTGCGAGTTCCTGCGCGGCCAGGAGGGGCAGCATCGCCAGTTGATCCGACACGTCCTGCGCGGCGACGGCGGACACCTTGATCCCATCCGCCACAGCGGCCGTCGCCGCGAGTTGAGCAACCGTCTGATCGCCCATGGTGGCCGTCGCTTTCTCGGCCGCGATGACGATGTCCGCAACCGCGACCGCCAGATGAGCCTGTTCGCGCGCCCATTCCGCATCGGCGTCTCGGGCGTTGCGGGTGCTTTCGGTGAGCGCCGTCCGGTGAGCTTCAGCTCGAAGAACCGCAGCGTCCGACACCCCATAGGCTCCAGCCACGTCAAGAGCCGCGCGAGCGTTCGCGGTCAGTGCGTCGGTCTGCCTTTGGAAGGTCACGGCTGCGGACTGCCTGGTCTTCGCGGCCTTGTCCGCGACGATGGCTCCAGCATCCTCGGCCTGGGTCTTGGCCTGCTCGGCGGACATCACCTGACCGGAGATCTTGACCATCTCCATCTGGGTGGTGAGGCGCCCCTTCTCGGCCTTGTCCGTCGTGCCGGCGATCTGGGCCTGAAGGACAGCGATCTGATGGGCCTTCTCCGCCGTAGGCAGGAAGGTCTTGATCGCGCGGTCGTATTCGAGCGCGGCTTGGGTATCGCGCTGGTAGGCGTTCAAATTGCCGAGCAGCAGTTCCGCGTTCGCGCCGCGCAGCGCCGCCGCCGCCCCCGCCTTGAGGCTTTCGACCTGCGCGGAATCCTGGCCGGCCTGTGTGCCGCGGAAGGCGTCTCCCCCCGCGATAGACGACTGGTTGAGAGCAAAGCGAGCCGCTTCCTGCGCCGCAGTCCCCGCCTGCGCCGCGCGCAGATTGCTTTCAACGCCTCCAGCGCCGCCCCCGAGCGCATTGAAGATTTGCAGCTGCCCATTGACCTTGCCGAGCCATCCCCAGAAATTCGAGGCGGTCTTCGCCAGTGTTTCGAAATCTCCAGCCAAGCCACTGGTGCCGATATGGCTCCTATCCATGTCGGCGATGAACTGCTGGGCCAACAGGTGCTGGGCGCCCTCTTTGTCACCGAGTGCCACCAGCGTCTTGATGTGCTGGAGCATCGCATCGTTGAGGAAACCGAATTTGGCGTTCAGTTCCTCCGCGCCGGTCGCGGGATCGGCCATCGCCTTGGCGAGTTCTTTCTGCGCGTCAGCGGCCTTTATGCCTGTCAAATCAGCATATTGCTTCGTCGCGACGACGAGCCCGGCGAGCGTGTCCTTGCTTCGGTCGCCAGCGGATGCAAAGCCCTCTGCGGAGGCAAGGGCCGCCGCGCCGGACAGGTTGGACGCCTTCGCCGCGACTTCTGCGGACGCCTTGATGTCGTTCGCGGAAATGCCGCTCGCACGTCCCAATCCTTGCGCCGTGGCGGCAAGGCGGCGCTGCGATTCCTCGTATTGATCCGCCGCGACACCCGCAGCGATCATCACCGCGCTCAAGGCGATAATGCCGAGGACAACGGGGTTGAGGAGGATGGGAAGAAGGCCCAGCCCCTGCGCCAGGATCGTCGCCGAACCCGCCAACCGCGAGAAATTGCCTCGCGCCGCCTCGCGGCCCATCACGATGAGTTCGCGGGTGACCAAGCTTGTCGAAATCGCGGCGCCCCCGATCGACGCCGCGGCCTTCTCGGCAGATGAGCCGAGGACCGCTGCGGCAGTCCCGGCCGCCCCCGATGCCGCCGAGGCTTCCTTCATGCCGACCGCCGCACGGGCCTGGGCCTCGGTCATGCCGGTCTGAGCGATGGTCGCCGCGAGCAACTTTGCGCGGTGCGCATCAAGCGCGGCGCCACCCGCCAGGCCGCCAGTCATGAAGTCATTCTGAGCGACAGCCGCCGCGCGAGTGGCCATGGCGTATTCTGCCTGAGCCGTTGTCGCGGCGCCCGTCGTCGTCGCCGCTTGGCGCATGGCGGCATCCATCGCCAAGGTCGCCTGGGCTTGTTGCTGAAGCGGGCTTGCCGCCTTGGCATACTCAGCGGCCAGGAGTTGCGCGGAGGTGGTGATCTTGCCCGCGGCGGCCTCTGTGCGGACGCTCTGCGCCTCCAGCGCGGCAAGGGACCTCGTCGCCTGGTCTACAGGCCTCGTGTCGATATCGAGGGCGAGCGTGGCCAGGGAAACGTCGGTCATGCGCGCGCCGCCTGAGCCGCTTCGCCCACGATGCTGTCGAACTCGAGGACAGTGAGG
>JANYJG010000208.1 GCA_025358515.1 Chloroflexota bacterium
TCGAGCACGCGGGCCAGGCCATCGACCCGCGACGGATCCATCGATTGGACCGGGTCGTCCATGACAACGAAGCGGAATGGGCTCTCCGGCAGAGTGGCTCGCGGGAGGAATAGGCTGAGCGCGATGGCGTGCAGCTCGCCCTGGCTCATGACCGCGAGCGCAGCATTCTTCTGGCCGTCGATCGTGACATCCACGGTCACGTGACGGCTTGGGCCGGTTCCTTCGAGGATTACGCGGTCGAGCTCCACGCTCGATTGCTGACGAAGCACCTTCCAGTATTCAACGGCCTTCTCGGCGATCGGCTCGAAGCGCCGCTGACGGATTGCGACCGCCGCCTGCTTGAGCCACTTCTCGGCCGACTCCAGGTTGGCGACCGGCTCGGCCGCAGCCTGGGCGTCGCGGGCGTCAGACAGCCAAACCGCCAGCTCGATCGCGATCGGGCGCCAGAGATCCTCGCGCCGCATGACCTCGGACGTGGCCTGGGCCTTGAGCGCGTCCGCCGCGTCGATCTGCGGCCCGATGGCGGCGATCAGATGGTCGGCCAGGCTCACGCCATCGGCAGGCGGGGCGACGAACCCGTGCCAGGCGGCCAGCAGCGGCCCGGCATCGATACTGACTTCTCCCGCCCTGGCGAGCACGGAAGGCGGCGCTGCGGAAAGCCGTCCGGCTCGGTCGCTCGCCAGTCGCGCTTCGGCATCGAACTCTCGAGCTTCTCTCGCCAGCTCGTCCAGTTCGGCGATCCGCTTCTCGGCGTTCTCCCGCCAGGCTTCGTCCATCGCCGCCGTGCGACCGCAGACCGGGCAGTCGCCGTCGCCGTGGAATCCGTGCCAATCCATGGCGGATCGAAGCAGCCCCGCGATTTGATGTGCCTGGCCGGCCGGGGTTGCGGCCAAGACCTTGCGCCGCGCATCCAGGCTTTCCAGGGTTTCAGCCAGACTCAGCACCTCTTCGGCCTGTGGCACGGCAAGTCCGGCCAGCGCCCGAAGGACAACCAGCTCGTCGGCGCCGGCGACGTCGGTCGAACGCCCGAGGACACCTTCAGCCAAGTCGAGGTCCCACTTCTTGCCGCCCAGTGCCGATCTTGCCCGCTTGGCGCGTTCGTCCAGCAGCCCATCGAGCTTGGCAAGCAGCGCCGGCAGACGCTTCGTGACGCCGACCAATGCCTTCTCGCGTGGCAACCGCGCGTCCTTGAGGAGTTGCTGCGCATGCTCGAGTTCACCGAGGCCCAAGATGTTCGAGAGCCGGTCGTGCAGTTCGGTCGGCCCAGCCTCGAGCATTGATCCGAGTTCGCTGTAGCTCAGGAACGGCCGATATGTTTCCAACGGACCGGCCCAGCCGAGCGTATCCAGATCCGCCTGCTTGCCGCCAGGTTTCCGAACAGTCGCAACACCGGCGGCCAGATCCGCGCCGTCCGGCCATGCTCGACTCGCGGTTGTGATGCCCGGCGTCCCTTCGACGGTGATCTCCGCGCCGACGCGCGTCGGCGACGGGTGGTGGAGGTTACGCCAGCCCTCGCGCCAGACCGCCGACCGATCCTTCCAGCGCCAGTTCGCGCCGGTGAGCAGGATCTCCAGAGCCTCCGCGAACAACGACTTACCCGAGCCGTTCCGGCCGACCACCAGCGTGAGACCCGGGCCTGCGGCGAGGTCCAACCGGCGCGCGCGGCCGACACCGCGGAACCCCTCGACCTCGATGGACTTGAGAAAGGCGCCGACCGGCTCGTGGACTACGGGCGGGGTGGCGCGAGCGGTGGGCTGGCGGGCGGCCGCGGCGCCGCCGCCAAGGACGTCATTGAGCGTGGCCTCGCCCTCGCAGGCCGCGAGCACGTGAAGCGACCACTGGAGGTCGTCTGCCTTGTCGGCGGCGAGACGTTCTTCGACGCTGCGGAGCAGTTCGGATTGCAAGATGCCCCTCAAGATTGAGTAGTCGCGATGCTTCGCCAACCGGGCAAGTCTACCGAGCCCGGCGCTTGCGATTCCTTTGGTGACGTGCAGCCAGAGTATTCAGTAATCGACCCTTGCCATCCCTTTGACACGATGAAGATCGAACTCGCTACCCTTGGGGGCATGTCGCTACCTGACCACGCAGAACTGTCGAATGCCAGACCGTCAGATCTGTTGGCGCTATACGCCAGGATCTTGGATGTCCTGCGTTCCACTCGCGTCGTGCGAAGCACGAACAACCCGGCCGGGGACTACGGCGAGTACCTCACGGCACGCGCCTTTGGCTTGAGCCTGGTGGCCAACTCCGCGGCCGGGTACGACGCTATCAGCGCCGAAGGCGTCCGCTACCAGGTCAAGACTCGGCGCCTGACGGCTGAGAACGGATCTCGCCAGCTGGGTTTCATGCGCGGTTTTGGACAGACCGAGGACCCCTTCGACTACCTCGTGGGCATTCTCTTCGGTCCTGATTTCACGGTGCGGCGCGCCGCGTTGGTCCCGGTCGCCGTGGTCCGGGCGAACTTCGCGCGCGTCGACTATGTCAATGGGTGGCGATTCATTCTGAGGGATGCCATCTGGAGCAGTTCCGGCGTGGACGACGTCACAGACCAGATCCGCGCCGCGGGTGGTGCGGACGCCATCCCGATCCCGTTGGTGACTACCGACCCTGCCATACCGTCCGAAACCTCAGGCCGCCAGGTCGTTGCCCGCTCGACGCGTCCCGCAACGTCTCGCCGGACCGTAGTCGGGAAAGCCGATCCAGATGTTGTCCGCGCCTACTTCGACGCGACTGGGCTAAGTCGCAGGGAGTTAGGCAGCATCATCGGCACCGGTGTTGGCGTAATCGCGACTGTCCAGAATCCGAGAGGCAATCGCTGGTCTGCCGAGCGCTTCGAGCGAGCTCGCGCGCAGATCGATGCATACCTTGCAGCGCGGACCTCTTCGAATGCGGGCCCTTAGGGCGAATCCGCATCCTCGCGACCCCGTGATCACGAGGCCAGCCTCGATCGTCTTGCCCAGACCTACCTCGTCAGCGAGCAAATAGCGAACACGCTGGCCCGAGATGGCACGCTGCAACACGTTGAGCTGGTGCGGAAGCGGGATGACGTTGGCCTCCATCGGTGCCAGAAGAACGTC
>JANYJG010000072.1 GCA_025358515.1 Chloroflexota bacterium
GCGACCAGGCTCTCCCTGTTGAGTGTCTCTGCACGCCATTCCTGCTCAGTTGCCCGGACATGTTCGACCAACCCGGCAGACGTGTCCCCGGAAACTCGCCCTGCGGGTCGAATATGCATGCCTGGACGAGCAGAATTGACGAGGCCCACGGCCTGACGGATGCCGGCATGTCGCATGTGCTCACCCAGCGAGCACGCGGCCGGGCGGGCAGTGCCTCCCGCCGCTCGCCGCCGCCGGCGCCAGCGGGCACGCGCCGGGCGGGCAGTGCCTCCGCCGCCCGCCGCCCGCCGCTCGCCGCCCGCCTCCCGGGGCGGGCACGCGGCACCGGCAATTGGGTACCCGCACGCGCCAAAGAGCCTCGCGACCAGCCAGTCTGCCGCCACGCACCGCAATCTGCCGCCTGCAGGGCCGTTTTGAGCGCCGACTGCCTGAACTCCGGCTTCGCCTCCGCTATCCTCCAAGGGTGAGTGACTTGACGTTTCCGACGGGATTTCTATGGGGCACGGCGACGGCAGCGCATCAGGTTGAAGGAGGCAATTCCAACAGCGACTGGTGGGCATTCGAGAACAAGCCGGATTCGCCTTGCAAGGAACCCAGCGGCACGGCCATCGAGCACTACAGCCGATACGCCCGAGACATTGCTCTGCTCGCCGGCCTGGGATTCAACACCTACCGATTCTCGGTTGAGTGGGCCCGCATCGAACCTGCCGAGGGGGCGTTCGACCAGAAGGAACTCGACCACTACCGACGCATGGTCGATATGACCCGCAAGAGCAAGCTGACCCCGATGGTCACGCTGAACCATTTCACGCTGCCGCAGTGGGTCGCCGAGCGGGGCGGGTGGCTGGCGCCGAGCACGCCCGAGTTGTTCGAGCGGTTCACCAGACGCGTGGTGGAGGAACTGGGCGAGGGCGTCACCTGGTACTGCACCATTAACGAACCCGGCATGGTGGCCATGGGTGGCTACGGGGGCGGGTTCACCTTCCCGCCCGGGCTCCACAGCGTGGACAGCTGGAAGGGCGCGATCGCGGGCCTGATCGCCAGCCACAAGCGAGCCCGAGCGGTCATCAAGCAGTTACGTCCCAACGCGATGGTAGGCCTGACCCACGCCATGCGGGAGTTCGAGTCGAACGCCGGCGGCGCTGCCGTGATGCGCTACGCCCGACGGATGGCAGAGGACGTGTTCCTGGAGGCATCCGCCGACGACGACTACATCGGCGTGCAGACATACACCCGAACCACATTCGAACTGCCGCGCCTGGCCGGCCTGACGGCCTCGATTGCGCTGGCCATCCCGGCAATCGAACGCGCCACCGCCAAACGCTTCCTGGCCAGCCAGAGGCGAGGCGCTCCGGGGACCGAGCCGGGCTCAGGCATGCGGCGGACGGAGATGGGCTGGGAATTCCGTCCCCAGGCCATCGCCGCGACTGTTCGTCGCGTGGCTTCGCTCATGCCCGGCAAACCCATCGTCGTGACCGAGCACGGGGTCGCAACAGCGGATGACGCTGAGCGCGTGGAGTTCATCACCGGGGGCCTGACGGCGCTTCACGCCGCTATCGCGGACGGGGTCCCGGTCAAGGGCTACATCCATTGGAGTGCATTCGACAACTTCGAATGGGCATCCGGCTATACGATGCACTTTGGACTGATCGCGGTCGATCGCGCCACGCAGCAGCGAGCGATGAAGCCGTCGGCGCGGTTCCTGGGCGAGATCGCGCGAGCCAACCGACTGAAGGTCTCCGACGTCTGAGCGATTTCGGCGACGGGGTCGACGACGGCGATGGGTCCGTCACGGCGATGGGTCCGCAACGGCGCACGCCGCCAGGTCGGGCACGGCCCGGGCCCAGATAGCACAAGACCGGCGTTCTGCACGCCGGCCCTGGCATTCCAACATCGCGACAGGAGCTCGTTGGCCCCTACCGCGCGAAATGGCCAGCGCGAGTGTCACCGCTGATGTTCCCCGCGCGGGGCCTCTCTGCAAGGTTCGACGCGCCGCGAGCAAGGTCGGCTGTCAGCGGGGTTGACGTGCCGCTGTCGCGATTGAGTCGCGCTTCTCTAGCCGCTGTCGCTGCCTGCATCTTGCCTCCGGAAAGTCCCTGGCGCGGATGAGACCCACCCACCGTACTCCCGCTACGTTCCAGTGGCAACACTCAATCAGATGGGATCGCGGTGGGAATAGAGTGGGTAGGCGCTCCCGTCGCCGTCGAGGTCGACCGACGCCTCCCTGGCGACGCCAAGTGTCCAAAACCGCGCCCGGCCGGCGAAGGCCTCGTCTCCGGCCAGACCTCGCGGTGAAGCCGACCCAGGCCACCTCGCGTAGCTAGGCCACCGGCCCGGCGCCATCCACCAACTCGACTTCGAACGCTCTGCCGGGCAGCCCGGTACGGCGCGGGTACTCCCTCTCGACGGCGGCCAGGAGTTCCGGAACCGCGTCGGCAAGGGCGAGTGTCACGCTGCGGGTGCCGCTCTGGCCGGTCATCCGCGACCCGATCGTGCCCGGGACGGACGTGGCTATCTCGACCAGGACGTCCAGCTGTGGCGAGCCGACGTCAAAGAGGCTGCGGAGCGATTGGTGAGACTCGGCGAAGAGCCGGCCGACACGGTCGAAATCACTCTCGGCGAGGGCAGCGGCCGTGCCCATGACTCGCAGGTTCTCGGATACGACGTGCTCCGTCCGAAGGGCGAGCGTCTCGGGTAACGAGGTCCGATAACGCCACAGCAGGGCCGGGTCGAGATCCCGCAGCGACATCAGGCCCGGCATACGCTCAGCCAGGAGGGTCAGCGCTCGCCCGCAATCTGCGCGCCGCCCCGCGAGAATGGCGGCCGGGTGCGGCGGCGCGCCCGTATCGCACACGACCAACCGCAGTTCCGCGGGCAACGGCACGAGGTGGCTATCGAGAGAGCGGCAGTCCAGCAAAACCGCCCGTCCGGACCGCGCTGCGGTCGCCAGGAAATGATCCGCCATGCCATCGATGCGACCCACGTACTCCCGTCCGCCGCGATGCGCGAGTGCCGCCAGCAACGCGGGCTCGACCAGCCCCGCCCCGGCGATCAGGCCCATGGCTACGGACAGTTCCAGGGCCGTGCACCAGCCCGGGTCGCCGGTGTGGTCGCCGCTGTGGCCGCCGGCGGGGTCGCCGACCAGGTCGCCCGCGTCGAAGACGCCGTCCATGCCGCGAATCGGCAAGCCGGCCTCGCGCAACGACCAGGCCGCTCCTGCCGCAAAATCGATCGGGGCCGGATCGGCCAGGGTTGACGGCGCCTCCACCGAGACCGCGTCGATCCAGAACTCGCCCCCAACCATCGGCCTCGACCCGGCAAGCCGCACAAATCCGTCGCGGCGACGTCGGAAGGCCAGCCACGTCTCCGGGCCGATCGCCGCGCCAAGAACCAATCCATCGTTTGGATCGGTGTGGTCGCCCATAAGGTAAACGCAGCGTGGCGCGCGGACGATATCGACATCGGCCGCCGACGGGGTGGCATCGGCCTCGGACCCAGCGGCCTCAAAGGCCCCTGCCAGTTGTGCTCGAAGACGCATCGATCGTTGGTCGCGGGCTTCGGGCTCCATGCCGTGATCCTACGCGCCGCCCACCACACCGCACCCGCCCGGACCGCCCAAAGCGGCCGCGGACTGTCAATTCTGCGACTTCAACGACGTGGACGGCCGGGTTAGCATTGCGTAGGATGCGAGTCTTCGCATACCCACCGTGCCGTTTGGTTGGGCTCTTGGCTGTCGACGAATTACTGCTTGGGATTCTTTGGGTAGCGATCGCTGCGCTCGCGGCGATGGCGGCTTTGCTGGCGGTCGCCCTTAAGGGTCGCGGACCTCTCTACGGTCGATTCTTCGAAATTCGACCCGGCCGCCACGGCGACAAAACCGCTACGAAGACCCGAGCGGCGACCAAGGCCCGAGGGACGGCCTCAGGATCGACACCGGGATCCTCGATCTCCCCCAACGTCCGGCTGCTGGCCCGCGGACAAAGGCCGGGTTACCACGCCGACGCACTGGCGAGGCGGGCCATTCGGAGTGAGGACGGTCTGGACGAGGTCCTGCGCGGTTCGTACGCGGCCGACACCTTTAACCGCGCCATCCGCGTTCTGGCCTGGTCGTTCATCCTCTCGGTCATGCTCATCGTTTCGGTGAGTCAGCTGTGGCAGACGGTTGAACCCCAGATCTTCGCCACCCTGATGCTGGCAGGAATCCTGGTGCTCGTCGCCCACGAATTGATGCCGATGATCGGCCTCAGCGCCGTTCGACTTGTCCTGGAGGCAAGCGCCGCCATCATCTTCCTGACGATGCTCGTCCTCCTGACCGGCAACTCGTCCAGCCCGTTCTTCTTCATCTACGCCCTGCTCGTCGGCGGAACCGCGCTCGTGGCCACACCCGGGGTAACGCTGCTGCTAACGGCCGAGACAACTGTCGCCTACGGCTTCGCCGTGCTCTCCGGTCCGATGAATGGCGACACCGCTCGGGCGACGCTCACCCAGGTCGGCATAAACCTCATGGTGCTCGTGCTGCTCGCGTATGCGGGCATGGTCATCTCGCGGGTCCAGCGCCGGACACGAGACGCGGCAATTCGACTGTCGACGGTCGACGCGATGACCGATCTCCACAACCGAGCCTTCCTGTTCAACTCGGTCGATCACGAGATCCAGCGCAGCCGCCGCTACCGCCGGGGCTTCTGCCTGCTGATGATGGACCTCGACGGACTCAAGTCCATCAACGACGGCTACGGCCATTACCAGGGCGATCTGGTTCTGCGAGGCGTATCCAAGGTCATCCGAGACAGCCTGCGAGGGATTGACGTCGCGGCCCGATACGGCGGTGACGAATTTGTAGCCCTGTTGCCCGAAACCGATCCGACCGGCGCCTACGTGGTGGCGGAGAAGATCCGCGAGGGCGTCAGCAATCTGCGCGTGGACGCCGGCGGCCAGCAAATCAAGACCTCACTCTCGATCGGCGTCGTCACGTTCCCCGAGGACGGCCAGACGGCAGACGAGCTGATGATCGCCGCGGACGAAGCCATGTACTTGTCCAAGCGCCTCGGAAAGAACCGGGTCGTGGGATATGCCGAACCGGATGAGGTTATGGTGTCGGCCACTCCGCCTCAGCGCCCGCAAGCCTCGACGCCCGAGTTCCGGCCCCCCAAGCGCGACGAGGCCACCGACGCCCCGGGTTCGGAGGACAAAGGAGGCTAGCCCTGGCGTCTCGGTCGGCAGGCGAGCGGCCCGGGGCACCAAAGGCCCGGCGCACCACAGGCCCGGGGCCGGCTGCCGGTGTAGCATCCGTGCATGGCTCGCTTTTCCACCCGCGCTATCACCGCCTCCACGCGAAGCCCTCGCGTTGAGCAGGTCCCGTCCAGCGTTCCGATCTACCAATCGGCGGCCTTCTCCACCCGGGATGCCGACGAACTGGGTGATGTCCTGACCGGAGCGGTCCCGGGCTACGCCTACAGCCGCATCGACAATCCCACGACCAACGTTCTCGGTAGC
This sequence comes from Chloroflexota bacterium, assembly GCA_025358515.1. GTDB lineage: Bacteria > Chloroflexota > Limnocylindria > Limnocylindrales > CSP1-4 > Fen-1039. The sequence goes on from JANYJG010000072.1 coordinate 5,494, forward strand.
GCCATCGCCGAACTGGAGGGCGCGGAGGCGGGACTGGCCTTCGCCACCGGCATGGCCGCCATCCACGCCGCCATCGTTTCGGTGGTGCGGGCCGGCCAGACGATCGTTGTCACGTCCGCCGTGTACGGCACGACGCGGGATCTACTGGTCCGCATCCTGGCCGGGCTGGGCGTCGCGACGGAATTCGTGGATCCCCGAGACCTGGCCCTGGTGGACGCGGCGCTGGCTCGGACCGGGTCCCCGATCCTGTACGTGGAAACCGTCTCCAACCCGACCATCCTGGTTTCGGACCTCGCGGCGCTCGCCCGCGTCGCTCACGACCACGGCGCGCTGCTCCTCGTCGACAACACCTTTGCCTCGCCCTACGCATGCCGGCCGATCGAGCACGGCGCGGACCTGGTGATGCATTCGGCCACGAAATACCTGTCCGGGCACAGCGACGTTCTGGCGGGCGTCGTCGTCGGAAGCCGCGAGAGAATGGACGCCATCCGCCCGATCCTGGTGGACGTGGGCGGGACCCTGGCGCCGCTCGCCGCCTGGCTCGTGCTGCGCGGCCTGCCAACGCTGGCGATCAGGATGGAGCGGCACAGTGAAACCGCGATGGAGCTGGCCGCCTGGCTGGAAGGCCAGGACGGCGTGGTGCGAGTCCACTATCCGGGGCTGCCGGGCGATCCCGGCCACGAACTCGCGGCCCGGCAGCTGGATGTCTGCGGCGGGATGCTGGCGTTCGAACTGGCGGGCGGCCGGGCGGCCGGGCGAGCCTTCCTCGATGCCATGCAGCTCTCCGAACGAACGGCCTCGCTCGGCTCGGTACGCACGATCGTCTCGCACCCGTCGTCCACGACACACCGTCAGCTGGATGCGGCGGCCCTTGCCGCAGCGGGAATTGCGCCCGGCCTGTTGCGCGCATCGGTTGGGCTCGAGGACGTGGAGGATCTCCGCGAAGACTTCGGAATCGGCCTGGCTGCGGCCCGCAAGGCGTCTCCGGCGTAGCAAAAAAGAAGCCCCTCCAGCCTTTCGGTCAGAGGGGCTTTCTCGATCCGGGGCAGGATCGAGCTAACTCGATCAGTACTGAAACAAGAGTTCGCGGTACTTTGGAAGCGGCCAAAGCTCGTCGGACACGATCGTCTCAAGCTCATCGGCCGCGGCGCGCACCGCTTCCTGGGCCGGGATGACGTGGGCGTGGAACGCCTTGGCTTCGGCGTGCAGCGAACCGGTCGCGTGGGCGGCGTGCTGCGCGTGCTCCAGGGCATGGATGGCGTCAACGAGCTGATCGGTCAGGACCACGACCTTATCGAAGATCTGGGAGACGCCCTTGGAAGTGCCGGCACTCAGGAGCTGACCCAGGTATTTGACCGCAGCCGGCAGGATCATGGTCTTGGCAATATCGGCGGTGGCGTTGGCCTCGATGTTCTGGACCTTGACGTACCGCTCCCAAATGATCTCCGCGCGGGCGTCGAGTTCACGCTCGGACAGGACGCCGAAGTGGGCGAACAGCTTCTTGGCCTTGGCGGTCGCAAGGGCCGGGAGGGCGTCGACGGTGCTCTTGTTGTTCGGCAGTCCGCGTTTCTCGGCCTCGGTGTGCCATTCCTCGGCGTAGTTGTTGCCTTCGAACAGGACCTGCTTGTTGGCCTTGACGATGGCTGACAGGATCTTGGTCAGGCCGGCGAAGTCGCAGGGCTCGAGCTTCTCCAGGTCGTCGGCAAGTTTCTCCAGGGAGTCGGCCACGGCGGTGTTGAGCATCGTCTGAGGCCAGTAGATCGGCGCCGAAGACCCAACCGCTCGGAACTCGAACTTGTTGCCTGTGAAGGCAAAAGGCGAGGTGCGGTTTCTATCGGTCGCATCCCGCGGCAGTACGGGCAGGGTGGTTACGCCGAGCTCCATGGAGCCACCGGTCTTGGATGTGGAGGCGCCGCCCTTCTCCAACTGCTCGACGACATCCTCAAGCTGAGCGCCGAGGAAGACCGAGACGATGGCGGGAGGAGCTTCGTTGGCGCCCAGGCGATGGTCGTTGCCGGCGTCGGCGATGCCGGCGCGCAGGAGGTCCGCATGAACGTTGACGGCGCGGATCACGGCCACCAGGAAGGCCAGGAATTGGGCGTTGTCGTGGGGATTGTTGCCGGGCTCGAGGAGGTTCTCCCCGTCGTCGGTGGCCATCGACCAGTTGTTGTGCTTGCCCGATCCATTGACTCCCTTGAAGGGCTTCTCGTGCAGCAGGGCCACCAGGTCATGCCGCATCGCGAGCTTCTTCATGGTGTTCATGACGAGCATGTTGTGGTCGGAACCGACCGCCGTGGCCTCGTACACCGGGGCCATCTCGAACTGGGCGGGAGCGACCTCGTTGTGGCGTGTCTTGGAGGGAATGCCGAGGCGCCAGAGGTCGCGGTCCAAATCCATCATGAACGCGAGCATGCGTTCGCGGATCGTTCCGAAGTACTGGTCCTCCAGCTCCTGGCCCTTGGACGACGGAGCGCCGAAGAGCGTGCGGCCGGTTAGGACGATGTCGGGGCGCAGCTCAGCCAGGCGACGGTCGACCAGGAAGTACTCCTGCTCGGGTCCGATGTTGGTGAACACGCGCGATGTCGTTTCGTTGCCGAACCACTTCAGGATGCGCAGGGCCTGCTTGCCCAGAGCTTCCTGCGAGCGCAGGAGGGGGATCTTGTGGTCCAGGGCCTCGCCGGTATAGGAGACGAAGGCGGTGGGAATCGTCAGCGTGACGCCGTTGGGCTCTACCTGTAGGAAGATCGGGCTCGTGACGTCCCAGGCGGTGTAGCCGCGGGCCTCGAAGGTGGAGCGGATGCCGCCCGACGGGAAGGACGAGGCGTCGGGTTCGCCCTGGATGAGTCCCTTGCCGGAGAACTCGGACAGAGTGGCGCTGTCGCCGGCCGGGCTGAGGAACGAGTCGTGCTTCTCGGCGGACGTGCCGGTGAGAGGTACGAACCAGTGGGTGTAGTGAGTGGCGCCGTGCGCGAGGGCCCACTCTTTGACGCCCTGGGCGACCGCGTCGGCGATGGAGTGGTCAAAAGACTCGAGGCCCGCGATTGTTCGACGCAGTTTGGTGAAGACTGGCTTGGCCAGGTACTGGCGCTGGGCCGCTTCGCCGAACACGTACTGGCCGTAAATGTCCTCGCCGGCGTTCTCGAGGTAGTCCTGAGTGGAGGCAACCTTGTGGTTAGAAATTGCCTCGATGGCCGTTTGACGGGCGGTCATTTCGCCTCCTATCGACATAATTGGATCGCGCCGGCCTCCATGAAGACCTCTGGCCGAGAAGATTCCAGGTGAGAGAAGATTCCAGATGAGATGTGATGTTCTCATATGGGCTTCGGGATATGTGGGTTGCGCGGACCCCTGTTGGCCGAACGTTCGGAATTGACACTCGATCGAATCCCTTAGAGAACCCACTTCGCGAGCGCCGATCTTGAATCGGCAACGAGAGATTCCGGACCGCAACAAATGCCTGCGGCCGCGGTTGGGGCGGTCGGTTCGCGCAGGCGCCCGGGGCCTGGCCCGAGGAGGCACTCCCTACAGAAGCGCCGGCCGGAGCCACTCCTTGCCCAGGACGTGCTCGTCGAGGAAGGCCAGCACCGTCTCGTACCAGAGCCGCGAGTTATTCGGCTTGAGGATCCAGTGATTCTCGTCGGGGAAGTAGAGAAAGCGGGCTGAGACTCCGTGGCGTCGCAGGTCCGTCCAGAGCGTGAGAGCTTCGCTAAGCGGCACGCGGAAGTCGCGCTCGCCGTGGATGACCAGCATCGGCGTCTTGATCGAGCCTATGTGCGCCGCCGGTGACTGGCGGTCGTATAGCTCCGGCTGGCTGTACGGGTCGCCCATCTCGTGCTCCCAATCGGCGCCCGTGTCCGTTGTGCCGTGGAAAGGTCGCAGGTCCCACAGCGAGGCATGGGTCACGATGGCCCGGAATCGATCGGTCTGGCCGGCAACCCAATTGGCCATGTAGCCGCCGAAGCTGCCGCCCGCCAGCGCCGTTCGTGTGGCGTCGAGATCCGGCCGTGTCAGAGCCGCGTCCAGGGCGGAGAGAATATCCGTGTACGGCGCCTCGCCCCAGTGGCCCCAGCCGCGTTCTACCATCCGCTGCCCATAGCCGATCGAGATCGCCGGATCCGGCATCAACACCGCATACCCGCGCTCAGCGAGAAGGTGCGGATTCCAGCGCCAGTGCCAGCCGCTCCACGACCCGATCGGGCCGCCATGGGCGAAGACCACGAGCGGCGCCGGGTGTTCCGGCGATGCTTCCGGCGGCAGTACCAGCCACGACCCAACCGCCGTGCCGTCGGCCGCCTGCGCCGTCAGCCGCTCAACCCGGCCGCGACCCGCGGTTCCGCCATCGTCGATGCTGCGGTCGAGTTCCACCGGCGTCTGGTCTTCCCCGCGTGCCGCGAAGCGAACGATGCGAGCCGGAGCGGCCATCGTCGCCCGCAACGCGTAGATCGCCACGCCATCCGGAGCGGGGCACAGGTTGGATAGCGCGCCCTCGGAGACGAGGCACGTCAGTCGGCCGTCCGGTACGTCCACGCGGAACGCGGCCACCCAGCCGAGGCGATCGGCGGTGAAGAAGACCGCGCTCGAGTCGTGAGCCCAGACCGGTGACTCGGGCCAGAGGTCCAGTGCGGGCGTCAGGTCACGGCCCGTGCCGGTGGCCAGATCCACGAGCCACACCGTTCCGGCAGCGGCACTCTCGGGCGAGCCGAAGGTCGTGCGCACGGCCGCGAGGAATCGGCCGTCGGGCGAGAACACCGGATGGCTGTAGTACGCGTCGCCTCGTGTGAGCCTGTGCCGCACGCCCGATTCGACGTCGAGCGTCACCAGGTCGGCCGGGGTCGCGGGGAGATTCGACCAGTCGAACCAGCTCGTCACGACCGTCGCGCCGTCCGGCGAGATATCGAAGTCGGCCTCGAGGAAGGCCGGTCCGGGATCGCCGGTCAGGTCCTTGCCATCGAGCCTTGCTTCCGCATCAGCCGACACCACGGCGGAGAAGATGCGCTGTCGTCGAGGCGCCAGCCAGTGATCCCAGTAGCGGATCGGGTAGTCCTCGAACAGCAAGGCCGAAACGCCGGCCTCCTTTCGAGCCTTGGCCCGTTCGGCATCGTCATCGATGCTCGTTGCGTGTGGGTGCAGCAGGGCACCGAAGGCGATCGAATCAGCGCTCCTGGCGGCCGCCACGCCTTCGATCCCGCCTTCGGGAGCCAGCAGCAGGCGGGCCTCGCCACCGTCCGGCGGCAGCGACCATAGAGCCGCGATCTTCTTGTCAGGATCGGCCTTTGAGTCGGGATCCGGCCGGGTCGAGGTGAACAGCAGCGAGCCGTCGCGTGCGAACGCGGCCCCGGACTCGCCCGCACTTGATCGCGTGAGACGGCGCGGGGCGGCGGTCCCATCCGGATCGACCTGCCACAGCGCCGTGCGCATCTCGTTTGCCTCCGGGCCGGGCCTCGAAACGGCGACGACCAGGCGGCGCCCGTCGGGCGAGAGCAGCAAGCCGGACAGTCGTGGGGTGGCAAAGTATCGGTCGAGCGTAAGTGGATAACTCATGGAGCGATCATCGCGCATCGGCGTTAGCGGTCAAGGGCTGACCGCGCGGCGACCCGAGGCCCGCGCCGCGCAGACCGTGGCCGACGCGGGGCCCGCGCCGCTCAAACGGAGGGCGACGCGGACACTGCCAGATTCAAACCCGGGTAGCACCGGGCATGATCATCGCCTCTCCGCCTCGGGTGACGAGCCGATTTCCGGAGCCTTGCGGCGGCGATTCACGAGGCGACGCAGGCGCCAATCTCCCGTTCCGGCCAACCACCATGCCCGGATACAGGCTCGACATCTGGCCTCGTGCTACCCCCATTTGCAAATGGCATCTCCTGCCCGGAATTGGCCGGCGCTGCCGCCCACCTACTGGGAGCCGCCGCAACCGCCCGGCTCTACCCGCGAACTGGTGCCCCTGCTATCATTCCGGAGCCCTCAGCGGGCATTTCGGTCGGGGCGTGGCGCAGCTTGGCAGCGCGCATCGTTCGGGACGATGAGGTCGGAGGTTCAAATCCTCTCGCCCCGACCATATACGGGTAATACCAGCTCAGCCGGCAGCACCGCCGCCAACCCATGACGGACCGCGTGCGCGCTGAGGGACACGGTAGCCTCGCGCATCCCCAGGACGTCGATACGATCGAATAGGGCTGTTGCCAGCATCGCGCGGCCCTTGCCGCCCTTGGCCTTGGCCCACGTCTTTGGCAATTCCCGCAGGAAGCGAACGGCCACGTCCGCGGGGACAGGCTCGGCCGGCCGGGGAGCCTGGAGAGCGGCCTGGTCGCGATCAAGGGTGGTCATCGCCTCGCCGAGCCTGGCGGCGTCACGGTCGCGGACGTAGCGTTCGAGGGCCTTCTGGCGCTCCTTCGCTATCCGGTCGAGATCGGTCTGGCTCGGGCCCGCAGCCGCCCCGGCGTTGAAGCTGACGACCGCCGCGAGCTGGGCCGCGTCGAGAGTGACTTTGCCCAGCAAGCCGTCCACGATTTCCTCGTAGCGGTCCATCTTGTAGGCGTGGCCGTTGGTCCGGCCGCGGAGCGGCCTGGACTCGGGAGCCGCAGCCACAAACTCCGCGCACGGCTCGCGGTGGCGGTAGTAGCCGGTATCTCCAGTCAGGCGCTTGCCGCAGGCCTGGCAGTGGAGCTGGGCCAGGGCATACGGCCGCCGCGGGTCCGCCGGCTTGCCGCCATTTGTCGCCCGCCGTTTCCGGTGCTGCTGGGCCGCGTCCCAGGTCGCCTGGTCCACCAACGGAGCCCAATGGGCAGGATTGCCACTCCGCAACCGACCCACATACAGCGGCGAGGTCAGGATGCCGCGGACCGTGAATAACCCGAGCCCGGTCTGAGCGGCCACGTCGCGGTCCACGTAGCCGGCCGCGGCCAGCTCGAATATCCGGCGCACGGTGGCCAGCTTGCCCGGGTCGGGCTCGACCAACTTGGCCGCATCGCGGCGGAACCCATACGGCGGGTGCCCGCCCGGGTCGCGCTCCTTGGTCAACTTGGAGGCGTAGCCCTCGCGCACCCGGCGGCTGTGCTTGCGGCTGAAGCGCTCCGCGTCCTTGGCCTCGTCCACGAGCTGGTCCCAATGCCGCTCGTTACTGGACAGGATCTCCTCATCGGCGAAGTACACCGCCACCCCTGCTGGGTGGAGGGTGTCTTCGAGCAGCTCCAAGGTCCGGCACAGGTTCCGCTGCCAGCGCGACACGTAGCCGACCAGGAGTACCTCGAACTCGCCCCGGCTCGCGGCGGCCATCATCGCCACCATCTCCGGCGAGCGGTACACGGTCCGGCCGCTGTGGGCGGCCCGCCATTCCAGGCCTGTATCGGCCAGGCCGAGTGAGCGGATGGCCTGGTCCTGGAGTTCCCGCTGGGCTTCCGGACCGTATCGGTCGAACTGGCCGGGCGTGCTTTCCCGCACCCAGCGGGCAGCCCGCAAACCTCGTAGTTCCTCGACCGTTGCGGCCAGGTGCCTCATGCCGACTTACCCTCCACGACCCGGAGCCTTTGCCGTCGTGCGGCTTTCTCGGCCCGCTCGCGGTCGTAGCGGTCCCGCACGAGCTGGGCAAGAGCGGCAATCACCGGGTCCATTGCCGGATTGTCGCTCGATACTCCGGATCGATCCACTCCGTTCTCCGCGGCAGGCGCCACCAGAACAACCCGCAGGAACGGCCAGATAACGGCCGGGTCACGGGCCGCGCGGACCGGGACACCGGACGGCTCGGCGGCGGCTGCGGCTCCAGCGGCCCGTGGACGGCACCGGGCCGGCCTAGCATCGGCCGCGAGCCGGCCGACGACGGCCGCTGTACGGCTCCATTGCGGCCCGCTTGGCCCAGGGGGACGGACGGTCGTCCCAGGTGTACGGGCATCGCTCCGGGCCGAACGGGTCATCGAGCGGTTCCAACCGGGCCGCACGGCCCAGTGGACCCGGCCGTGAGGTCCGTCAACCGGACGGCCCATGCCGGCACTGGTCCATCGCCGATACGCCAGGTGAAAGCCCACAGGTTGCCGTTAGGGCCGTGAGCGGCCCGGGCGGAGCCGATCCGATGGAAGCCGTAACCGCGTCCTTCGAGGAACCGCTCGGCCCGGAGCGCGGCCTCGGCCGTGGGCGACCAAACCAGGAACCGGCGCGCCGTGCCATCGCCACGCGGTAGCCCGCGGAAGCGCGCGTCGTCCGGATCGGCGAGCTGCGGCCGGGTCCGACCCTTCATCGGCGCCATCGCCAGTCGCCCCGGCGCCGACGCGGCAGTTGGTCGGCCGGGTTGGCGGTCCAGAGACCAGCCGCGATTCCCTGCTCGAAGAAGTGGCGCAGCGCCGCCGCTCTACGGTCCCAGCCCGCCGGGTTGCCGGCGGCCCGGGAGTCGAGGTACGCGACAACATCGGCGCGGGTTGCCAGCTCGGGCTTTGGCCAGTGTGCAAGGAAGTCGGCCAGGTCGCGCCGGTATACCACTGCGCTTGTTGGTCGCAGTCCAGGCCCGACGAGCCCCAGGAGCCTGTTTGGGCCATCGAAACAGCCAGCGGGGCCTGCGGTCGCGACTGGTGCCGCTTCTGCCATCGCTCAGCCCTGCCACGCCGCGGACGGAAGGAGCGGCGACACGGGCCGATAGCCAACCATGTCGCGCATCCAGCGCACCGCCCAATGGCGCTCAAAGCGGTTGCCGCGCTCGTCGGCTACCACCTCCTGAACCTTGAAGCCGCGACGTGCGGCTTCGGTGGCCGCGTTGGCTGAGGGGGTATCGAGGATCCACCAGTCGTTGTATGGCACCGCCCGGCTGCGCTTCTCCCAGACACACCAGCCCCGGCTCCAGCGGACACGGCGGAAGTAGCGCGGCGGAGCGGCCTTGGGGTCCGACAGCTCCTTGGTCAGGTACTTGGCGAGATAGCGCATGAGCTTGGGATTTGAGCGGCGGATGTCCGCCACCCGCCCAAAGCCGCACTCGGCTGCCACGCGAGATAGCCACTGCTGAGGGATGAACGGACCGCGATAGACGACGTGGACGTGTGCCGCTCCGCGCTTCTGGCGCTCGACCACGGCGATGTATTCGATCCGGCCCCAGCGACGCTCGACGCGCATCCGGAACCGCTTCCAGCGCTCGGGGAACTGCTCGTAGCTCGTGTCGCCGTCTTCGGTCCCGGGCGAGGTCAGCGTGAAGAACCGGCAGGTGCCGAGGGACATACCGGCCTTCGTGCGGGCCATGGTCGCTTTGACCCGGCGCAGGCCGCAGGTCGGGCAGCCCCACTTCTTGCAGCGCATCGGGTACACGCCGCAACGCCCACCCTCGATACCCACGAGCGAGAAGGCACCGCATTTCATCGCGTCACCTTCCGGACCTTGGGCTTGGCCTCGCGTGCCGAGTTTCTGTAGGCCGGCTTCCCTGCGGTAAGCCGGCCCTCAAGTGAAGGTTTCGAGGCCTTCCGGGTGGGGGCCGGAGCCTTGGTCGGCGTCTTTGGGGCCGGTTTGACGAGGCGCTCAGACGCGCGCTTGACGGCTGCACCTGCGACGTCGTATCCGGTGACGCGGGCACCGCGCTCGGCCGAACCCACGAGCAGGGCACCCGAGCCGCAGAAAGGATCGACGACGTGATCTCCGCGACCGATGCTTGCGATCCTGGCCAACTCGCGGCCAAGGTCCGCCGGCTTCTCGGTCGGGTACCGATTCGCCGTGTTCGGTCCGACCGTGGGAACTGACACAAGATCGGCCCCGCAGAGCGTGCGCGAGCCGGGCAGATATCCCACAAGGATGTATTCGGTCTGGTGCCGCATCCCGCCACCGAGGCCAGGCGCCACCTTGTTCCAAGTGATCGGCCGGACCCGAATGAACCCGGCTCGCTCCAGGGCCCCGATGGCTTCGCGCAAGCCGTCCGGGTTGGTCATCACGAAAACCACGCCGTCGGCCCGCATCCGTGATCGGGCTATAGCCAGTACGTCGCCGATCTGTCGCCACGTAAGCGACGAACCGAACCATCGGTCGAGCTTGCCGCTTCCGCCGTGGCGGTCGACGGTTCGATACGGCGGGTCGGTGATAAGAATGGACATCGAATCGGCGGGCAGAGACGCCAGCGCCGCGCCGGCATCGCGCTTCTCGATGCGGGCCGAGACGGATCGCAGTGAAGCCGTCTTCGGCCGGGGGATCGAGGGCTTTCGGCCGGGCGCCTTGCGGATCCTTGGGCTGGTAACTGGGGCCGATGCTGGGCGCATGACTTGGCGGATTACCTCTCGGCGAGTTGACCGCCTTACCGTTTCATGCGCCCTTGACCAATGCGAAACAACACGGCGCTACAACTTCGGAAACAGGGCAGAATCGCGGCATGGTCGAGCGCATCCGACGACCCGTCACAGTCGCGCTAGATGGGCAACTGGTCCCTGTTCCTGGTACCGAGCTGCCTATCGAAGCAGCGAGAGGCGAGAGCAACCTATACCGGGACCTCGCGGTGCTGGGTCGCTCGGACGCCGCGGTAGCCCGAGCCGCGTCCCGCTGGGGCCTGCTCGCCAGCATGTCGCCGCTCTTGCCCGCACTCGTGCCTGGCCTCGCTGAGTCCATCGTCAGCCATCGCGAGGGCTTGTCTCGCAATGCCGCGTCGGCAATGGCGGGGGGAGCGTTGCCGACTCAATCCCAAACCGAACTTGGAGCGGTCGGCCGGGCAGTGGAGAAGATGCTGCACATAGCCATTCGAGGGCTGACGACTGCCATGGGCATGTCCCCTGAAGACTTCGCCGATTTGCAGTTGCGCGTCGAGCGGACGGATTGGTCAGGAGTGCAGTCGGGAGCGGACTTCGTGCGAGTCGGCAGGCGCGAAACAGAGGCCTTTAGGGCCAGTCACGCTCTCCCAGGCGAACCACAGCCGCTGTGGGCGCAAGACTTTGACAAGGCCGGCGACATGCCCGAGCGGTTTGACCGGCTCGGAGAGGCGATGGATCGGCTGGCCACCAGCACGAACTCAGTGCAGCGAGCCCTCGCCATTCGAAATCTGCTGACCTTCCGGCCGAGCATTCGGATGGAGGAAGAAACGACACCTGAGGAGATGGCTAGCGTGATCGGCCCCCTTCTGGCGCTCGCCGACAGGCCAGTGGAGGGACGAAGCACAACTCCACCTCCAGGCGCTTCGGTGGTCGGAATGCCCGAGGCGGCCATGGCCCTCGCTTTGCTGGGCTATTGGCAGGCCGGCGACAACCTCACAGTCGATGGCCCAGCCCCTGTCGGCGTTCCGCGCCTCGGCGATGTGGATACCTGGAGGACCGTTCTTGCCATGGCCCAGGCCTACAAGCTCGCCTCTGGAGAGACGAACGGTCTACTCGCGCTCGTCAAGTCCGAAAGCGCCAAAGATTGGTCCAACTTCACGGTCGAGTGCGCCCTCTGGCGGGACGCCATCGATGCCATGGTTCGAGCTGACGCCGGCGTTGAGCCAATGAGCGATCGCGACACCCTCCCGGGAGCCCTCCGGGCTCTTGAGCGGCGATTGGTATCGATGCGAGCGGTGGCGGATGACGCTCGACCGCAGCTTGACAGCGACTCAGTCGAGGAGGCGCGTGAACGTCTCCTCCGATGGAGCGCGGCGCGCTGCACCATCGCTGGCGTTTGGCCGCGCCCGCAAGCCGGCATCGTTGGAACCGAAGGCCGAGCCCTTTGGTCGATCCACGATGCAGTTACTGCCCGCCCGCAGGCCCTCTTCTGTCGGTGGCCCGAGTGTCTAACGCCGCTGCCGCCCGGGAGCTACGCCCACAGAAAATGGTGCGACCGGCACCTCCAAGAGCTGAAGCGTCAGCGGACGGCCGCAAGGCGAGCCCGGGGTCCGACGGCTTGAAGTGCGAACTTGGTATCCTCCCCGAGATCGGACGCAAGTTGTTTTCGGGCGGCTCCGAACGGCCAACAAAAGTCGGAGTGGGTCGTTCACGATGAACGAGGCTAGGTTGTCTGCCTGGCGCGCACTCGTGCTCGGGAAGACGGATGAGCAGGGAACCGAACCTCCTGTACTGCGGCGACAACCTGGACGTGCTGCGCCGGCACGACGGACTGATCGCATCAAGGACCCATTGAGCACACGGCCAACTAGCCCGCAGCCACGCTGGGGCTGGAAGCCGAGCTACGGACGAACACTGGTTCGCACCTGGAGACTCTGGAGTGCCAGGGCGAACCAACCGCCGTTTGCGAGCTGGCTTGCGGAGGATCCCGCCCGTCATGGGCTAGGATGCGTCCCGGTCGCCGGGTTCTCTTTGAACCTTCCAGAGGCCCCAATCGTCTTGTAACAGTGATGAGCGTGAACTACGAGAAGCACGAGCCAGTCGAGGCGGAAGCGGGGCTCTCCTCGTTGAGCGATCGCCGCAACGCCTTCGAGCGTCTGACCCAGGGGCGTCTTGACCGCGCCTATCGGCTGGCAGCAACGATCCTCGACGGAGACTCAGAAGCCCAAGATGCCGTGCACGACGCCGCGGTGCAGGCTTGGACGCGCTGGTCGAGTCTCAGAGACCAGAGCCGTTTCGACGCTTGGTTCGACCGGATCGTTGTGAACGTTTGCAGGGATCGGCTTCGGCACAGTGCCACATCGTCTCGCAAGGTCGCCGAACTGAGGCGCGATCTGCCGGCGGACCCGGCTGATGGAGTTGGCCTGGATGACGCGCTCCGCCGGGCAGTTGGTGCCCTGAGTGCCGATCACAAGATTGTGGTCGTGCTGCGATTCCTAGACGATCTACCCATCGAGGCGATCGCCATCAAGACCGGTCTCCGCACGGGTACCGTGAAGTCCCGCCTTCACTACGCGCTCAGAGAACTCCGAGCAGCGTACGATGCATCGCAGCGATCAGGGGGGACCGACCAATGACCGATCGACGGTTCGAAGACGACCTTACCCGGTTGCTGTCGGCGAAAGCCAGTTGGCGTGCGCCAGCCAATCTACGGGTGCGTGTCGCGTCTGTGCCAGAGGAGATTGGGCCCTCGGGCCGGTTGCGGGGATTGGTGGCCAGCGTGCCTCGTGTCGCCAGGTTCGCGGCCGTGGCCTTCGTCATGGTACTGGTGGCCGGATCGGTATGGCTTCGTTATGAGACGGGGTCTCCGGGGTCGGGTGGAACCCCACTCACAATCCAGACGGAGGCGGCACCAACACCCCTTCCGAGCGGGGCCGTATGGGTGTGCACTCTGCCCATTGTCGACCTGTCGCTTCGAGTTGAGCGGTCAGGATCAGAGCTGGTGGTGATCTCGATCAAGACGGGTGAACCGATGAGCGTGGTGTGGCCAAATGGGTTCTCGGCACGTCTTGTGGACGGCAGAGCTGAGTTGCTCGCCGAAGACGGGACCGTGGTGGCCCGTGAGGGAGACGTGCTCGCGAATGTGATTGGATCCGTCCGCGGCCCGGACGGCGCATACCACATCAGCCAGTTCAACGGGACCTGCTACTTGCCGCAAGGGAGCGAGATCCGGGTCCACTGAAGAGAAACGCCGGCCAGCACAATGTGGCAACGCCATTGCGGTAGCCTTGGCCCCGCGCCCGCCGCCGGGTGGTCGGCAACGAGCCGCTGTGTCGAGTCCGCGGGCGGTTGCTGGATTGCCAGGGTGACCTATTGCGAGAAGGCGAACCGCGGCCCTAGCGTCGCGACGTGCGGCCCGGGACGCGTTTCGCCTCGCCAGTGGTTCGGGCGTCCACGGCTAGGTTGGGAGGTTCAAATGAGCGTGATACCCTTGTCTCAGTTTCCGCGGCGGACGCTGCAATTAGCTTTTGCATTTCTACTTGCAGCTGGATCGGCCGGATCGGTGGTACCTCAGGCGGCGGCGGCTAGCCCTGCGGCGCGGGAGGCGGCGATCTCCAGCTGGGACGATGCAGCTGCCGCCAGAGGTGCCGTCGGCACCTACTTCGATGACGCGACAGGCGAGCTGGTCGCGTTGCTCCCTGCGTCTAGCGGTGGTTCTGTCAGCGCGGCCGACTCGGCATCAGTACGTGCCGACGCGTCAGCCGTCGGCTTGCTCGCTCGAGTGGAGCTAGCCACCATCGACAAAGGGACCATTGACGCAATCCAGACTGCTCTGCTCGCCTTGCGACCATCTATTCCGTTGACATATGGCTACGCCTTTTACTTTGACCCGCGCCGACAGAAGGTCGTTCTGGAGACTGAGGCTCCGGCGAGTGCTTTTGCAAGTGTCAGCGCCAAGTACGGCAACTACCTGCAGTATGACGGCGGTGGCTTCGTCACCCTGAGCCGCCAAGCCGACTACGCGCCACATTTCGGCGGGTCTGACATTTTCGGGCCCAACCAGGAGGGACCTGGGAACAACGGATGCACGACAGGCTTTAGTGTCCTCTACCATGGCACACCCTACATGCTGACCGCCGGTCATTGCTTCACTCAAGGCTCGGCCCTCTACAACTTCCACTGCCTTGACAACACTTGCACCTCTCGAAGCGGCTCCGGATCGTACATGGGCTATGTCTCGTGGCAAGGTGGTCCTAACAGGGACTCGGAACTCTTCTATGGGTCGAGTTACGGAGGTTACATTTACACGAGCGCTACCGCCTCAAAGAAGGTCGCGGGCGCAGGGGATCCCGCCGTCAACGGTTCTGGCTACTGCGTGAGTGGTGCATACGGCGGGACGTGGTGTAGCCACACGGACATCACCAATACAGCCAGTGCCTGCGAAAGCGGAACCGGATGGTGCCTGTCCAATCTCTCGTTTTTCCAAGGCGGTACATTACCGACGTACGGCGATTCCGGATCGCCCTTGTACCTGGACGCAGGCAGCGAGGTGGCGATTCGCGGATCGGTCATCGGGCTCGGGGCAGGCGGCTTCTATGCTGAGGATTGGTCTCAGATCTCAGGCTACTTCGGCGTGTCCATTCTCAACGGCTGATATACGTCCTCTGTTGGGTCGAATGATGGTTCGACCCCCTGGTGGGCTCCCGGCTATCCGGCAGATGATCCTGAGCTTGAGCGACTCAGTCGAGGAGTCGCGTGAACGTCTCCTCCGATGGATCGCGGCGCGCTGCGCGATAGCTGGCGTTGAGCCGCGTCCCAGTGGAACACGCCTGACGGCAAGCGGCCGGCGGGGATTGTGAGACTTCTGCCCATCTCATCCGCCATGTCGTAATCGAGCAGCCACGCGCCATCCGAGGGAAGGTCGGCGATGCCGCCCATTCGCGAGTCAATGGCGGCACCCTCGGCTGCGACCACTACATTCAGAGCGATAGTCTCGGCCTCACGCCTGAATCAGCGATACGTGTTTTTCTATCTCCCCGTTCCGTCATCCGAAGGTGGTCCGCAGGACGACGTTTGGCTCTACCAGGCTTGGCCGATCGGCTCGGACGACCTCGTGCAGACCAGTCTCGATGGCCCTATCCCGTTGTTGCAGCTGGAGCCGAAGATCGCACAGACACCGCTCTGTACGCCGCCTCCAACCTCCTAGGACGCTGGAGACTCCATTCGTCGCACCGAGTCCGAACGGGCGGGCGGCCCAAGGTAGCCAAGTTCGGAGGCCGCCGGCCCCGGAGACTCGAAGCCTACGAGCGGCTCGTAATGTCCGGTGCAGCCGGGCGACCCGTACCACACCTCGCCACGAAGCGATGGCTCTTCATCCTAATACCGGCCCGCGCCTGTCCATGGAATTGGAGCCAGCATACTTCGCGGCGTGGCACGGCCGAGCGCCCTTTCAAAGCACTTCAGGCCGAGGCCTCCGCTCGCCGGCCCAGGAGGCCACTGCGTACCTTCACCCGTATAGTGTCGGCTCTAATCCTCTCGCCCCGACCATAAGTACTAAACGTTCTTCCCGCGTTTAGTAGCAGCGGTGCAGACCCGAACGCATCTGACCAGCCGTGAGCGTCAGCCTCCGGCGTCGGATGGATTGTCACCGACTTGACTCCCAAGACCTC
>JANYJG010000238.1 GCA_025358515.1 Chloroflexota bacterium
CGCACCGGCATCCGCGAGCGCCGCATCGCCGGCCCCAACGAGACCACCGCGAGCATGGCTGCGGTCGCCGGTCTGCGAGCAATCGCGACGGCCGGCCTCAACCCAGACGACATAGACCTGATCCTCGTCGGCACTCTAACCCCCGATTACCCAATGCCCTCGACGGCAGCCCTGGTCAAGGAAGCGATCGGCAACAAGCGGGCGCCGGCGATGGATGTGGCCGCGGCTTGTTCCGGCTTCGTGTTCGGCTACTACACCGCATTTGCCTACATTGCCAGCGGGCTCGCCAAGCACGTCCTTGTCATCGGCGCCGAAACCCTCAGCCGCTGCACCGACTACACGGACCGCGGCACGTGCATCCTCTTCGGCGACGGTGCCGGGGCGGTGGTCCTCTCGGCCTCCGACCAGCCGGGCGGAACGCTCGGCATGGAGATGACGACTGAGCCTTCTGGCGCCTACTTCATCTGGCTTCCGGCCGGCGGCGCGGCCAGGCCCGCATCGGCCGAAAGCCTCGGCGCCCGCGAGCATTACATGAAGATGAAGGGCATCGAGACCTTCAAGATGGCCGTTCGAACCCTGGGCTCCACGGCTCAGGCCTCGCTCGAGAAGGCGGGGCTGACGCTCGCTGATGTCGATCTGGTCATCCCCCATCAGGCCAATATCAGGATCATCGAGGCCCTGGCGAAGTCGCTCGGCTTCCCAATGAAGAAGGTCTTCGTCAACGTCGATCGCTACGGCAACACGTCGGCCGCATCCGTGCCCCTGGCCCTATCAGAGGCCGTTGCCGCGGGCCGCATCAAGCAGGGCGACCGCGTCCTCATGGCGGCCTTCGGAGCCGGCTTGACTTCGGGCGCGATCGTCGTGCAGTGGACCGCCGATCCGGCGAACTCTGCTCGCGCCGCGGGCATCGGGCCGGAGGACGTGACCATCCAAGCCGGTTACCTCGACCCGGTCGACCCGTTTCCCCCGGCACTTGGGTGGCTCCGCGGCGACCCGACCTCCCGTCCAGGGACTGAAACCTCCAGCTAAGGGAGAACTATCGTGATAGACCTCACTGGCAGGACCGCCCTTGTCACCGGCGGAGCCCGCGGCATCGGCAAGGCCATCGGCCTGAACCTGGCTCGCGAGGGCGCAGACGTCGCATTCGTAGACGTGGGCCGGCCGGAAGTTGCTGAGGCCACGGTCGCCGAGATCCAGGGCCTGGGCCGTCGCGCTCTTTACATTCCGGCGGACGTGACCGATCCCGACGCCTGCGTGGCTGCGGTCGCTGCCGTCGTCGAGGCTTTCGGCAAGCTGGACATCCTGGTCAACAACGCCGGCATCACCCGCGATGACCTGATCATGCGGATGTCGGTCGAGAACTGGAAGAAGGTCCTGGAGGTCAACCTCTTCGGCGCCTTCTACATGACCAAGGCCGCCATCCGGCCGATGCTCAAGGCTCGCTACGGCCGCATCGTCAACATGGCTAGCGTGTCGGGCCAGATGGGCCAGGCCGGCCAGGCCAACTACTCGGCCTCCAAGGCCGGCCTGATCGCCCTGACCAAGACGACCGCCAGAGAGATCGGCTCGCGCCACATCACCTGCAACGCCGTCGCCCCCGGCTTCGTGATGACCGAACTGACCAAGGACATGAATCCGGAAATCCTGGATTACTTCCTGAAGATGACCCCGCTGGCCCGCTTCGGAACGACGGACGACGTCGCCAACGCGGTCACGTTCCTGGTCTCGGAGGAGGCCTCGTACATTACCGGCCAGGTTCTCGCCGTTGACGGCGGCATGGTGATGCAGTAATCGAATGGTGTGCAGTAATCGAATGTGATAATGAGCGGCATGGACGACTTGGGCTGGGGCGCCGCCCCTACCTCCGAGAATCCCGATCGGCCTCCGCAGGCGCACCAGGTCGAGCTGATCGGGACGCAACTGCGCGCCGCCGGAGTCCTGCAAGCGGTAGGCTTCCGGCGTCTCTCGGACTACGTGAACTACCTGGAAGGCTTCTTCCGGATCGAGGACGTCGTCCTGAGGGCGCGCAACGGGCAACCGACTCGCGTCATCCTGCCGCAAATGCGCATCAGGTTGGATGACATCACGATAATCGGGCAGTCTCGGGCTACGCCGGTGGCCGGCGAGCACGAGGACCGTGTCGAGAAGCTGCCCCGTCGTCTTGTGGTCATGACCACGGCCCACGAGATCTACGGCTACGCGTACCTCCACGAGCAAGCCTCGGTGGAGGCCTTCGTGGACGCGACATACCCGCGTTTCATTCCCATGACCAACGTCCACGTGCGCTGGCTGGCCGACCGCCGGCTCGCGGGCAGATTCGATCTGGCTCTGCTTCAGCGGAGTCACATCATCGGCGTCGCGACCGCAACTGCCAGCATGCGCAGTCGCAACCTGCTTGTACGTCAGGCCCGTCCCGATCGGCACGCTCTGGATGAAGACCTCGCCGCGCCCGCGTGAGATTGCAACCCTGACGCCTGCGGTATCGTTGCGACCAGCCCCGAAATGGGGCCAGCGGCTCCCCGAGCGTATTGGAGATCGAAGTAGATCGTCCCAACAATTCGGCCGTCCCGCCGATTGCGCCATCGACAGCCGCCGACGCCGCGCGTCTCGGAATCCTGGTCTACGGGATGTACTCCCTGTCGGGGCTGCAGAACAAGGCGCCCACGGTCCGCATTGCGATGATGACGGCTGCCCTGTCGCACCAGATCCACACCGAACAGATAACCGGCGGACGCCTTGGTCGCTGCGGGACGGCGCTGCGCTGGCTGCTTTCAGGTGGGCCTAGGCGAGTAGGCGCGGTCTACGTGGAAAGCCCCACATCGAGTTCGATGCCGACCGACCTGGCTTTCCTGCTGCTCATGCGTCTTCTAGGCCGCCCGGTCGGGGTCTACTTCCGCGACGCGTACCAGCTCTTTCGCGACGTTCACCCCAGAACACGTCGCAGCCAGATCCTGAGCGACTGGCTGTGGCGGATCACGATGCCCCTGCTCAAACGGATCGCCACCGTGCGCTACGCACCCTCCGCCGGTCTGGCCGGTGCCCTGAGGCTGTCCGACGCGGTGTTGCTGCCGCCCGGAACGGATCCAACGCTGCCCAACCTGGGTATCGGCGAACCGGACCTGGTGGCGGCTATCGCCCAACTGGGGCCGACATCGGGGTTGGACACGCTCATCGAGGCGATGACGATCGTCCGCGAACGCCGGCCCTCGGCCAGGCTCAGGATTCTTGCCAGATCGATAGACCCCGATGCGGCCGCCGGACTGCCGGATTGGGTTGAGCTGCTGCCTTCGGCCAGGGCGTCGCTGCCCGACTTGCTGGAGCGCGGCCGAGTGTGCGTTCTGTCGCTCCCGATCAACGCCTACACCAATCTCGCGGTGGCGGTCCGGCTGCTCGATTTCCTGGGCTTCGGCAAGCCGATCGTGGCGACGGATACGGTCGAAACCAGAGCCCTCATCGAGGCCAGCGGCGCCGGGCTCGTCACTCCGGACACGGCAGCCGGCCTGGCCGGCGGGATCCTGCTCATACTCGAAGACGCCGATCTGGCGCGACGCCTGGCCGAGAACTCGCGGCGCTACGCTTGCTCTTCGGATGCGACGTGGGAGGCCCGAGCCCGAACCGTACTGGAGACGCTCGGCCTGGCGAATGAAGCGATTGCCGGCGGCGAGGAAAGCGCACCGACTTCGAGGCCGATCATGAGTGAGGTAATCAAGGACCATCGCGGTTCCGTCCAGGCAGGTCTTTCGATCGCCTTCCTGGGCGATCCGGACAGTGTCCACCTGCGCCGCTGGGCGGCGTATTTCGCCGGGTTGGGCCACAAGATCTCGTTCCTCGTGCCAGAAGGCCGAGAGATCGGGCCAGGTCTGTCAGACCAGATTCTGGTCAAGCGGTTCGTACCCTTCAACCACCGCCGTTCGCGGCTACTGGGCTCGATGGATGCACGACGATCACTTCGCGCAGTTCTCGCCGCGCTAGATCCCGACGTGCTGCACGTCCATTACGTCACGGTCAATGCGTGGCACGCCTGGCTCTCCGGGTTCCACCCCTACGCTGTGACCGTCTGGGGCACGGACGTGCTCATCACGGCACGGCAGACCCGCGGTCGCCTCTATGCCCTGCCATCTCTGCACGGGGCCGACCTGGTCACTGGCGGTTCCGAGACGCTGGTTAGAGCTGCAATAGCGGCGGGAGCGCAGCCGGATCGGACTCGCTACGTCCATTTCGGCGTAGACACGGCGAGCTTCAGCCCCGGCGAAGCGCATGAGCTTCGGGCCAGGCTTGGTGTGGGGGAGGCGCGAGTGGTGCTCTCACCTCGGATCATCGCCCCGAACTATCGTCAGACCGTGGTCGTCGAAGCGTTCTCCCGACTTCCTGACGACACCATTCTGCTGATGACCGACTTCCTCGCGAACGCCCCTGAAGTTGCGGCCGTGCGGGCCCGTGCCGACGCGCTTGGCGTCGCGAAGCGAGTGCGCATCGTCCCGGCGGTAAGCGAGGCCGACGTGCCCAACCTGTACCGGCTGGCGGACGTCGTGGTCTCGGTCCCCGCTTCCGACGGCGGCCCCAACACGGTTGTCGAGGCCTTGGCCTGCGGTCGGCCAATCGTCGCTTCCGACCTTCCGCCCAACCGCGAGTGGCTGGCCGAGCTCGATCCCGAGGCACTGGTGCCGGTCGGTGACGCGGACGCCACGGCTGCGGCTATCGCACGAGTGCTTGATCGCACACCTCAAGATCGCGCTGAAAGAGCGGAACGCGGTCGCGCTGCGGTTCTGCTGCGGGCCGACAAGAGAGCCAGCATGGCCGTCATGGAGACGCTCTACCGCGAACTGGCCGCACGGCGGAGGGGGCGATGACCAATTCCTCGGTCGAACGACCACTCCGGCTTGCCTTCCTGGGCGATCCAAACAGCATCCACACGACGCGGTGGGCCGGGTTCTTTGCGTCTCGAGGGCACGAGATCCATTTGCTCGTCCCGAACACGGACTCGATCGCCGTTCCGCTCGATCCGCGTGTTCGCCTCCACACCTTCCGCGCTTGGCCGCGTCTCCCACTGCGCGGCCTGGGCACCGCAGTGACGGTGCTGGCGCTCCGGCGCGCCATGCTGGCGATCCGTCCGGACGTACTTCATGCCCACTACCTGACCCGCTATGGGTGGGCGGCGCGCCTGTCGGGATTCCACCCCTACGTCGTTACCGTGTGGGGCTCAGACGTCTTCCTAACCCCCCGTGGCTCCTCGCACGCGCGAGTCTGGGCCGGCCGGACGCTGTCTAATGCCGCCCTCGTGACGGCTGTCTCGGCGGACCTCGCCCGAGCGGCGATCGAGCTGGGCGCCAGATCCGAGCGGGTCAGACTCGTGCAGTTCGGAGTCGATCCGCAAGAATTCAAGCCGGGGAACGCATCCGACTCGCTCCGAGCCGATCTGGACCTCGACGGTCGACGGGTCGTGCTCTCGCCGAGAGCCCTGCGGCCGCTGTACCGGCACGACATTGCGATCCGGGCGACAGCATTGCTGCCCGAAGATGTCACTCTTCTCCTGGTGGAATGGCAGCCCGACTCCCAGTACCGAGCGCAACTGGTGCGGCTGATCGACGAGCTCGGCCTGCGCGGCCGGGTTCGCTTCATCCCGCCCATTCCGCACGAGGCCCTGGCCGACTACTACCGCCTTGCCGCCGTCGTCGTCTCACTGCCGACCTCCGATGCGTTCCCGGTGACGGCCCTGGAGGCGATGGCCTGCGGCACATCGATCGTGATGGGCGAATTGCCGAGTGCGCACGAAGGCCTCGACGGCGTGGACGCAGGCGCGATCGTGGCGGGTGACGATCCGGCCGCCGTCGCGGACGCTATTCGAACTCGAATGGAACTGCCGCCGCCCGAGCGCGCCGCTCTCGGTGAGCGGTTGCGTGCCCGCGCCATCGAACGCGGCGACATGCGTCGCAATCTGCTCGAGATGGAAGGACTGTACCGGCGTCTTGCCGCCGACCCGCGGTCTGGAGTACAGGCGAGGTGACGGGAGTTAGCGGCCTGCCAGTGCCCGAGCAGCTGGGACCGGCTGAGGGCACATCGCACCAGGGACAGTCGTCGCGCGGAGGGCCGCCGATGTCGGCGTTCGGCCGCCGCGTTACCGGCATCTTTGCCACCCGGGTCGTGATCCTGCCTCTGTCCCTGCTGACCTCGGTGATGGTCGCAAAGATCCTGGGCCCTGAGCTGCGGGGTGCCTACTCGACGGTGGTCACACTGCCAGGATTGATCTCGGCCTTCGCGTTAATGGGATTGCCGAGCGCGGTCAACTACTTTGCCGGCCGGGGAAGGTCGGTCGGGAGTCTGGTCCGCGCGTCGCTCGTCTTCACGGCCGTTCTGTCGGTCGTGCTCGTTGGCATCGTCTGGTTCGCCTTGCCCTGGCTTGAGCAATCGTTCCTGAAAGCCGCGGAACACCAGGACATCCTGTTGAGGGTGATGCTCCTCACTCTGCCGCTGGGAATGCTCGCCTCGTTCGGTGGGACTCTCCTGTACGGCCGGCAACAGGTCAAGGTCTATAACCTGATCCTGGTCAGCCAGGCGGTAGTCTCGTTCGCCGGCGCCATCCTGCTGGTTGTCATTCTCCGACTCGGCGTGCCCGGTGCCGTCGCGATCAGCGCCTTCCTCAATGTGGCGGTCGCCATCGCCGTCATGGCCGAAGTCTCGCGGCTGCGTCGGCGAGACCTGGAAGGCCAGCCGGTCCCCCTGCGGCGGCTACTCGGGTATGGGGCTCGCGTCTATCCGGCCAGCATCACCGGCTACTTCAATGCTCGCGCGGACGTGTACATCCTCCAGGCCATGGCGATCAGTTCGGCCGTGGCCGAGAAGAGCGTAGGTCTGTACGGCTTCGCCGTAACCATGGCCGAGCTGGTCTTCTATGTGCCCGAGTCCGTGGCAACGATGCTCCTGCCCAGGGTCGCGGCGAGCACCCACGAGGATGCCAGCGCGATGCTCGGCCGCATCTCCCGCTTGACCATGCTGGCAACGATTGCCATGGCGGTGGCACTGATTCCGGCGGCCTACGTCGGCATCCACCTCGTCCTGCCAAACTATTCCGACTGCCTGCCGGCTTTCTACGCCATCCTGCCAGGCGTCGTCTCGTTGAGTCTATCCAAGGTCATGACGAGCTATCTCGCTGGGCGAGGACACCCCGGCCGGATCTCGGTGGCAGCATCGATCTCGCTGGCGGTCAACGTCGCCTGCAACGTTGCCCTCATTCCCAATTTTGGTATCGTCGGGGCATCGCTCAGTTCGGTCGGTTCCTATACGGCCCTGGCCGCGATGATGGTCTTCCAGGCGAGTCGCCTGTCGGGCCAGTCGGTGGTGTCGTTGTGCGTTCCGCGGCCGACCGAGGTGCGGATCCTGGCCTCCGGAGCGGCGTCGCTGGCGCGTAGTCTGGTGGCTCGGGCGGCCTGCATGTCGGCCAGGGTGGCTCGCTGATGGCCGGCCGCGTCCTGGTCGTGACCTACTACTTCCCCCCGACGGGCGGTATCGGTTACGAGCGAACCCTGAAGTACGTCACGTACCTGCCGCGATGGGGCTGGCAGACAACCGTTCTGACTGTGGGGGATGCGGGCTACGGTCTGCGCGACCCCGATTCCATCCGCCGGGTCCCCCCGGCTTTGGATGTGGTCCGCACTCGGAGCTTGGAGCCGGCCAAGCTCAGGCGAGTTCTCGGGCGCCTGTTGCGCGGCGTACGCGGGCTCGGACGCGGCGGCGGGCGTTCAGCCTCGGCCGGCGTGGCGGACCCCGCCGGATTTGCTTCACGCGCCTCGGTGCCCGGGCAACTGACTCGGATCTGGCAGGCGATGGTGACCCTGCTGTTCTTTCCCGATCAGCAGGTTGGCTGGATCCCGTTCGCCGTCACGGCTGGTACGCGCGCCGCTCGCCGCTCCGGAGCCGGCGTCGTCTACTCGACCTCCGGCCCCATCTCGAGTCACCTGATCGCCGGCCTGATTGCCCGCCGCACCAAGCTGCCCTGGGTGGCCGACTTCCGCGATCCGTGGATCGGCAACGCTTTTGCAGCCCAACTGCCGCGCTGGCAGCGTCCCTTCCAGCGTCGTCTCGACAAATGGATCATACGTCGAGCCGACAGGATCGTCTTCGCCTCCGACGGCACCCTCGAAGGTTACAGGGACCGCTACCCATGGGCCGCCGATCGCTTCTCAGTCATACCTAATGGCTACGATCGCAATGATTTCCCACCTGAGGCGGTTGCGGCGATCGAGGCCGATTCGACCGGGGCCGCCGCGACAGGTGACAACTCGGGTACCGTCCGTCGTTTCAAGATGGCCTACGGCGGAAGCGTTTACGGCGAGCACGAGCTTGAGATCTTCCTCGACGGCTTGGAGTTGCTTCTTGCCCGCCGGCCCGAACTGAGGGATCACCTGGAGGTCGAATTCATCGGCTGGCTGACGCTGCACAACCAGGAGGTCGCCGCCCGCTACAGCGCACTGGAGCGACTCGGCTCGGTGGTCAGCTATGTCGGCTTCCTGCCTCGCCCGGTCGCCCTCGCCAGGCTGGCTCGGGCCGACGCCCTCTTCCACATCATCGCGGACGAGCCCGACAAGTGGCGTTTCACCAGCGGCAAGCTGTCCGAGTACGTGGGGCTGGATAAACAGGTAATCGCCTTCGTGCCGGACGGTTCGGCTAGTGGTCTGCTGCGCGACCTCGACTGGGGCATCGTGGCCGACCCGACCCCGCAGGGTGTGGCAGAGGGCATCGAGCAGCTGCTGATCACGCCCCGACCGACTCGCAGCGCCGATCCGGAGGGACGCTACGATCGTGTCAACCTGGCCGCCCGGCTGGCGGCTGTCCTGGATTCGGTCGCAGACGGCCCAGACCATCCACTATCCTGAGTTGGTTGCATAGGAAAGGGACTGAACGCTGGCTAAGACTGCTGCGGTGACGGGAGCCGAAGGTTTCATCGGTTCGCACCTCGTCGAGGCGTTGGTGGACCATGGCTACCGCGTCAAGGCGATGGTTCTCTATAACTCGTTCAACTCATGGGGCTGGCTGGAGTCGCTCCCGTCAGATGTGATGGAGCAGGTCGAGGTCCAGCTCGGCGACGTCCGGGACGTGGAATCCGTGCGTGCGCTGGTCACGGGCGCCGACGTTCTGTACCACCTGGCTGCCCTCATCGCCATCCCGTACTCATACAGCGCGCCGCGGTCGTACGTGGACACCAACGTCATTGGAGCCCTGAACGTGATGCAGGTGGCCCGAGAACTGGGCACGCCGCGCGTCGTCCACACCTCGACCAGCGAGGTCTACGGAACGGCCCGAACGGTGCCGATAAACGAGGATCATCCGCTCCAGGGCCAGTCACCGTACTCGGCTTCCAAGATCGGCGGCGACAAGATCGCCGAGAGCTACCACCTGGCGTTCGGGTTGCCTGTTGCGACGCTTCGGCCGTTCAACACATTCGGCCCACGCCAGTCCTCGCGGGCGGTCATACCCACGATCCTCTCGCAGCTCGCGGCCGGCCGGAACCCGATCGCCCTGGGCGACCTGCGACCGACCCGCGACTTCACCTTTGTCACGGACACGGCCGCCGCGTTCGTCGCTGTCGGAGAGGCGCCCGCGGCCGCGGTGGTGGGGCAGGTACTCAACGCCGGCACCGGGCAGGAAATCTCCATCGGCGCTCTGGCCGCCCTGCTGTCGGAGGTTTCGGGCCACCGGGCCGAAGTGGTCGAGGAGGCGGTGCGGTTGCGACCGGCCGGATCAGAGGTAATGAGACTCGTGTGCGACAACTCGCGGCTACGGGCCGCCACCGGCTGGGAGCCGAAGCACGACCTTCGGAGCGGCCTCGCGCTGACCGCGGAGT
This sequence comes from Chloroflexota bacterium, assembly GCA_025358515.1. GTDB lineage: Bacteria > Chloroflexota > Limnocylindria > Limnocylindrales > CSP1-4 > Fen-1039. Next base: position 9,839 of record JANYJG010000238.1, read on the forward strand.
GGTTCGCCAGGCCGGAGAACCTGGCCCACTACAAATGGACCCGGTATACGCTGTGAGCGACCTGCACGCGGTCATTCTGGCGGGAGGCAAGGGGACGCGGCTGCGACCTTACACCACCACTATCCCCAAGCCGCTGGTCCCGATCGGCGACGACTGCGCCATCCTCGAGATCGTCATGCGACAGCTCTCTCGCGCTGGATTCCGTCGGGTGACCCTGACGATCGGCCACCTGGGCGAGCTGATCAAAGCCTATGTGGGCACCGGCGCGCAGTGGGGCCTCGACTGTGACTACGCTTCCGAGACCTCCCCGCTGGGCACGATGGGCCCGGTCGTCTCCATCCTGGATCGACTGCCCGAGCATTTCCTTGTTCTCAACGGCGACATCCTGACCGACCTGCCGTACGCGGCTTTGCTCGCCAGCCACGCCGCCTCACGGGCGCCGATAACCATCGCGACCTACCAGCGCGAGGTGAGTGTCGACTTCGGCGTGCTCGAGGTCGTGGAAGGAAGGGTGGTTGGATTCCGCGAGAAGCCGACACTCGACTATTCGGTCAGCATGGGCGTGTACGCCCTCTCACGAGAGACGCTGGCTCACTATCCGAGCGGCCAGCCGCTGGGTTTCGATCGGCTGGTCCTGGACCTGCTGGCCGTCGGCCGCAATCCCGCCTCGTATCCGTTCGCAGGCTACTGGCTCGACATCGGCCGGCCGGAAGACTACGACCGGGCGAACGAAGAGTTCGCGGGCCTGCGGTCGCAGTTGCTGCCGGATTCCTGAGTGAGCGTAGCTCTCGTCTTCGGCGCCCGAGGCTTCCTGGGCCGTCGCGTCGTGCAAACCTTCAGGACGATTCCTGGAATGGACGTCGTCGAGTCCGACATGCCGTCTGCGCTGATCGAGGCATCGGGCGTCCGGTCGGCGTTGCTCGCTCTCGATCTGGCGGGAGCGCCGGCCGGGCAATTGGCATCCCTACTGGCCAGCGTCCGGCCCGCGGTCGTCGTCAACTGCGCCGGCAGGACAGCCGGAAGCGCCGATGAACTGAACCTCGCGCACGTCGCGACTGTCCAGCGGCTGCTGCGCGAGCTGGAAGCTATGGCGGACAGACCGCGCCTGATCCACATCGGGTCGGCTGCGGAGTACGGCCGCCAGCCCGAGGATGCGCCAGTTCGTGAGGACGCGACGACAGTTCCGCTTGGAGCGTATGGGATGTCCAAGCTGAAGGCCACGCAGCTCGTGACCGATGCCGTCGACCGCGGCGCCGTGGATGGCGTCGTGCTGAGGGTCTTCAATGCCGTTGGCCCGGGTATGCCGCCGGGCACCCTGGCCGGGGCCGCGCTGGCGCGGTTGCGGGCGGCCCTGGTGGCTGGCAGCGGCGAAATCGAAATGGGACCCCTTGGGACGGTTCGCGATTTCGTGGACGTGCGGGACATCGCCGCGGCTGTCGTGGCAGCTTGCGTGGCGCCCGCCCTGTCGCTGCCGCAGCCAGTCGTCAACGTCGGGACGGGCCGTGCCTCTACGTCCCGCGAGCTAGTGGAGGCGCTTGCCCGGCGCGTCGGCTATCGGGGCCGGATCGCCGAGGACGCTGCCGGCTCGGAGAGATCGTTCGACGTGCCCTGGATGGTTGCCGACGTGACGGCTGCGCGAGATGCCCTCGGTTGGCAGGCCGTCTACGACCTGGACTCGATCGCGGACTTCGTGGTCGCCGGGTCGGGAGGATCGTGATGGGCCGCGCCCCCAAGCCGTCCGCGCCGAAGCCGTCCGCCCGGCGTCCGACGCGGTTGTTGCTCGTGACCAACATGTATCCCACGCCAGACCGACCGCAGGCCGGACCGTTCGTGGCCCGGCGCGTGGCATCGCTGCGGGCGCGGGGCGTGGAGGTGATTGTGGCCGGGCCATCGAGTTACCGCCGCAACTCCATTCTGCGACACCTCCAGATTGCGTGGCGCGCCCTCACCGCGCGCGGCCCGTTCGACGGCGTGGAGGCCCACCCGGTGTACTTCGCCGGCGTCATCGGGCTGATGGCGGCGCGCCTTCGGGGGCGTCCGCTAGTGGCTTATGCCCACGGCGGTGATGTGGCGGACTACGCGCTCCGAGGCCGATTTCACGGCGCCCTGGCCGGGACGGTGGTGCGTAGGGCGGACGCAATCGTGGCCAACTCCGCCGACACAGCGGGCTACGTCCAAAGACTCGGGGCCGTCGCCCGGGTCATCTCGCCCGGCGTGGACATGGCGATCTTCCATCCTCTGCCCGATGCGGCCACGGGACGCGCGGCGTTGCGCGAGAGGCTTGGCCTGCCCGACGGGCCGCTGGCTGTATTGATCGGCTCGATCTCAGAACGAAAGGGCGCCGACGTATTCGCGGCGGCAGTGGTTGCCGCCCAGGGCTGGTCCGGCGCGATGTTGGGTGACGGTCCACTCGCCGGCACGTTGGCCGCCGACCACCCGACGGTACTGCAGCACCTCCCCGTTGCCGCGGAGGACGTGCCGGCCTGGATGCAGGCAGCCGATGTCGTTGTGGTGCCGTCGCGCCGGGAACCGCTCGGCCTGGCCGCGGTGGAGGCTCTGGCTTGCGGCACGGTCGTCGTGGCATCGGCCGTCGGTGGACTCAAGGAAGTGGTTCGGGACGGGGAGAATGGCTTGCTGGTCCCGCCCGGCGAGGTGCCGGCGCTCGCGGCCGCGCTGCTCAGGCTCGCCGATCCGGCACTCAGGGAGCGGCTCGCCGCCGCTGGGCCGGCTTCGGTCGAACGCCACGACAGCGCCGCCGCTGCGGTCAAGATGGCCGAGGTATGGGCCGGTCTGGGCGTCCGCGCATAGCGTCAGGCCGGAGCGAAGAATGACGACCAGGCCAGCGTCAGAGACAGCAACACCAGCAACCCGGTCCCGGCCCAGCCGACGACTTGCAGGAAGCGGCCACTGACCAGAGGCCCCATCAGCTTCTTGTCCGATGCCAGCAGCATCACGAATACCAGCACGAATGGCAGCAACAAGGCGTTGATGACCTGGGCCATGAACATGACTTCCACGAGAGGCAGGCCCGGGATCAGAACGAAGAACCCGGCGAAGACGATAAAGAAGACCATCAAGCCGTAGAAGGCCGGCGCCTCCCGCCAGCGCCAATTCACGCCGGTCTCCCACCCGAAGGCTTCGCAGGCGGCATAGGCACTCGTCAGCGGCACCACGCCCAGCCCAAGGAAGGAAGCCGCGAGCAGGCCGATGGCGAACAGGATCGTGGCCCCTTCGCCGGCCAGCGGGGTGAGGGCCTTGGCGATCTGCGAGACGGCGTTGGGATCGTTGGTGTTGATCTGCACGCCGTGAGCCGCCAGAGCGGATGCGCAGGCCACGACGATGAAGCCGGCGATCAGGTTGGTCAGCAACGCGCCCAGCCCAACGTCCAGCCGCTCGCCGACCAGATCCTCCGGTCCAAGCCGTTTGTCGGCGCAGTACGACTGGATGAAGGCCTGGCCCCAGGGTGTGATCGTGGTGCCGACGGTTGCCACCACTGCCAACCAGTAGGCGGCCGAGAAAGACCCTCGCGGGACTAGCAGCGAGGAAGCGGCCAGTCCCCAGTCCGGTTTAGCCATGATCGCCGACGCGAAGTACGCCACCGATACGCCGATGCCGACGGCCACGAACAAGTACTGGACCTTGCCGAAGCTGCCCCGGGTGAGGAGCAGAATGACCACTGACGCGGCCAGGACCGCGCTCACGGCCGGCGGCACGTTGAACAAGCTCAGGGCCGCGGCCGTCCCGGCGAACTCGGCCACGATGGAGCCGACGTTGGCAACCAGCATCGTCAGGGTCAGGAACGTGACCCAGCGGACGCCGAACCGCTCACGCACGAGCCCGGTCAGTCCCTGGCCGGTCGCCAGCCCTAGGCGGGCGCCCACTTCCTGAGTGAAGAACAGAACGATCTGGGAGGCCAGCAAGACCCACAGCAGCTCGTAGCCGTACTTCACGCCGGCCACGGAGTAGGTGGTTATGCCGCCGGCATCGTTGTCGGCGAAGCCGCTGACCAGGCCAGGACCAAGGACGCCCAGGATCGCTGCGAAGCGGACTCGGTTGAAGGCCTTTGGCCCCATGAAAAAGCGGGGCGCCTTCATCGGTCAGACGACCCGGAACCGCGACTGAAGAGGCGGGGCATGTGGCGCCTGGTCGGCTGAGGCAGGAGAGTGTCCATGGCGTCGTCGACGGTCACGATGCCCTCTAGGCGGCCTTCCGAATCGACAACGGGCACGGCCAGCAGGTTGTAGCGGGCCACGACCTCGGTGACCTCTTCCTCGCTGGCATCGGTGCGCAGGGCAACGGGCTCGGCGTACATGAACGTCGAGATGACGGTTTCCGGCTTGGCCACAATGAGGTCGCGCAGCGACAGGACCCCCACCAGGCGGTCGTCAGTATCGGTGACGTAGACGTAGTAGATGGTCTCGACGTCGGGCTCGAGGTCTCGCAGGCGGTCGATAGTCTGTCCCGCCGTGAGAGTAGCCGGCACGGCCACGAATTCGGTCGTCATGATGCCGCCGGCAGAGTCCTCGGCGTAGGCCATCAGCTCCTCGACCTCTTCGGCCTCGTCTCGCTCCATCAGGCCGAGGATCTCTTCCCGGCTCTCGTCGGAGAGGTCTGCCACGAGGTCCGCCGCCTCGTCCGGGTCCATCTCCTCCAGAATGTCGGCCGCGCGCTCCGGCTCGAGGTCCTCGAGGATGTCGACCTGAGTCTCGGGCTCCATCTCGCCGATCGCATCGGCTGCCGCCTCATCGTCTAGGGAAGCGATCACGCCGACCCTGTCACTGCGGCTCAGCTGGTCGATGATTGTGGCCAGGTCGGCCGGGTGCAGCTCGGCCAGGCCCTGGTGGGGGACTCGCAGCTTGACGCTGGCAATGGACCGCTCGACCGGGTCCACGTCCTCCCAGTCGATGTATCGCTCTGGGACTTCGCGACGGAGACCGCGGGCAAGGGTCTGCCAGGGACCTTCTATGCCGAGTCTGCGGAGCAGGCCAGACGCGCCAACGTCCACTGCAACCAGGTGCAGGGCGCCCTCGACCTCGTCCAGCCGCAGGTCGTTTACGCGGACGACCTTGCGCCCGTCGATGTCCACGATCTGGCGGTCCATCAGGTCCAGCTTGAGGCGGATCTCGTTGGGTCGCTGGTGGAATTTAGCGATATCGATGGCCGTGGTGCTCAGAATCGCCCCGGACGCGTCGAGCGAGGAAACCGCGGTCCATTGCAGGAATATCTCGCGGCCGTTCGTCGTAACAACGATTCCGGTCACGGGCGGATAGCTGTCCCCGATCGCCACGATCAGGTCGGCGACCTTGCCTATGGTCTCGCCCAGCGTGTCACGAACGGGTCGGCCAATCGCTTGGCTCAGATAGAGCATGTGCCACCTCAGACGTCTAGTCTGCGGACGGGGACCGGCCCGCCCGTTGGGTGGCACGCGCCGGAAAGGCGCGAACCGCTACCGGGCGGAGCGGACCATTGGACTGATTCCGACGCCGTGGACCCCAATAAGGCCCCGGGCGCCGCAGATACTGGGTCCGGTCTCCACTGAGGGAGAGATCCTCCGAAGCGGGTTGGATCTGGTCTGGAGGGCGCACAAATGGCGCCGTGCAGCCATGCCGGAGTTTAGCCGGAGCGCCGCACCAGGGTCAACGAGGCAACAGCGAGTTCCCAGCAGTTGCTGGACCGGACTGTGTCCGGCGCTGCCTTGCGACCGAAAGTACCGGTCGGCCGACCCACTAGTACCGCCCAAAATTACGGTAGACGAAGACCCGCTTGGCGCATCCTGTAGAGCACATGAGTTTGCCCACCACTTCAGGACCCTCCGGACGACGGCCGAGTTGGAGGACGGCCCGGGTCTTGATGACCTGGTGGCTGCTGGGCGCGTCCGTCGCCCTGCTCATCGGGCGCTCCGTGATGGAATTCCTCAGTGGCCGAAGCGGGTTCACGGACCTTGCCTTTTCCGTCGCAACGGCACTCCTGATCGGTTCCGCTGTGCTCAATGCCCGAGCCGCGGGACGGCAGGTCGAGCGGCACAATTCCGAGACCCAGAGTTTCAGCCGCATCATGCAAGCCCTGTCTCGATCCGTCTCTCAGGACGCGGTTGTGCAGGCGATCGTCAACGAACTCGGGACGGCCGCGGCGGCGGACCATGTGGCCGTCGTTCGGATGCGTCCGGGAAGCGCCGTCTTGGACGTAACCTTCGTGTCGATGTTGCCCGGCGCATCCGCGTCCAACACCGTCATGCCCCTCCGCCAACTCGAGCCGCTTACCACGCAGCGATTGAGGGAGTTGCCGCGCCAGCTGGCTCAACGGGATCAGCTGCGGCTTGGGAAAGTTATCAACTTGGTCTGGCGGGATGCGCCGCCCGAACAGGCCGACCCTATGCAGGAGCCAACCGCCGACGAAGCGACCTCAGTCCTGCGGCGCAACATCCGCTCACGAACGACCCATCCGGAAGCTCAGGCAGACGAGGAGCATGCTCAGGAGGTGGCCGACATGATCGCCTACCGCCTCCGCGATGCTTATGGCCTGAGGAACACTCTGGCCGCGGCCCTTGCGGACGACCAGGCCATCGCGGGTGCGATCGTGCTCTCGCGTCGGACGATTGAGCCCTGGTCCGACGGGGCAGTTCGGCTCCTGCACATGGCGGCCAGCGAGACGTCGGCGGCTCTGATTCGCGTCCACACCTACCAGACGGCCGAATCCGAAGCCCGAACGGACCAGCTCACTCAGCTGCCGAACCGCCGTTACTTTGACGAGTACTGCACCCTGCTCGCCAGCCGCCGTAGATCGACGGACCGAGTGGCGGTCCTGTCCATCGACGTGGACCACTTCAAGCTCCTTAACGACATGTACGGCCATCAGGTTGGCGACCTGGTGCTGCGGGCCATCGGCGGGGCCATCCAAGCCGCCGTTCGCGAGGAGGACCTGCCAGCGCGCTACGGTGGCGAGGAGTTCATTGTGTTGCTGCGCAACCCGGCTCCCGGTGTCGCCCTCGAGATAGGGGAGAGGATCCGTCAGGGCGTGCGAGACATCGATCTCGGCTCCATGGGGGTCGCGGACTTTGTCACGGTATCGGTCGGCGTCGCCTCCGGCCAAGACTCTGCGGAACCCATCGGGCATGTCGTTGAGCGGGCGGATAGAGCTCTGTATGCAGCTAAGCGCACGGGGCGCGACAAGGTGGTCGAAGCCTGGCACGAAGCGCTGGTTTGAAGGCGGGCTAACATTCGGCCATGCCAGACCACGCAATAACGTCACCTTCGGCCGCCTCGGCTGTTGGCCCGGCGGAGTCGGTCCTGTCTAACGGCGAATTGGCCCGCATTTTCCACGAGATCGGCGACATGCTCGAGGTCAAGGGCGAACTCGTCTTCAAGACCGTGGCCTATCACAAGGCTGCCGACGCGATCGCCCACTCGCCCATAGAAGTCTCGGCCGCGTACCTCGCCGGCCAGCCGCCCCGCATCGCCGGAGTGGGCGAGGCCATTGCCAAGAAAATCGAGGAGTTGGCCAGAACCGGCCATCTGGCCTTCTACGAGCGTTTACGCGAAGAAGTTCCGCCGAGTTTGGTCGCGCTGCTGGAGATCCCCGGTGTAGGTCCGCGCACGGTGAAACAGCTGCACGCGGAATTGGGCGTCGAGACGCTCGAAGATCTCCGACGGGCGGCGGAGGCCGGGACGTTGCGTGATCTCAAGGGCATGTCGGAGAAAACGGAGCAGCAGGTGCTGGCGGGCATCGCCGCCTTGGAGACGCGTCAGGATCGGATGCGACTGGGGCAGGCGGAGGCGATCGTCGAGACGCTCCTGGCGGCGCTGGCCCGAACGCCTGGGCTGCTCTCGATCCAGCCGGCCGGGTCGTACCGGCGGCGCCGCGAGACGATCGGCGATTTGGATCTGCTGGCGGAGACGGATCGTCCAGAGGAACTGGTAGAACGGTTCACGTCGCTGCCCGCGGTGGAGGCCGTGATCGCGAAGGGACCGCACAAGGCCGCGATACGTCTGCTGCGCGGCCCCCAGGTGGATCTGATGATCATGCCCCCGGGCCAGGCCGGAACGTACCTGATCCACTTCACTGGGTCCAAGGAGCACAACGTCCGGCTGCGCGGGATGGCCCGCGACCGTGGCTGGAGCCTCTCGGAGAAGGGCTATCAGAAGTTGCCGGCCGAGTTGCCGGCCGAGGGTTCGACTGCCCCGGATCCGGCGGCTGAGGGTCCAGCGGCGCACAGGCCACCGGCGCAGAGTCCAGCGGTGGAGAGTCCACCGGCGCAGAATCCAGCGGTCGACCTTCGAACCTTCGAGACCGAGGCCGACGCCTACGGCTTCCTCGGCCTGCCGTTCATCGAGCCCGAACTGCGCGAGGATCGCGGTGAGATAGAGGCGGCCATCGCCGGCCGCTTGCCCGAACTGATTCGCCGGACCGACCTGCGCGGCGACTGTCACAGCCACTCGGATTGGTCGGACGGGGTGCACACGATCGAGCAGATGGCGGCGGCAGCGCGGCAGCGCGGCTACGAGTACCTCGTCCTGACCGACCACACCGCAAGTCTGGCGATTGCGCGCGGGCTCACGCCGGAAAGGGTCGAGGCCCAGAGGTCGATCGTCGCCGATCTCAACGACAAGTACGCCCGTGAAGAAGCGGCGGGTGCGGCGCCACCCGAAACGCCGGCCGAGGGCTTCCGGCTTCTGCACGGCTGCGAACTCGAAATTCGAGCGGATGCCACGCTGGATTACCCGGACGAACTGCTGGCTCGCTACGACTTGGTCGTGGCCTCCGTCCACGTCTCGCGACGGCAATCCCGAGAGCAGCTGACGGCCCGCACCCTGGCCGCGATCCGCAACCCCAACGTTGACGTCATCGCGCACCCGGCTGGGCGATACATCGGCGGCCGCGACGACCTGGACCTCGATTGGGACGCGATCTTCGAGGCCGCGGCGCTCGCCGGGACCGCGCTGGAGCTGAACGGCTCGGACGAGCGGCTGGACCTGTCGGACATCCGAGCGCGACGCGCGACCGAGTTCGGCTGCATATTCACGATCGATTCGGACGCCCATCGCACCCAGGAACTGGACAACGTGCGCTGGGGCACTGCCCAAGCGCGGCGGGCCTGGCTCGCGTCAGCCCAGGTCATGAACACGCGATCGCGCGCCGACCTGCTGGCTTGGGTCGCGGCCAAGCCGGAGCGTCTCAAAGGGTAGCTGGCCCTGGGGCGAAAGCCGCACGGCCCGCCCGCTGCCGGCGCAGGCTCCCTACTTGGGGCCGCGTCTCGTACCATGCCCCAATGAAGGAGCGCAACGGTGCCCGCGAGCTCGGGCTTGTTCTAGCCTCTCTGGCGGTGCTCGTCCGGTTCGTCGACGGCGCGCCGCTCGCCATTTCTGCGGCGCTGGTGGCAGTGGTGGCGGCCACCGGCGCGGGCCAGATTCTTGGGGAGTGGCGTCCATGGCGCTGGCCGCTCGATCGGCTCATTATGCCCGCCCTTGCGGGTGTCACCATCGTGGGGATCGCCCGACTGATCGCCCCTGCGCCATGGCTCGCCGTCGTCTTCGTGGGCAGTTGGGCTCTCACGACCTGGATCGTGACCCTCGAGACGGCCCCGTTTGGGCCCGGCGATGCCGAAGAGGGCGGCGCGGCACCGATATCGGCCACTTCGGACGCCACCGTCCTGCCAGACGCCCCCGCCGTGACCTCCGGCACGAGCGTCGTCCCGGTCAGCAGGCGGAGATCCAGGCAGCCGGCTGGGCTCGAGCAGCTGTCCCTTGAGACCTCGCCTCTCCCGCCGGAGCAGGCGTTGGCCGCCGCCGAGCGCACCCCCGCCGGGCGTCTCGCCGCCGAGCGTCTCGCCGCCGTCGTGGTTGCCGCAGTCCGGCCCGTTCATGGAATGCCTCGACCGCCGCATCCGCGCCCCCTCGTTGTTCGAACGGCAGTCCTGGGGCTGGCGTTCCTGGCCTTTACCGCAGTCGGCGGATTCGTGCCGGGCGGCTTGGCCGGCGACGGACGGTCCCTGACCAATGCCGCGTTCGCCCTGACCGTGGCCCTTGACGCAGTAGTTGGCGGCGGGATCGGGGTCCGGATCGCCGCCCTTGGGCAGTACTCCAGGCGGGACCTGGCGATTGCCCTGGTCTCGTATGCCGCGGCCGCAGGTTTGGGTGGCATGCTTCTAAGGGGCCTGGCGCTGCCGAGGCTCTTTGGCCCGGCCCTGTTGACGCTGCTCGTGTACATCGTGACTGGCTTCCGCGAGTCCCCGCGCCCGATCCGCCGAAACGATCGCCTGCTGCGCGAGACGGCGATGCTCGTGCTGGCGGGGACCGCCGCGATCGCCTGGGGCCTCCTCGCCCGATAAGGCCGAATTCTTGGTTCGGCCGACTGCGCGGCGGATTTACCTGGGGTCCCCGCCACCCGCCCGCCGGTACCACCCGCCCTGACGGCGGAACTTCGCGGCCATAGCACCCGGTACGGAAAGCTTCGTCGTCCTGCCTTCACGCCAGGTGGCGCGCGGCCGGATACTTGCGGTGTGATACGCCTCGTGACGGCAACTCGGTACGTGACCCCTCTGCGCGAGGGAGGCTCGCTGCCCGCCATCGTCGAGGCCGACGACGACGGACTCTACGTGGCCAAATTCCGCGGCGCCGGCCACGGCGAGAAGGCCTTGGTGGCGGAGCTCGTCGCAGGCGAAATCGGCCGGGCCCTGGGGCTGCTCGTGCCGGAGATCGTGCTGCTGGACTTCGATCCCCGGCTGGCGGCGGCCGAGCCCGATCAGGAGATCCGGGATCTGCTCCAGCGCAGCAGCGGCGTCAACGTGGGCCTTGACTTCCTGCCCGGCGCGCTAGGCTTCGATCCGGCCGCCGGGTTCGTGCCCCCGCCCGAACTTTGCGCTGATATTGTTTGGTTCGACGGATTTGTAACCAACGTTGATCGCGACGCTCGCAATACGAACCTGCTGGTCTGGCACCGACGGCTGTGGCTGATCGATCACGGCTCGGCGCTGTACATCCACCACACCTGGAAGGATGCCGCCGCCCACGCCCGCCGGCCGATGGCCGCCCTAAAGACCAATGTTCTGATGCCGCTCGCGGGCTCCATTCTCGACGCCGACGGTCGGCTGGCGGCCAAGCTTTCGCCGGAGCTGTTCGACTCCATCCTCGCTGCCGTCCCCGACGACTGGCTGGCGCCCCAGGATGGGCTGCCGGACCCGCCCGCGCATCGGGCCGCCTACCTGAATTACCTCACGCGACGGCTGGCCGCACATCAGCGCATCGCCGAGGAGGCCGAGCATGCCCGATCCGGCGCGTAGCTCCTTCGCCTATACGGTCCTGCGGGCCGTACCGCGCGTTGAGCGCGGCGAATTCATCAACGCCGGGATTGTGCTCTTCTGTCCCGAGCGGCGGTTCCTGGGGGCTCGTACGGGCCTCGACGCCGGCAGGCTGGTGGCGCTGGCACCCGATTGCGACGGCAACGAGATGGCGGAGCAGCTTGAGGCGATCCGGCGGGTGGCGGCCGGCGAGTCCGCGGCGGGACCGATCGCCCGGTTGTCGAAGGCTGAGCGATACCACTGGCTTTCGTCGCCGACCAGCACCGTGATCCAACGCTCGGAGGCCCACACCGGACTGACGTCCAATCCGGCGGCGACGCTGGACCACTTGTTCCGCACCATGGTCATGACGCCGGGTGCGCGTCTGCCCCGCCATCAGGGCTGGGATCGGACCCACCGACTCGCAACGGCACCCGACCTGGTGGGTCGCAGTATCGCTCGGGTTCGGCGCCTGCACTACACCTACCAGGGCGAGACCAACTCGCTGGACGGCCCGATCGAGCTGACCTTTTCGGACGGTTCGTGCGTTCTATGCGACACGGCGGCGGACTGGACGCTCCAGTTCTTCGACGCTCCGTGGAACGATCCTTACCGCGATCCGCTATTGGAAGTCGACAGGGAGTACCTGGAGCGGTACGGGAAATGGGGCGGTCACGACGTCACTCTCCTGGCGCCCTACAGTTGGCTCGTCGGCGAGAGGGTGCGCCAGGTCATCCCGCAACTGAACGAATTGCTCGAGTTGGCGGGTTTGCTGGTCCGAACCGATAACGCGATTTTGGACTTGCAACTCTGGGCCGGCGAGCTCCGGACGTTCGTCCGTCGAGCCTGAGCGCCGGCGGGGAGCGGGGGAGCAGGCCGCGTGGCGGGAGCAGGCCGCGTGGCAGTCAACGAGCGGGGTGGCGGGAGCAGGCCGCGTGGCGGGAGCAGGCCGCGTGGCGGGAGCAGGCCGCGTGGCAGGAGCAGGCCGCGTGGCAGGAGCAGGCCGCGTGGCGGGAGCAGGCCGCGTGGC
>JANYJG010000018.1 GCA_025358515.1 Chloroflexota bacterium
CGACGCGACGCCCACCGGCCACTACGGCCCCGCCGTGCCGATTGCGATCCAGTGGGACCAGCCGCTCCCAGGTGCCGCGAGCTACCCAGTCGCGCTCACCCTCGATCTGGCGACCACCTACGACAACGGGACTGTGCGGACGAGCACTGCATCCGGCACCGTCGGCGTGACGGTCATCTACTCAGCTGTGGACCAATAGAAGGAAAGGAGGGCCGCCGTGCGCGCCCGTCGAACTGCCTACATCGTGATCTTCGTGGTCGCCTGCCTCGTGGCCGGCCTCCTCTACTACCTCCAGGTTCCCCGGGCCTCGGTCGTGCGGGCCACCGCCGACATCCCGGCCATGACCCAGATCACGGCCGACATGGTCGAGTTGGTCAAGGTGGCGCCGGTCGACGTGTCCACCGATGCCGCGCAGTCGACGAATCAGGTCGTCGGACAGTACGCCGCGATGCCGATCCTCGCCGGTCAGGAGATCGACAAGCGGGCCCTCGATCGAACGCCTGGTCAACAGCAGTTCGGCTTCGGCGCCGCCCTCGACCCGGGCGACGTCGCCTTTGCGATCCCCATTTCCGATCCATCGCAGGCGGTAGGCGGCGCGCTCTCGCCGGGTGCCAAGGTCACCGTCGTTGCCGTGCCGAACACGCTCAAGAACGGCGTTGCCGCTTCTCCGGCTCCGACGTCAACTGTCCTCGGGACGCATCTGACGATCCTGGCCCTTCGCACGCCAAACGGGCAGACCTTCACCCAGAGTCAGTCGGGCTCCGGGATCGCCGCGGTGCCTCCGAAGCTGGGCAGCGTGGTCGTCGCGATACCAGCGAGCCAGTTCTCGGACTTCGCGACGGCCGCCTTGAACTCGACCTTCTACCTCGCGCTCTCGGTGCCGGGAGGCGCTGGCTCGACGTCCTAGAAGAAATGTGCCCGATCGCCTTGCCAGAAGGCCTCGAGGGGTTCAGGCTTCTGGAAGCCGGAAGGCATACCGGATGCCTGTCCCGACGATTCGGTAGTAGCCCTGCGAGCCGCCTTCGAGAGGATTGGGCAGGACGCGGATGCGCCGACCCGAGGAGTCGAGTGCGTCGCCGACGAGCAGGATCTGGTAGCTCCCCGGAGCCGCGGCCTCAGCCGCGCGGATCTCGGCTTCGCTCAATTCAAATGAGGAAGGATCTGGCTGGGACGAGGCCTTCACCTCGAAATGCATGTGCTTGCGCCGGCGGATCACCTTGAAGTCATATCCCAGCGTGTCGTCGCCCTGATCGTCAGGAAAGAGAAAGCGGCGATTGGCCGACACCCAGCACTCGGGCCCTACATCGGGGAACTTAGCCTTGAGCCACTCAAAGGCCACCAGCTCTCCGACGAAGCCAATAACCTCGGCCTTGGCCTCAGGCAACCTTCCGGCACGGAAACCAGCGTGAGGGCCGCCCCCTCCGGGCCGGCGCCGTCCATCGCCAGGCCCTGAAAGTAGGCTTGCGGGCTGGGCGGGCGTTGCCAGAAAGTCGGTGGTGATCCCGCTTGTGATCAGCTCGAGGAGCAGCTCCTGGTCGCTCGACTCGAGAGACACGCGTTGCCCGTCCAGTAGAACGCTCCGTCGTTCACGCTCCTTCGCGAGTCGCGTTCGCTCGACCGCTTCAGCCTGTTCCGTGAGATCCCGTGGGGTAAGTCCGAGGACCTCCGGATCGAGACTGACCGGCAATGCTCCTGGCCATTCTCCCCAGGCTGCCATCTGGGAAAGGATCGTGACCTCGTCCAGGGATCGGAAAGCGAGTCTCCCAGAAGATGCGTACTCATCAACGAGCGCCGAGTTCTGATCTTGAGCCGCCCAGGCCGGCAAGGACATCTCGGAGTGCAGGTTGATCCAAGTCCGGATCAAAGGAGCGGCCTTGAGCCCTAGCGCCGCTACCCGCATCCGGTTCTCGGCGAAGACGTGATCATACGGCGCCAGATCGGTGTACCCACTGTGGTCTGCGCCCAGGGCTCGGAGCCACCCATCAAGGTGCTCCCGAAGAAGTTGCTCTGGAGGAAGATCGAACTCATCGAGCCAGCGCGGGTCTGGCTCGAGAGCCGGAGTTGCGCTCTCGTACGGGGGTCGCTTGTTGAGGACTCGGTTCAGTTCGGCCACGGCCGCAGCGAACGCCGGTAGGTCCTCTCCGGAGTCGAAGGCCGCTAAATGCGCCGAGCGAAGGGCATCGAGGATCGTCAATCGCCTCGTGCCCAAGAACTCAAGGAAAGCAATTTCGTGACCCTCGGTGTTGTGGAGGGGTCGGTAGGGATTGCCGAGCGCAGCAAGGGCCTGGTTG
>JANYJG010000106.1 GCA_025358515.1 Chloroflexota bacterium
CACAGTAGCCGTCTATTACTTCGTCAATGGGGTCCCCTTCGTGACCGGGATCGCTCCCAACACGTACACCGAGCCTCGCAACAATGGCTACCAGAAGACGACCTACTGGAAGGCGACCGACAGCGTTAGCAAGGGCCGGGGTGCGCTGATGTATTTCGCCGAGAAGGAGAACCCGGCTTCGGAGTGGTCCTTGTCGGGCATTATCAACTGGTCAACGCCCTACCCGAGCCCGACGCCGGTGAACCGTCTACGGGACGGGATGAACTGGGAAGCGTCCGGTCGGACCACTCTCAACTACTTTTACGTCCAGGTCCCAGCCACGAGCCTCACGCAATCGACGTTCCTTGATCACGTCCATACAGACGTCGGCCAGGTCAGTATCCCTGTCGTCGCAAACGTGCGGACCGGAAACGGAACTGTCAGTTTGCCGGAATGGACCACGGCCAACGGTGTCAACCACTCGATCGCAATCGTCGGGTATAACGACAGCGCTTCGCCGCCCAACTACACGTTCATCGACACGTGCGGCCCCGGCTGTAACAACACCGGGCAGTCGGCGGGCGTCAAGACCGTTTCCCAATCCATCATGTGGACGCTACTTCGAGCCGAGACGGACAACGACGGGATTATCTGGTAGAGCGAGCCGTCGGCGATCAGGCGCCCTCGCGTCGGGCGAAATCCCAAACGTTGTCGACGTAGGGCCTGACTCTCGAGCGAGAGCGCCAACCCACGACGGAACTGCTCGGTTCCGTCATCCTGGAACGGAGGCCGACATGGCCTCCGTTCTCGTGTATGCCCCTGCGATCGGCGGTTGCTCTGATTTGGAGCCAACCGAAAAGCCATGTAGCGAGCGGTTCGTGGCCGTCGCCTCGGCCGAGGCTGTAAACGTAACGAGATGCGTAGACGTCATAACGGCGTGATCCACCAACCGGCGCTGCTCGACGTGTCCGCCGTTGACGATAGCGAGATGATCGCCGCACTCCGCGACGTCTATTCGCGTCGCGCTCGCCAGCTTCGGTCTTTTGGGCGGCGGCTTGGACTCGATGAGGCCACCGCGGAGGACGTGATGCAGGAGTCATTCCTGCGGGCCGCGGATCAACGTGCTGGATCGATTGACAACCTCGACGCCTGGCTGTTCCGGGTTGTCCACAACCTCGCGACGGACCACCGGCGACGAGGAATCGCCTTCTTGCGCTGGCAGCTCAAGGCACGTCTCATTGCGCTGGACGGCGACGACCATCTGCGCGGGGCCGATGACCGAGTATGGGTTTGGACCGCTGTCGATCGATTGCCCGAGCGGCAACGGGCAGTGATCTACCTTCGCTTCCGCGCTGACTTCGAATTCTCGACAATCGCGCGGATCTTGGGGATTTCCGAAGGCGGCGCGAGAGCTAACTGCGCCAGAGGGCTTAGCAGCCTCCGCAAATGGATGACCGAACGATGAACGACCGCGAATCGCAGCTCCTTGATCTCCTCCGCCAGGGCCCGCCGGACGAGACAGTCGGCGAGCCACCCGGGTTTCCAGTGTCGATCCGTCCGGGGATTGTTGCTCCGGTGGTCGCCCGCCGCGACGGCCTCTTGAATTCCCGACCAGGGCTGCGACCTCTCCTTTCGCTGTCCGTTATGCTCGTCGTCGGTGCGGCTCTGGCGGGGAGCCTCCTGCTGCCGAGGTTCGCGACCACTCCGCTCGCGACGCCGCGACCCACACCACTCGATTCCGCCGAGGTGTCGCAGTGGCCCGTGGCGCTGCCGCCCGAGTATGGTGGGATGGTGGGCTTCAGCGCCCCCGACGGGAGTTTCTACGTCGCGAGCACCTCGTCCATCGATGCCCTCGACGCCGCGGGCCACCAGCGTGTAGGTTGGCCGATCAGCCTTCCTGTGGACGGCCCCGTCTTGAAGTTCGCGATCGCCAGTGACGGCAGCCTGCTCGTGGCCGGATTCTCCAAGCTCGCGGACGTCGACCCCTCAGGCAAAGTCAGGATCGGCTGGCCCGTCACGATCAGCACTTCGGGCTTCGATGGGCCATTCGTATTGAGCGACGGCAGAATCCTCGTGGTAGCTGCGCCCGAAGGAGGGCTGAGCCTAGTCTCGCTCCTGGCGCCGACCGGCGCCTTCATCTCGGGGTGGCCGCGGATCGTGCAAGGCCGGCTTGTCGGCCAGCCCGCGGTCGGAGCAGATGGCACCATCTCGTTCGCTCACGCAGTCGCCTCGAACTCAGGACCCACCACCTCGCAGATCACGGTCTTCGACGAGGCGGGCGTCGAACAGAAAGGATCGCCGATAACTGGGTGGGACGGGGTTGCTTTCTCTCCGCAGGGTGACATGGTCGTCTGGTCCCATGAGACGTCGGCAACGTCGACGGGCGGCCTTTCGGTCCGGCGAACCAGGATCGCGATCCTGGGCTCGGACGGCCACCCGCGCATTGGCTGGCCCCGAGATATCGTCGGTCCAGCGTCGGTCCCGGCATTTGCGGCCGACGGAACCGTCTATCTCTCGCTTGGGAGCGGAGAGATAGGATCCACAGGATCGGTGCTTGCGCTCGATCGCGATGGCCAAACCAAGCCTGGCTTTCCGGTTTCGTTGCCAGGTCGAGCCATGGCCCTTTCCTCGACCAGCCAACCACAGGAACCCCGCATGTCGCTCCCGCCGGTCGTGGGGATGGACGGGACCGTCTATGTCGCCGGCATGTCGATCACGCAATCACTCGTCGCGGCCTTGGACCAGACGGGTGCTTCTCTCGGCGGCTGGCCCTACGTCGTCCCGCCTGGCCAGCAGTTTGCCGACTTCGTGGCCGGCGTGCCGAACGGCCCCCGGGCGAATCCGCTGGTCGGCCAGACTGGGTTGCTTTTCCTTCTGCTTCGGGAGAATGGCGAGGACACCTTGGTCGCCCTGGATCGTGAAGGACGGGATGCACCCGGGTGGCCAATTGCGGTTCCGCATGGCATGCTGGTCACGGCGTGGAGCGCGCTCTCGGATGGCGGCATCGAGGTCCAGTGCACTTCGATCACCCCTGCCACAGTCGTTCTGCGCTACGGCTCGGCGGGTCAGTAGAAGCAGCCGTTGCGAGGGCCGATCTTCGCCTCAAGATGAGGTGTGAGACGCGCGCGCATCTAGGATTTGGGCGGGACTCGGCTAACGAGAGGCGGGGATTCCTCGTCGACAGCCTGGGGCCGTCTCGTCGCCGCGTACACCAATACCGGCGAGTTTGGATGAGCGAATCTTGCCTCAGGACGGCATTTTGTTTCGGGTGGCGCCCGGTCGGCCGAGGAGTGTCCTGCTCACGCTCTGAAAGGCCTCGTTCCGGAACTGATACTGGGCCCTGCGAATCGAGATGGCCCGAAGCCCCTTGCTGATCCAAACCTTGTGGGACGGCTCGCTGTCTCGGAAGTGGTGGTGTTGCGATGGCCGCGGCTTCGCCCACGGGCGCCACCGGGCGAGCCTGCGGCGTCCCCGGCGTCCAGTTGGCCACCGATCCGCATGTACGTCTTCTCGGCGGGCCCAAGCGCGTTGTACACGCCGTCACGCCAGGACCCGTCGAGGCTCACCCCGTAAGGGGGATCGGTCGTCAGGAGCTTCGGCTCGGCGCCACCGAGCAGGCGGGCTACATCCTCGGCCCTCGTCGCGTCGCCGCACAGGAGGCGGTGATCCCCGAGCTGCCAGAGATCGCCAGTTTTCGTCCGGGGTGCCCGCCGCGCTTCCTTGAGCGCATCGTCGAGGTCGAAGCTCTCCACCTGCTCGCGCTTCTCGCGGACCTCGATTGGAGCGGAGCAGATCCTTGACCTCGTCCTCGCCGAAGCC
>JANYJG010000121.1 GCA_025358515.1 Chloroflexota bacterium
ATGCCATCGACGACAGTGAGTGGAGGCCCCGGCCAGCGTTACGAGGCCTCCAGGGCCACAAGATCAAGGATGGCCATGGGACTGTGATCACTGACATCGACGCTATCGGCGAGAGGGCGGGCCGCCTCCTGATCGTGTCGTGCAAGTGCCGCCCCTTCTCTGACGCTATCAATCGAGGGGAACATCAAGCAATCCGGGAACCCGCCCGCCTCGTCGACGAGTGGGTGTCTGAATGGGGAGATCGGCTCTCGCGAATTTGGAGAGTTCCGACGATCGGCACTACTGACCTCCGCCAGTACCGAGAGCTGATTGGGCCAGTAGTCACGCCGGCGCCGATCTGGTCCGCCACTTTGAGCACTCGCGCGGAGATCGCACCGGGTTTGCACGCGGCCGTTGGCGCGAGCGAATTCGGGCGCTGGATCCGCAGTTGAAACACGAGTCGGCACTCATAGGCGCCCCGTTCTGTCAAGCGCGCTCCAGGCAACTGCATCGCTAGGCAGATGGCCATTCGACGCGTTTGGTCGACAAATAGGTCTGCCTGAGCTACGGTCCGCAGATCCATATGGCTCTGATTCGCTGGTTGAGTGGGGGTAAGGCGGTGCAGGCAATCCCGGGGTCATCGCTGTCGGTGGCCAGGGCCAGCATCGACGATGACTGCGTCGACACCTTCGACTTTGGCACGGACTGGTGGGCCACCGAGATCTCCGACGACTTCAAGAGCCGGGAGTGGGCCAAGCGGAAGCCAAAGGATCTTTTCCTGTTCTTCAAAGGTGATGAGCTCGTGGCCGGCGCCCGCTTGGGCTTCTGGAACCGGCCACATCCACATCGTGACTCACCGGACTCAGCGCGCTACTACCTCGTCCTTTCGTTCGGGGTGAATCTGCCATTCCAGCACAAGCCAGATCCCGGCAGCGCTCCTCCGCGGACCTTTGCGAGCGTCATCCTGAGCTTCATTGAGGACACCGCTAGACAAAGGCCCGACTGTGTCGGCTTGTCGCTTCATGTTCGCGAGGCAAACACGGGAGCACGTGGCGTCTACCGGCATCACGGATACGTAGAAGAGCCAGTCATGTTCTCGGAAGACGGCCGGCCCACGATTGAGATGCGCAAGCCCATCTAGCGACTGTCAGCGGCCCGCGTACGGGTCCTCGTCGCCGTAGTCGCCAATCTCCAGATGTCCGCTGGCATTCTCGGCGCGTGTCTGCCTGATGTCGTCCTTAACTGCGAGAACGTCCGCCAAGGGAAAGCGGCGCTGACCACCGACAGTTCGAATCGCGCCTGGAAAGTAGCCCTTCTCAAGCCAGTTGTGGATCGTAGTTGGTGAGGAAACCCCAAGTAGCCTAGCCACGTCGCCGACGCTAAGTAGTCGGTCGCCTGTCAGCAGTTCCGCGGCTTCTTTGAGTTGTGCTTGGTCTTCTTTCGTGGCTGGCGTTGCGCGCGCCACTACAGTAGCGAGCGTAGATAGAGAGGTCATGGTCGTCGCCTTTCGTCCTTTTGTCTCGTCAATAATCCACCAAAACCTCCACTTGTCAAGGAGTCGGTCGGGGAACGAGACCCTTGAAGGACGGTAACCTCACAGCCCGGGCCAGGCCCCCAACGCGGCCGGTGTAGCTGTCACACGTTAGCTAACAAGCGAAGGCTGAGGCTATCGGACGGCACCTATCTGCCGCGATGGGGGCTCTCCTCGCGGCTTCGGCGGTCGGAGTCAGCCCACGTTTTGGCTCGGCATGTGCGGTTGGCGTTCTTGTGGAGCCTTCGGCCCACCGTAGTCACCACTACACGCGCCCGGCTCGCGCGACTCCGGCAAGGGTCCTTGCCGGTTCGGCTCGACCACCCCCTCCCGGCGTCGGCCTCAGCGTCCCACACTCACGAAGTTGGAGGAGCTTGAAGCTGAGGAGTCCAGCGCATGAGCGTGACAGTCGATGACCTGATCTCCCTCCGGAGCCAAGTCATCAGCGGATTCATCGAGGGCGGAATCACCGAGGAGGCCTACCGAGCCGACCTCGACGTTCTCGCAGTCGGGCTCGATCGACTGCTGACGCCCGACGGTCGAGGAACACTTCAGCAACGCGCCGCGAAAGTGGTGGCTGAGATCCTGGCCGACAGCCAAGCTCGACTCGTCGCCGAACCACCGGCCAGGCTTGCTCGCATCGAGTTCGGGAGTCGCCGCTACCGCGAGCGCCTGCGCCTCGAGGACCCCGATCGATATGAGGCCGAGCGCCGAGAAGAGGAGGCGCTTGAGACGCTCGAACCCGATGAGGTCCGAATGGCCCGCCCGATCGTTGCGGCCCTTCGCCGCCGAACGAGTGCGCAAGACCGACGGGACCGACTGGCAGCGATAGTGCGGAGGCCAGAGGTCGTCGAGCCGCCGCGTGTTCCAGCGTTTCCTGATGTCCTCTGGACTAACGATGATCGCCTCAGCTGGGAGGAGCTTGTCGGGGGCGTTCCGTGTCAGGGCTGCGGTCAGCCGATTCTTGGTGACGAAACACGCCAGCGCGACCGCGAGCCCTGGGCGGACTACCGCGAGCGGCGGCAGCCGATCGACGAGGAGTTCCGCCTCAGGCACCCACAACATGGTTCAAGCTGGACGGCCGGGAGTGGACCCATACATTGCTCTCGCTGCTGTCCGCCTCCGCCGCTCTCCCCTGAGCAGATCGCCCATATCAGCCGCATCCTGAATCCACCGCCGCCGGCCCCACTTCCCCACGCCATCGTGCGAAGGTGCAAGGCGTGCAGCAAGCCAACTGAAGACGGGCATGTGTGCGAAGTCGCTGATCTTCCCAAGGAGCTGCGCGCCGCCGTCCAGGCCGTGCTCGTGAAGGAACGCGCCCGATCTTCATGATCCGACTGGCAGGAGGGAGGGTCAGCCGGTCAGGTCGGCGACCCGCGAACGAAAAGGCCGCCCTGTCCGGAGGACAGAGCGGCCTCAGTTCTCAAGCACCGGGCTTGATCCTCCTAGGCGAGCGACAGCGTTCGCAGCAAGGCGGTCGTCAGGTTGCGGTTAGTGGGTCTGTCGAGGTAGGTCGCCCACGCCAGGACAACCAGCGCGACTCCAACCGCGGCAACAATCTTGTTGACGGTCATTCGTTTCTCACCTCCTTTCTATGGATTCTTCGACTGCGCCACGACGGCCATGCCGACAAGCAGACCGAGGGCGCCAATCAGAAGCAGGTATTGGGTGCCGTTGATGCTCGATCCGTGTGTTTGCGCTGGATCGAGAAGGTCGGCCAGGGAGCCGCCGCAAGTTCCGCACGCGTGGCTCACCACCAGGTCGCGGCCTGAGATCGGCTTTCCGCAGTTGGGGTTCGGGCACTTGCCAATCGTCTGATTCAACGCCCCGCCGACCGCTGCGAAGGCATCCGCCTGACTGTTCATTCGTGACTCGAGAGCCTGGCGGGCGTTGTCGGCATGGGTGGCCATCTCCCGGGCCACGGCGGCGTCGGCCTCAGCGGCCGCTAGCCGTTCGGTTAGGGCCGCGACGGTGGTCTTGTCGGTGACCGCCCCTAAGCCGATCTCCATGAGCTCGACCATTGCGGCGGTCAACTTCACCCTCCGTTGGCTCTGGTAGTCGTCGAGGGCGGTCTTCAATTCGTCTGGGATCCGAGCGTAGATGGTTGCCATTCCCTGACTCTACACGACGCCGTTAGAAATGTCGAGAAGGCGTCAGCAAGGGCGCCGGGGGAAGCTTGGCCTACAGTGCCAAGCTCCGTGAGATGTCTGCGGGTGCCAGGGCCAGGGCCAGGGCCAGGGCCAGGGCCAGGGCCAGGAATAGGCATGCCCGCGTTCGAGCGTGTGCGTAGACTGGGGTGAGCACGGCTCAGAGGGAGGACTTCAAGTTGAGTGAGACTCATATGTCAATGCCGCTCGACAGCGACGGCTTCCTGCGTCGCGAGTGCCCAACCTGCGAACGGGAATTCAAGTGGTTCTCGTCGCCCGATGGCGAAGGAGCGACGCCTGAGGCCGGCGGCTACTTCTGCCCCTACTGCGGGATCCAAGCCCCAACCAACTCGTTCTTCACGGCCGCACAGATCGAACTGGCAAAGAACGTCGTGCTCCGCGATTTGGTCGGCCCTGAGCTCGAGAAGGTTGGAAACAGCCTCCCTCGGAACAAACGTCCGGGCGACTTGGTCTCAATCGAGTTCAGCGCGACCGTTCCGCCCAAGATGGACCCCCTTGTCGAGACGGATGACATGCGGCGGGTCGACTTCGAATGCCACCCGAGTGAACCCGTGAAAGTACTCGAAGCGTGGGATCGGGACGTGCATTGTCTAGTCTGCGGGGCGCCGGCAGCGAGGCGCTAGCTACCGCCTAGGACCTTCCGCAAAGACACCTGCGGCCGCGGATAGCTGGCTCGCCGCTTCCCGGACTCCCTCGATCAGCATTTGTTCCGCCTGCACGGATCCGACAGGCGCCTCCCACGCTCCAGGAAGCCACGAAAAGTCGTTGCCCATGACCTTCGGGAAGCCGACGTCGATGAATAGACGCAGGAGCAGGCGGCCGTCCGCTGTCAGCTCAATCGTCCGTCCGAGCCGGAGAGCGTAAGGCAATACAGCGTCGCCGCGCGACGCCATGCTTAGCCTCTGGTATCGGAAGACGATCTCGGGAGCGCCTTGATGGTCGAGCGTTCGAAGAACATTGCGCGTGAACTCGTCGGCCATCAGGTCGATCTCAGCCCGCGGATGGAGATCGCGTAGAGCTTGATTCAGGGGAGTGAATAGCTGCGTCAATCGAGTAACCGCGGCGAAGGCGAGTTCCTTCCGGTCGTCCGTGACATCTTCAGCAGCGATCTCCAGTTCGATCTGCGCCCGAAGTCGTGCGCGGGCGGCAGCAATTTCGACGACGGCCGTGGGCTCAGGCATTGAGATCCAAGTCTCGAGTTCACCGGCAACCTCCGTCATGGTGGGTCGCTCCGCAGCATGGATCCGGGTAGCGCGGTCCACGAGTTGGTCAAGGAGTGCTGCCCGCGGGTGGTATCTCGAGTCTGCGATAGAGAACCCTCGCGTCGCCGAGGGCTGATGGCCTTCCGGCGGGAATGTCTGTCCCGTGGCAAGCACCGAGCTCGCGTCAACTTGCGTGGAAACTCCTTCCGATGCTTGACATCGATCAGGCCGTTTTCGGTCTGACGAGCAGACCGT
This sequence comes from Chloroflexota bacterium, assembly GCA_025358515.1. Classification (GTDB taxonomy): domain Bacteria; phylum Chloroflexota; class Limnocylindria; order Limnocylindrales; family CSP1-4; genus Fen-1039. The sequence continues at coordinate 5,136 of JANYJG010000121.1, forward strand.
CTACGAAGCGCTCGCCGGCGACCACGAGGCCCATGAGGTTGGCTCCACCGTTGAGCGTCCGCCAGTTGGTCGAGAGGCGCTCGACGATCTTGAACACGAGATAGAGCGCGTTCTCCCGGACGCGAGCCCGCTTGGCGACATTGGTCCGCAGCCGGACGCCGGCGAAGACCGACTCGATCGGATTGCTCGTGCGCAGGTGGACCCAGTGCTCGGCCGGGAAGTCGTAGAAGGTCGTGAAGTCGTCCCAGTCGCGATACAGCGTCTCGGCCGCCTGGTCCTGGCCGCGCTCGTGGAACCAGAAGGCGAGCTCGTCGCGGCGGACCTCGCAGCCCGCACGTGTGGGAGCCGACCAGACCTCGGCGAGCTTGCGCCGGCTCTCGGCCCAGAGACGCTTGGGCAGCCGATCGAGGACGTTGAGGGCCCGGTGGTTCCAGCAGCGCTGGTGACGCGTCTCGGGGAAGACCTCATCGAGCGCTGCCCACAGTCCGAGGGCGCCGTCGCCGACCGCGACGAGAGGCGCCACAAGGCCGCGCTCTCGCAGGTCCCGTAGCTCGTCGCTCCAGGAGAGGGCGGACTCTCGATAGCCAAGCTCAAGCCCGAGGGTTTCCTTTCGACCGTCCTCGCGTGCGCCCACGATCACGAGCAGGCAGCTCGACTCATCCTCGAGGCCGGCTCCGAGGTACACGCCGTCTGCCCAGCAATAGGCATAGCGGGCGCTGATCGGCCGGCGTCGCCAGGCTTCGTACTCGGCCTGCCAGTCGGCTCGCAGTCGCAGCATCGTCGAAGCCGACAGCGTCGCGCGCTCGCCCATGAGGGCTCGGAAGGCAGGCTCGAAGTCACCCGAGGAGAGGCCCTCCAGATACAGCCGGGCGAACAGGCGCTGGGTGTCGCGAGACAGGTAGCGGCGGCGCGGCAGGATCTTCGAGGCGAAGGGTTCCGATCCGGCCGGCAGGTCAGACACTCGAGGCGGTCGAACCTCGACCGACCATGTCCCGATGCCGATTTCGCGTGGTCGGCCATGGCCGTTGCGATAGCCGGTCTCGCGTCCTCCTGGCGAGTGGCGAGGGCGACCGAGACGCTCGTCGATCTCGACTTCGAGCGCTGCCTGGAGCATCTTACGAGCACCCTCGCGGGCGAGGCTCTCGAGCGTGTCGGCGACCGGCGAAGAAGCCGTTTCGACGACCCGAAGCGCGTGATACTTTGCCATTGCGGCGTACCTCCAATCCGAGAGTTGTTTCCTCATCGGAAGGGTACGCCGCGTTCTCAGCCGGCTAGGCCGGGATCGGACGCGACGGGGTTTCCACACATCCTGACGTTAGCTC
>JANYJG010000091.1 GCA_025358515.1 Chloroflexota bacterium
ACTCGCCGGGCTGCCGTCGTCGAACGTCGACACAGATCGCGCAGTCACCGAAGATCGAATGCGGAAATCGACCGGGAAGCGGGGCTTCCTGAGGGTTACTGTTGCTCGCAACGAGCGTGGATCTCTGGTTCGCGACAGGAAGGGCCTCTTGCGCGTTCGGCTGGCGGGTTCTCAAGGCAGCCACGTACTGAGCGCCATGGCCGTGGCCGATGCCCTCGCCGTTCTGCCGGAAGCGATCGATGAGTTGGAGCCCGGATCGGAAGTGGAGATCAGATGGCTGAGAAGGTAACCGGCGACAGCGGCCGCGCTCCGCGACGTGCACTCGTCGTGACTGTGAGCGATCGAGTCTCGGTGGGCGGTCGAGACGACGCCAGCGGTGATCATCTGGCCGAACGGCTGACCGAGATGGGGTTCATCGTTGAGCGAGCGCTCGTGCCAGACGAGGCGGCCGACATATCCAAGCTTCTCCAGTCATCCGTGGATGGCCGAGCACTGATCCTGACCACCGGCGGTACCGGTTTGACCCCGCGCGACATCACGCCACAGGCAACGAAGTCGGTACTTGAGTACGAGATCCCCGGCATCCCAGAACTGATGCGTGCCGAAGGTGCCAGGTCCACGCCGTACGCCTACCTCAGCCGCTCCGTTGCCGGTGTACTTCACCGCTGCCTGATCATCAACCTGCCGGGAAGCACCCGCGGCGCACGGGAGTCGATGGCCGCGCTCGAGCCGATCCTGAACCACGCCCTGGGGACGCTCGCCGGACCGTTCGATCACGACTCGCCCGGTCGAACCCGGCCATCGGGTTCCTGACTCAGACACGCGAGCCGCAGACCGGTCGCCGCAGGCTTCGATGACGATGCCCGAGTTGCTGACTCTGTACTCACGGGCACAGTAAGCCTAATCTGCCGCTCCCGCGACAGGGAACAATGACCCCTGCGCCGGTGCCCCTCGGCCGCCACGTCGAGTCGTTCCTTTGTGCCATCGGGACTCATCGTTGGCGCGCTCAAGGTCCTCGGCTGTGTTCACATTGAGAAACGAACGCGGAACGTCCATGCCGAGAGGCGGCGGAACACTTACCAGATCGAGCTTGCTCAGCAGGTCATGGACGCGGAGGGCGCCCGCGTCCAGCTGAGCTGAAACGATCGGAATGATCGATCGCCGATAGGCGCCCGGGAATGGCTGCAGCGCGGACTCGACCACAAAGACGGCACCTTGGGCCGTCGGCCGACCCTGGGCCACTTCGACGAGGGCGGTCAGAATGGGAGCGGTCAGGCCTGGCATGTCGACTGGCAGCACTACGACCAACTCGTGGCGGGCGGCGGCGAGCGACGCCTCCAGGCCGGCCAACGGACCGCCATCGCGCTCGTCGAACACAAGTTCGAGAGATCGCCGAGTGAGGCTGGCCATGTCCAGACGGTTACCCCGCCGGCAACTGACGACGACATCGTCCGAAACGGAGGCGATCAACTCGACCGCGATCTCCAGCAGCGCTCGATCGCCGACCGCGGCTGTGCGTTTATCGCGCCCCATCCGCCGGCTGTCACCGCCCGCCAGCACGATTCCGCTGATTGCCGCGCCCATGTCTGTGGCTCAGGCCGGCTGCGGAGTGGCCGCAGCCCTTGCGCCGAGTCCCCGGCTCGTACTCCACCGACCAAGCCAGAGCACCACGGGAAGAGACCCGAGAACGAGGACGGCAAACGGAAGAAAACCGAGGCTATAGGCGTGCGGTCCCCCGATGACGCCGGTGGTGAAGCCCAGCAGAGGCGGGAACAGGAAGCCGCCCAGGGCGCCAAGTCCGCCGATCCAGCCGGAGGCCCCGCCTAAGGCTCCGGGCACGTAAGACGGCAGGAGCTTGAATACGATCGAGTTCTGGAGTCCCATACCAACGCCGATCGCGACAGTTGCGCCGAGCGAAAGAACGAATGCGTCGGACAGACCCAGAGCCAGGGTGCCGGCCGCGATGAGGACGAAGTTGAGCGGCAGCGCGTAGCGGATGGAGACCTTGTCTGAGAGCAGCCCACCCGCGACGCGAACAAGTGCGCAGGTCAGCGCGAAGGAGGCCGTGAGAAGGCCGGCGTCGCGGAGCGATGAGCCATACACAGCGTGCCAGAACGTTGGCAGCCAGGTCGTGAAGCCCAGGAACCCACCGAACGAAATGAAATAGAAGAAGACGAGTGCCCAGGTTGCCGGCACGCCGGCAGCCAGCTTGAGGCCCTCGAGGGCGCTGCCCTTGGGCACTATCTCGCCGCCGCCAAGGGCGGCTACGTCGGCCGGCGCCACAGTCTCCCCTCGACGCCGAAGCTGGAACCAAGGTGCGTCGTTGATGAATAGGGCGTATACGATCGTGACGGCCAGGAGGATCGCGAACCAGATGCTGTATGCGCCGAGCATCCCGATGCCGCCCACAGCGAGCGGGAGAAACATCGTCGAGAGCCCCGGGCTGGTGTTACCAAGACCGCCATAGATGCCTGAAGCCCCGCCTTGCTGGCGCTTGGGGAACCAGTAGGACACCTGGGCGATGCCAACCGAGAACGTGGCGATCCCGCAGCCGATCAAGGTCCCGAGCAGGATCAGGATCGGGTAGGTGCCGGCCATGTGGTCCGGGTACGACGTCGCGAGGAGTGCCAGCAGCCCCAAGACGCCCACGTTGGTGAGCGCGAGGAGTACGAGGAACGGACCCTTGCCGCCGACGCGGTCAACGGCCGCGCCAAATGGGATCCGGAGCAGGGCCCCGGTTAGCGACGGGATGGCGGCCAGGATGCCGGCCTCGAAGGGCGACAGATGAAGCAGGTCGGTGAACTTAGGGACGAGCGGCCCAAAGATCGAGACTCCGGCGAAGCCGCCGAAGAAACCCAGAGTGGCCAGGCACAGCGCCTGTGACCGCGTTCCCCGGATCGCTCCTACGCCCTTTCCGGCCCCTACGCCGCCCCGCCGCACCTTGGCGCTACCCGTGATGGTCACGACTCTGGTTCTCCCTGGATGAATAGGCCGCTGCAGAACCGCGGCGTTTGGGCAGTTTACTTGATTATAATTGCGTCTATGCCCTACGGAGCACAGCATCATCGCGTCCTTGCCTCGGACAGCCGGCAGGCTTTGCTAGACGCACTCCGCGGCGCCGGCCGGCCTCTGTCTGTGGCGGAAGCCGCAGCCGTCGTGAAGCTCAGGCCAAGTACGACGCGGTTTCACCTGGACTTGCTGGTGTCGGCCGGGCTGGTTGAATCAACCGTGGAGCGACGGTCCACACCGGGGCGGCCAGCCCTCCGGTACCAGGAGCGCGTCCCGATAGAGGAGCCGAACTCAAGCGCTGCGGCCGTGGCCGCGGCCGCTGGTGAGGACGAGTACAAGCAGCTCGCATCCCTGCTGGCTGGCTCCATGTCGCACGAGATGGATCCGTCGCAAGCTGCGCGCGAGGCCGGCCGCCGTTGGAGCCACGCCCTGACGGTTGATGACGCCGAACCGACGGCTGAACCCGTCGCGGTGGTCGTCGAGTTGATGGACAAACTTGGCTTTTCGCCGGACCGGCCGGCGGCTCCGAACGAAATCCGGTTGCGGCGCTGCCCCTTCGAAATCGTCGCCCGAGAGCATCGCCAGGTTGTGTGCGGGGTCCATCAGGGCATGCTCGAGGAGACGTTTGCCCGCCTTGGCGGTCGTGTCGGCGTCGCCGAGCTCACGCCGTTCGTCAATGATGAGCCGCTCCTGTGCGTGGTTCACCTCATGAGGTCCACTCGACGCGGCAGGGCACGACAGGCAAACGTCAGGCGCGCGAACGCTGTCGCGCAGCCTTCTGCGCTAGGCAGACCGGATCGCGCAGGAGAGGAACCACGTGCCTGATCGAAAGCCCGACATGGCGTCTGATGCCTTCGTTGGCTCGCTGCTTCGCGTCCGACGTCTGCTTCAGAAAGACGCTGTGTCGGCCGACCTGCGCACGATCACGCATGAGGGCGGACGGTCTGCGGACGTCTTCTACCGGGATCGTTGGAGCCACGACCGGATCGTGCGCTCCACCCACGGCGTGAACTGCACGGGATCATGTTCATGGAAGGTCTACGTCAAGGACGAGATCATCACCTGGGAGACTCAGGAGACGGACTATCCATCGGTCGGTCCCGACTCGCCCGAGTACGAACCCCGCGGCTGCCCACGCGGTGCTGCATTCTCCTGGTACACCTATTCCCCTACACGAGTTCGCTACCCATATGTTCGGGGCGTGCTGCTCGACCTATATCGCGAGGCGAAGGCTCGTCTCGGCGATCCTGTCGATGCCTGGGCGGACATAATGGCCGACCCTGAGCGGCGTCGTCGCTACCAGCGGGCCCGCGGCAAGGGCGGCCTAGTTCGGGTTCGCTGGGACGAAGCCCTGGAGATCGTTGCCGC
>JANYJG010000093.1 GCA_025358515.1 Chloroflexota bacterium
TGATTCCGTTCGACACTGAAGAAGACGCCATCCGGCTGGCGAACGACAGCCCATATGGATTGTCCGGCTCCATCTGGACGCGCGACATCGGGCGGGCGATCCGAACGGCCAGGGCCGTTCGGGCCGGCGTCCTTTCGATCAACTGCAACTCGAGCGTCCACGCCGAGGCCCCTTTTGGGGGATACAAGATGTCCGGGGTGGGCCGCGAGAATGGGATGCACGCGATCGAGCAGTACACCCAGATCAAGAACGTATACGTCGACCTGAGTTAGGCCTGCGTAGCCACCATGTGACCCGATGACACCTTCACTAGACTTGCGAACAGGGGAAGCTTGGCGCTGCCCGTGACGCATCTTGTACAGCTGAGGGGAGGATGATGGCAGACACCGGATCATCTACGCCAACGTGCCAGTTCTGCGGTGCGAACCTCATCTTCCACGGCCAGACGAGCTGCCAGGCGTGCGGCAAGGACCTGTCTGGACGGGCCCAATCGGCTGGACCGGCCGGCTCCATATGGGGCGCTTCCAGTCCCGATTCGGCTTCATCCGTCGCGAACTCGACGGAGATCGCCGGAGCCACTGCCCAGGAGGTCGCCGCCGGCGGTGCCCCGTCCGCAAGCGCGGCCGAGGGCACTGGGGCAATGGGTTTTGCGGTAACCCCCGCACCGGGCCAGCAACGATCGACGACCTGGAGTTCGACAACGACGTCGTCCACGCCGGGTCCGGAGGGCGGACCCTCGCGGGAGCATCCGCACGGACAGTCGCGATCTCACGCTGCGGTGCCCACGGAACGGCCTGAGTCGCCGCCCACGTCGCCCGTGCCCGCCCCCAGCCCCGGCGATTCGCATTGGGCTCCGAATCCACGGTGGGTGCAGGACTCCAGGCGCCAGCCGAACGCCCGCAGAACTCAGAACTCCGGCGCAGGTTGCATGGCATTCGCGGGGATCGCCCTGGCGATTGTCGGCCTCGTCGGGTTTGTCGGGCTTGGGTGGACATAAATCGCTGCCGGCTACGATGGTTCGGGATTCCGCAACCATCGAAAGTGATCAGTTCGATGTCGTGCCGCGTATAGAACTCAGAGGCGTCGCCACGGATACGCGAGGTCGATGTGATAACGCACCATAGGTCCCGTCGGGCAATGGCAGCCCAGCAGCAGCGGATCGACGGCGAAGATGCCACCGAAGCGCTGCAGGCTATGCACGACGAGCCCGCCCTCATCGCCTTTGCGGTCCGTGAGGAGCCGCTCGTTCGGCAATTGGTCGCGACGGTGCTCCGGCGTACCGGCTGGTCCCTCTTCGAGGCTGAGGACGGCTCGATCGCACTTTCGGTAGCACCTGCGAGCCTCTATCAAGGAATGATCCCTCAGTCGCCGCGCCCGGCCCGGCAGCCAGGCGGCCAGGTTGCGGCGCCCCGCTTAGGCCGGCAGGCCGGCCGCCCGACTGCATTGTCGGCTCGGCGCTAAAAGCAACGCCAAAAGCAACGCCAAAAGCCTCCCGCCCCGACCGCATTCCCCGCCGCGACCGGGGCTTTTCTTTGCCCCGGGGCCAACAGTGCTTACGGCAGCGGGACGAAGAGGTCCACGAATTCGATGGACAGGTGGACCGCGTGGACCGCGTGGACCGCGTGGACCGCGTGGACAGGTGGACCGCGTGGACAGGTGGACCGCGTGGACCGCGTGGACCGCGTGGACCGCGTGGACAGGTGGACCGCGTGGACCGCCCTCTCCTCAGTTCGGTCTATGCACCGGGGGTATGAACCGGACACGGAAACCACGGTTTGGGCCAAAAGGACGCGCTGGGCGGTTGGTCTATGCACCGGGGGTATCAGACGGCCACGAAACCACGGTTTGGGGCCACGACCCCTTGCTTGTTGGTAAGTTCATACCCTGGCTGCATAACTGGCCCGCGGCGGGGCCGAGGCGCGGCCGGGGCCCGGGGCGCGATCCCGGAACCCAGCCAGGCGCCCGAGGCGGAACCCGGCGCCCGAGGCGGAACCCGGCGCGGCCCGGAACCCGGCCCGGAGCCCGGCGCGGGCCCGGCCCGGAGCCCGATACCACCCTGGCCCGGCTTCACCGGCTCTGACGGCGCTCGTACCCGCGGTCGCCCCGGCTCCTCAAAGCCCCGACCAGGTAGACTGCCCCGGCAATGAGTAGCCTTACCGAGAGGCGTCCCCCGGACGTCAAGTCGTCCCTGCCATTCCGCACGTTCATCGCCCTCGTCGCCGGCAAGGGGGCCGGCCGCGCCGCTCGACTGATCGGCCGAGGGGGCGGCACAGCCATCACCGGCATGGTCGCCCGACGAGTGGATCCACGCGTCCTCGATCGCCTGGTACGTGGCCGCGGCGTTCCCGTGGTAGCGATCACCGGCAGCAACGGCAAGACGACCACAGCCCGTTTCACCGCCGCGCTTCTGCGAGGCGAGGGCGTCGCCGTCAGTCACAACTCGGCCGGCGCGAATCTCGTCCAGGGCGTCACGAGCCTGGCGGTCAGCGCTTCCGACATGCGCGGACGGCTGCCCCAGGGCGTCCTGGTGGCCGAAGTCGATGAGGGCGCGCTGCCCAAAGTCGCTCCCGAAACGATGCCGCGGGCCCTTCTGGTCACGGACCTCTTCCGCGATCAGCTGGACCGCTTCGGCGAGATCTATGCCGTGGCCGAGGCAATCGAATCGGTGGCGGCAAAACTGCCCGCCGAATGCGCTCTCATCGTCAACGCCGACGATCCGATGGTCGCCACTATGGCCGAGACTCGGGCCGGCAAACGCGTGACGTTTGGCTTCGCTCTGGAGCGCTCCACCGACCAGATCACTCGCGCCGCCGACACCATCCGCTGCCCGCGCTGCCAGGCCGATCTGGCGTACAAGCACGTGTACCTCTCGCACATGGGCGACTACAGCTGCCTCAACTGCGGCTTCGCTCGACCCGAGTTGGATGTGGCGGTGACGTCGCTGGAAGTGGTGGGGCTCGATCGAACACGCTGCGAAATCCAGACGCCGACCGGCAAGTTGACCCTCGAGATTCCCCAGTCGGGCGTGCACATCGCCTACGACGCAGCCGCCGCAATTGCCATCCTGGTTGGGCTGGGCGTCCCCCTCACCCATGCCGTCGAATCGCTGGCGTCGGTCGGGCCCGCCTTCGGCCGCCTCGAGAAGATCGACGCGGGCGGCAAGGCCGTAATCCTGGCCTTCGCCAAGAACCCGACCTCGTACAACACCACTCTGCGCGCCCTGGCCACCGAAGACGAGCCGCGCCAGCTGCTCATTGCCGCGTCGAACACGCTGGTCGATGGCGAGGATTTTGGCTGGCTGTGGGATGTCGATTTCGAATCGATGGGGCCCAAGGTCGAGCGCGCGATCGTCTCCGGCACGCGCGCCGATGAGTTGGCGAATCGGCTGCACTACGCCGGCGTCGCATCGGCCAAGTTGACGGTCGTGGCGGATCGGGCGGCGGCGCTGACGGCGGCTCTGGACGGGCTGCCGGCGGGTGAGCGCTTGGTCGTGCTATCCGGCTACACGCCCCTGATCGAGCTGCGGGACGAGATGAGGCGGCGCGGTTGGACAGGGAGATACTGGGCCGTATGACCGAGCCGACGATCCCCACGGCCCCGAAGGCGCCCGCGGCCATGGTTGTTCGATCGGCCGACCACCGGTCCCTTCGAATTGCCCACCTTTACCCGTCGCTCCTGAACGTGGCCGGCGACGGCGGCAACCTCATCGCTCTTCAGCGCCGGGCGGAGTGGCGCGGCATCCCCGTCGACGTCGTGGCCGTCGAGAAGGGCGAGACGCCGGACTTCCGCACCTTCGACATCGTCCTGTTCCACGGCGGCCAGGACGTGGAGATGGCCGTCGCGGCGGCTGATTTCGCGCTCAAGGCGCCATCGCTGCGCGACGCTGTGGCCGAAGGCGTGCTCATCTTTGCCGTGTGTGCCGGCCTGCAGTTGCTGGGTCATCGCTACATCTCTAACTCCGGCGAGGAGATGGTCGGTGCGGGCATCCTGGACCTGGAGACGCGCGGTGGACCGCAGCGCTTCATGCAGCACGCCGCCTGCGAGGTCACCATCGGCGGCGCGACCGAAACGGTAGTCGGTTTTGAGAACCACTCCGGCCTGACCGAACTCGGGCCCGGTTGCGATGCTTTCGGGCGAGTCGTCGCCGGCGCCGGCAACAACGGCCGCGATGGGCTTGAGGGAGCCCGTTCGGGCAACGTCTTCGCCACGTACCTGCACGGCCCGGTTCTGCCCAAGAACCCGTGGCTCACCGATCAGCTGATCCGCATCGCCCTCGGTCGTATTCAGGGCATTGGAGCCGCGGAGGTGGTGCTGGCGCCCCTGGACGATGACCTCGAGCGCCACGCCCACGATGTTGCGCTGACGAAGGCGATGGCCAACCGCGGCAAGCTGACTGCGTTGGAGCCGGCCAAGCTGGTCCGCGGCCAGAAGTAGCGGATCGCGCCCCGCCGCCGCCCCGCCCCGCCGCCCCGCCGCCCCGCGCCCTGCGCCGCTAAAGCTCCTGGCGGCGGAACGATAGCCAGGTCGCGGCGAAGATGGCCGGGATCAGGGCCAGGTTGAACAGCAGCGGTCCCAGGAAGTTGCCCGCGTCCCTGCCCAGGGCCAGATTCTGGGCCGGGCCCAGAAGCCCGAGTGGCGACCACGGCCCGATGACAGGCAGCGTGACCACGAGGCCCAGGACCAGGAAGGCCACGAAACCAAGGCCCGCGGCAGCGATCGCGGAGCGGCTCATTGTGCTGCCAAGCATTGTGATCGCGGCGAAGATCACCAGGGTCCACCACAGGATCAGGCACATCGCGACGTAGCCGCCGATCGGGAAGACCGTCGGATACAGCAGCAGGGTGTACACGTAGCTAAAGCCGAAGCCCAGCGTTACGCCGACACCGAGAGTCACCGCCATTCCTCCCAGCTTGGCGGCCAGAAACGCAAAGCGAGACGCGGGCTTGGTCAGGATCATCGCCGCTGTACCGCGTTCCCTTTCCCAGGCCACCGCGCCCATGGCCAGGAGCAGTGCGCAGATGATGCCGAACTGCGACATGTTCTTGAGGATCTGGCCCATAGCGCCGGCGAGCGATGGCGGCGGGACCTGGAAGGTCATGCCGGCGCTCTCGCTGCCGATTGCATTGATAAGCTGCTGCATGAAACGGTCCGTGATCGGCCCGAGGATGCCGAAGAATACGAAGACCGCGGCGACCGAAACGAGCCGCTTGGTTCGGAACTGCTCCCGCAACTCCTTGATGAAGAGAATCCGGAAGCCCATCATCGGCGGCCCCTCCCGTCCAGGCCCCAAGCCGGCACCGTTACTGGCGGCGCGACGGGGACGGCGCTCTCCGCCACCAGCCGCAGGAAGACGTCCTCCAGGGAAGGGCGAGCGCGCTCGTATCTGGCGATGGCAACGCCGCTGGACGCGACGAGCGGCAGGATCGCGGGGCCGGCCACCCGCGGGTCGCGCACGAAAACGCGGACGGTGTCGGGCGTCAACTGGATGTCCTGGACCCAAGGCTGTCCGCGGAGGAGACCGGCCAGCCGTTCGACCGAGTCCGGCTGCTGAGGCTCCGGTTCGATCTCGTATATCGGCTGGGCGTAGCTGTCGAGCAATTCGTCTATCGGGCCCTGAACGACCAGATGGCCAAGGTTCAGGATGGCGACGCGGTCGCAAACTCGTTCCACATCGTTGAGGATGTGGGTGCTCATGAAAACGGTTGCGATGCCGCGCAGGCGGGACACGATCTCCAGTACGTCCCGCCGGCCCTCGGGATCCAGGGAGCTGACGGGCTCGTCCAGGAATAAGACCTGAGGTCGATTCAACAGGGCCTGGCCGATTCCCAGGCGCTGGCGCATGCCGCCCGAGTAGCCGCCGATCTTACGATGGCCCGCTTCGGTCAGGCCGACGATCTCAAGAACCTCACCGACACGCTGCCGCAGCTCCGCCCCTTGGAGGCCGTGGAGCTGGCCCACAAGCTCGAGAAGTTCGCGACCGCGCATCCACGCATAAAAGCGCGGGTCCTGGTCCAGGTAGCCGATGTTGCGCGCCAGCCGGCCGTCGGTTGCGCCACTGGCGATGCCGGCCACGGATGCCGTCCCGGAGCTCGCCGTCGCGAGGCCGGCAAGCAGCCGCAGGGTCGTGGTCTTGCCGGCGCCGTTGGGCCCCAGGAACCCGAAAATGCTGCCACTTGGGACGTTGAGGGTGAGGTTGTCCAGGGCCACGATGCCGCGGGAATAGCGTTTGCCAAGGCCGGACGTGACAATCGCCGGCGTGTCTGTCTTCGCCAGCACGGGCCAGGCCGCCAGAATCCTGGTGATGGAGCTGCTCGGCCCAGATCGGGCTGTCAGGGTCTCCACGCCGCGCGACTCGTCACGGCCGCCGAACAGGTAGACCAGCGGCCCGATCCCGGTGGCGAAGAAGACGATCAGGGCCCACAGGATCTTGTTGTTGCCGCGGACCCGCCGATCCTCCTGGAATAGGTCGTACAGGGCATACAACACAAGCCCGTACTGAACGATCAGTAGCGGGATAACGATCAGGGCGATTTGCACGGCGTCCATGAGCGTCTAGCCTACTGTTCCGCCGAACCCCTTGCGGTTCGAAAGGACACCGGCAAGCCAGTCGGTCAGGGCCCGGACGCTGGTCTCGAAGGCGATTTCCCGCCAGGGGATCGCGTCGGCGGCGAAGGCGCGGGTCTCGAGCGACTCACGCGTTACCGCCGCCGTCCCGCTCACGATGCGCGCCTCGAACGCGACCACGACGACCGCAGCCTGAACCCGCGAGTAAAGGCCCACTATCCGGATCGGCTCCACGAGCAGGCCGGTTTCCTCCAGTGTCTCCCGAACCGCCCCGGCCTCCACCGTTTCGTCGATCTCGAGGAATCCGCCCGGTTGAGCCCATTTGCCGTAGGCGGGCTCGATGCCGCGACGGATCAGGACTACCTCGCCCTGGGCGGTGACCGGCAAGGTCGTGACGACCAAGCGGGGGTTCACATAGGAGATGGAATTGCACCTCGGACAGGACAGGCGATCGCGTTCCTCGCCCTCGATTGCCCCGAATGTCAGCTCGGAACCGCAGCGCTGGCAGAAACGGACCATCGGCTCGAGCCAGTCGGGCATGCCGCCCAGGCCGAATCGAACCTCGCTCATCGCAGGTTCGAGTTCGATTCGTCGTCCTCGATCGATCGCGTCTGGGCGTCCCGGTAGGCCTGCAGGCGAGTCCGAAGGGCCGGATCGCCGAGAGCCAGGATCTCCACCGCCAGCAGGGCTGCGTTCTCCGCTCCGCCGATGGCGACCGTTGCAACTGGTACGCCCTTAGGCATCTGGACGATCGACAGCAGCGAGTCCAGGCCGCCTGAGACTTGGGTTGGGATTGGCACCCCGATCACCGGCAGGATCGTCTTGGAGGCCACGACGCCGGGCAGGTGCGCTGCGCCGCCGGCTGCCGCGATGAACACGCGAATGCCACGCGCTTCGGCTCCGGCGATGAAGCCGAACAGGAGGTCCGGCGCGCGATGGGCCGAGATGGCGTGGAGCTCGCATGGAACCTTAAGCTTGGCCAGCATCTCAACGGCCCTCTCCATCACGGGGAAGTCCGAGCGGCTGCCGCACACGATTCCGACTCGCGCGGTCGTTGCCTCAGTCATGCCCAATCCTCATCTGCCTTCGCGGATCGATTGCCCTGCGCGAATTATGGGCCACTCCGAGGACCGGGCGCCAGGGACTAGCGGCCGCCCATCCTGATCATGACGATCGAAACCTCATACAGGCTATACATCGTTACAGCCATCACGATCGGGCTGACGATGTCTGCCCCGGGCGTGATCACGGTGGAGACGAGGACGATTCCGAGTACGGCCATCCGGCGCGAACGGCGCAGGCGCTGCGACGACAGAATCCCCATCTTGGCGAGCAGCACAAGCACGATCGGAAACTCCATGACCAGGCCGAAGGCAAGGAAGAGCGTGGTCACGAAGCCGAAGTAGCTATCCGCCGTGAGCATCAGTTTGATGTCTTTGGACTGGAAGCCGTACAGGAATCCCGAGGCGTACGGCAGGATGAAATAGGCGACGCTCACTCCCAG
>JANYJG010000172.1 GCA_025358515.1 Chloroflexota bacterium
GCGAACCTGGGGAAACCAATCCCGCTGGGCATGCAGAAGCTGATCCGCCTCGAATGCGAAGCCCACGGGCTGCAGAACCCGACGATGAGCCACGCACCAGGCGCGCCGACATCGAAGGAGAAGTGCCCATTCTGCGGCGGCCATGGTCGGCGACCCCTGACGTTCATCGAGTCGAAGGACATGCGCATGGGTGACATCCCCGCGGACGGTCTCATCGAATGCGAGTGCACCGCCCCCTGACGTACCCCGTCACTCCGCGCAGCGGTAGCCCAGACGCTGCACGTCCGAGCAAGCGATAGGACCCCGGCCCGAGGGGCTGGGTGCCATCACGCCGGTGGGCTGGTGGTCAAGACCGAGCATGTGACCCATCTCGTGCGCCACCAGGAGTTCGAGGGTTCCCGGCTGGAAGACCCGCGTAGGCTCGTCCGCGAAGCACGCGTGGCCGGGGCTGTAGTAGGTGTCGGCCACGTCCGTATGCAGCACCGTACACGCCGGGTCCGTCTTCTCCGTCACCTTCACGAGCTGGAAAACGTCGTCTGCACCGGGGTGCGCCAGCATCCACGCGTGGTCCACGCGACTTGCCGTGCGGAACCGCATGTCCGGGCTGGCCGCCTCCCACAAGGCCACGCCGGCCAGCACGCGCTCCGTCTCCTCCGGGGTAAAGTCCGAGTCCACCTCGATCAGCGCATGGCCGTCGATCTTCGGCCGCGGGCCGCACGCACCGAGGAGCAAGGCGACAGAGGCAACGGCGAACAGCATCGAGGTACGCATGCCCCAAGCATGCCCCCGTTGCGATCGCCATGCAACTATCTTCGTGATCGTTTCAGGTCCCGGCTCCGCACACATACGACGCTTGGATGTTCGCGTCCGAGTTGGCAAGGAACTGCGCCCCGGAGCACGCGAGCGATACGACCGAGGTGGCCAGGCTGAACCCCGCCGCGCCGAACTGCCACGTGACCCCCTGGTCCTTGGACGTGATCACTCGGTTCGCTCCGTTGAACACGCACACCGCGGCCAGGCCCGCACCCTGCGCCGCCATGCTAAGAAGCTTGATCGTGGTGAGGTTGGCCACCTCCGTCCACGACGCCCCGTCCGGGGACGTCAGCACGCGGCTGTTCGTGCCGTTGGACAGGGCCATGACGAACACGCCGGCCGCGCTGTACTCCAAGCCCACGATGAACTCGGAGAGGGTGAGTGAGCCAACGGTCTGCGCGGTCCACGTCGCTGCGCTGGCGTCCGAGCTCGTCACCACGGTCTGCGTCCCCACCTTGTTCGATGCGACGCAGACCATCGAGGGGGACGCAGCCGCGAAATAGCGCGTGGTCCCCACGAGGTTCATCTTGCCAGCGGGGAACGTCGGGGAGCTCGATGACGAACCGTCCGAGCTGGTGAGGAACACCTGGGCGTAGGACCCGTCGCGCCCGAAGATCAGCCACTTGCTGGCCTGCGCGTACCAGAATGCCTTCCCCATGCTGAACGTGCCGAAGTTCGCATACGGGGTGGAGAAGGCGGCGTTGCCGTCCGTGACGATCACGATCTTGCCGTCCGAGGGCCGCACCGCGGTGGAGTAGATCGTCCCTGACGGGGATCCCCCGGATCCGACAGGCGCGCCGCCCCCGGCGAGCGCAGCCCACGTCGCACCCCCGTCCACGGACTGGAGCAGGAGGCCGGCCGTACCGGAGCCCCCTCCGTACCCCTGGCCCATGAGCCAGCGGTGCGCGAACGAGTCATATGTGGCCGGGTCCCCCCCGTTGCCACCGAGGGTCCCGTACGCCACGGACGTGCGCCAGTTCTGAGCGGCGATCTGCCCGACGTGGTCAGTCAGCGACGCCAGGGTCGCGTCCGTGCGGTTGATCTGGCCGTTCACCTGCGTGGCGGTGGCCGCCTGGCCGGGCGTGAAGTAGCCCGCGCCGTTCAAGAGCTTGGTGGGCTGGCCGTTCCAAGCGTTGATGCCCGCGGGATAGAGCGTAGTCGAAGCGAACGGAACGATCGTAATCGGACGAGACATCTACTTAACCTCCTGGGCAGATCCCCACACGCACACCGGCGAAACACCCCCGTAATCGCTCGCCCAATTCGCCTCGTCCCACACCAGCGTGTTCGCCCGGGAAGCCGCGCTGGTGGCCAGCACGCCACG
>JANYJG010000095.1 GCA_025358515.1 Chloroflexota bacterium
CCCACGACCGCGGTCCGGCGCTTGATCTCCTTGTTGAGCCGCTCGAGTGGATTGGTGCTGCGGATCTGGCGCCGGTGAGTCTCAGGGAAGGCGAAGTGGGCCAGGATGTCGGTCTCGGCATCGATGAGGAGTTGGGCAACCGCCGGGAACTTGGCCTGCAAGCCATCGGCGATGTGGCCGAGCTGGTCGTGGGCGGCACCTTCGTCGGGCTGTTCGAACACGGCCCGGACTGCGGACGCGATCATTCCCCGAGCCGATCGCGGCACGAGATCCTGGGCGTTGCGGGAGAAGTGCACCCGGCAGCGCTGCCAGCCTGAGCCCAGGAGCTGCTCGCGGATGGCCTTGACCAATCCAGCGTGGTCGTCGCTGATCACTAGGCGCACGCCGTGGAGGCCGCGGCCGACAAGCGAACGGATGAACGAGGGCCAGGCCGATCCCTCGTCGTTGCCAGACGAGAGTTCGATACCAAGGATGCGACGTTCGCCGCTCATGGCGACGCCGGTCGCCACCAGAGCAGCCATGGAGACAACTCGGCCCGCTTCGCGGACCTTGAGATACGTCGCATCGAACCAGACGTAGGGATACGCCTCGATCAAGGGACGCCGCCGGAAGTTCTCGACCTCGGCGTCGAGAGCGGCGCAGATCCGACTGACTTCGCTGCGGCTGATGCCGGTGATCCCGAGGCTTTGGACGAGATCGTCGACCCGGCGAGTCGAGACTCCAAGGACGTATGCCTCCTGGACGACCGCGAGGAGGGCTCGTTCGGCTCGTCGGCGAGGTTCGAGCAGCGAAGGAAAGTAGCTGCCGTCGCGGACACGCGGGATCGAGAGATCGATCGTGCCGACTCGCGTATCCCAACGTCGGTCGCGATAGCCGTTGCGGCTCGTCAGGCGGCGGTCGGGTGCTCGCTCGCCCTTGGGAACGCCCGTGAGTTCGGTCACTTCGGCTTCCATCACGCCCTGGGCGAGCAAATGGACGGTCTCACGCAGGAAGTCGCCGTCACCCTCTTCGATCGCCTTGCGAACACTCTCGAGCAAAGCCATGCTGTCGTCGGCCATCGTGGTGTCCCTTTCGTCGTCGGTTCTCTACTTCCAACGACGCGAGGATGACGCGGTGGCCGTTTCTTTTCACGGCCTACCTGCTGTTACACCAAGTCTGGGGACACGACCGCCACCTCCATCGACCAATACATCGCGGAATCCCGTCCTGAGACTCAGCAGATGCTTGAAGAGTTGAGAGCAATCATCAAGGCATCCGCGCCCGGGGCGACAGAGACAATCAGCTACGCGATCCCGACCTTTGATCTCAACGGGCACCATTTGGTGTCCTTCGCAGGCTACGAGAAGCACATCGGGCTATATCCGGTGCCGAGTGCAGTCGACGCCTTCAAAGAGGAACTCACGCCCTACAAGAGCGGCAAGGGCTCAGCGCGATTCCCCCTTGACCAGCCACTACCTACGGATCTGATTCGTCGGATAGTCAAATTCAGGGTCGAGGAGCGCACCGACAACTCCGACACGTAGCCACTCGCCCGCTGCACGGCCGTTGCAGCCTTGCCATTTGAGGGCGGTAGAGTACGGCGATGGCCGCCTCGCTCCGTGGTTTCGTACTGCGCCATACGCACCTCCGTCCCGTGCCTGGTCTCGAAGAGGTCCGCCTCCACTTGGCCGACGAGGTTCTGCCGCTGTGGCAGGCCGTCCAGATCGAGAAGCACGATGAGGACGCCGCACTCCCGTACTGGGCCTTTGCGTGGGCCGGTGGGCTCGCGATTGGCCGGTACCTGCGCGAGCATCCGGAGGTCGTAACTGGTCGGCGGGTGTTCGACCTGGCATCCGGCTCCGGGGTGTGCGCTATCGCGTCGATGCATGCCGGCGCGGCCGGGGCGACCGGAGCCGATATCGATGCCTTCGCCGCTGCCGCCATCGACCTCAACGCCCGCGCCAACGGCCACCGGGTGACCGTCGTGCGTCGCGATGTCCTCGACGACGAGCCGCCCGACGTCGACCTAATTCTGGCCGGTGACTGCTGCTACGACGCCTCCCTGGCCGAGCGCGTCCTGCCGTGGCTTCAGCGCGCTCGGGACCGCGGGATACATGTACTGGTCGGCGACCCCGGCCGCCGCTACCTGCCCACCGGCGAGCTGGTCGAGCTCGCCTGTTACGACGTCCGCACGACGACTGAGCTCGAGGATCTCGACCGCAAGCAGGGCCGGGTCTATGCGCTGCGGCCGGCCAACGAGTGAAGGGGCCGGGATCGCAAGACTCAAGTCGCGAAATCCGCAAGCTCATTGCCGCCCCCGACTACATGCTCGGAAGTGTGGCAGCGGTCACCGATGATGGGACCCTGGTTGCCGCGTCGGCTCTCGGAGGCCAACTCGGCGCGTACGTCGCGGGTGCCGGCAAGGTGATCCTTGTGTTAGGCAGCCAGAAGATCGTATCCGGCCTCGACGCCGCGCTCCGTCGAGTCAACGAGGTCGTGTTTCCTTTCGAAAAGGAAGGTGTGGTTCTCACGTCCTAGACTGGCCCTCGATTATCCCAACGCCAGCGAAGAGGCCAGGATGCCGAAGTACGTCGGGGCGATCGATCAGGGCACGACGAGCACGCGCTTCATGGTGTTCGACCATTCGGGCGCGGTCGTCTCGGCCGACCAGCGAGAGCATCAGCAGATCTACCCCCGGCCCGGCTGGGTCGAGCACGATCCGCTCGAGATCTGGGCGCGCTGCCGGGAGGTCATCCACGGGGCGCTGACGAAGGCGGGACTGGCGGCGGGCGATCTGGCGGCTGTCGGGATCGCGAACCAGCGCGAGACGACGGTCGTCTGGGATCGCCGAACCGGCAAGCCGGTACACAACGCCATCGTCTGGCAGGACACGCGGACGGATGGGCTTATCTCCGAACTGGCCCGCGACGGCGGCCAGGACAGGTTTCGCGCGAAGGTTGGGCTGCCGCTGGCGACCTACTTTTCCGGCCCCAAGATCCGCTGGATCCTCGACAACGTGGTCGGCGCCAGAGCGCGGGCGGAGGCGGGCGACCTTCTATTCGGCACCATCGACAGCTGGCTCATCTGGAACCTGACCGGCGGAGCCGGAGATTCGGGCGGCGGGTCAGCAGGCGGGGGCGGCCGATCGGGCAGTGTTCGAGCCGTCCACGTCACCGACGTCACGAATGCCAGCCGGACAATGCTGATGAATCTCCGCACCCTCGATTGGGACGATGAGATGCTGGCGGTCATGGGCGTGCCGCATGCCATGCTGCCGGCGGTCCGCGCGTCGAGCGAGGTCTTCGGCGAGGTCTACGGCGAGACTGTCGGCGATCTGGCGGGCGTGCCGATTGCGGGCGATCTGGGCGACCAGCAGGCGGCGCTGTTCGGCCAGACATGCTTCGATCCGGGCGAGGCCAAGAATACCTATGGCACTGGCTGCTTCATGCTCCTCAACACGGGCACCGAGCCGGTGGCCAGCACGAGCGGCCTGCTGACGACGCTCGGCTACCGCATCGGGACCGAGCCCGCCGTGTACGCCCTGGAGGGTTCGATCGCCTACGCCGGCGCCCTCGTTCAGTGGCTGCGCGACAACCTGGGCCTCATTCGCGACTCAGCTGAGGTGGAGATACTGGCGCGCTCGGTCGAGGACAACGGCGGGGTTTAT
>JANYJG010000209.1 GCA_025358515.1 Chloroflexota bacterium
GTGGACACAGTCGTACCGAGCCCGGCCTCGCAGACAACCGCCGGCCGCCTATGGATCCCTCATCAGCACGGTGCGTGGGCGATGCTGGCCGTGCCCTTGCTCCTGGGAATCTCGGTCACCCGGCCGAATATCTGGCACGCCGCCCTGGCAGCCGCCGCGGTCGCTGGGTACCTGGCTTCCGCGACCGCCCAGACCTGGGTTCGAGCACGGGTGCGGCAGCACTACGCGGCGTCGCTGATCGCATATGTCTTCGTGGCCATCGTCCTTGGGGTGGCGCTCATAGCAACTCATCCGGTCCTATTGCTGGCTCTTCTCATCCTGGCTCCTGCAGGCGGCGTCTCGTTTGCTGCGGCCAAGCTCGGCCGCGCCCGTGGGCTGGCCGCCGGGTTAGCGCAGGTAGCTGAAGCTCTCGTGCTCGTTCCAGCCGCCGCTGTGCTGGCAGGGCCGTTCGATCCAGCTGCGGTCGGCAAAGCCGCATTACTGGCCGCCGTCTATCTGGTTGGCACGGTTCTCGCAGTCCGCTCTGTCATTCGAGAGCAGAAGAACGCGGGCTTCGCGGCGGTGTCGGTGAGCTTTCATCTCGCGGCGACGGCGGTTGCGGTCGTCTTGTTGTCGCCGCCCTTCGTCGTGCTGCTGGGCCTGCTGGCGATCCGCGCGGCTTTGCTGCCGATCGTCCAGCGCCACCGACGTGACACTGCCAGGCCGCTTCGTCCTGTCCACGTAGGACTGGTGGAGATGGCGGGTGCGACATGTGTCGTCGCGCTCGCGTTCTTATCGCCGATCTAGAAAATCGTATTGGTCCAACTACGAGAGTCGAAACGGGTGATCCCTTCAGTGCAGGCTGCGTCCTTTGCCGCAACATCCGAAATCGAGTTGGTAACGCCCTACCGGCTGGACCTCACGGTGAGCGCGCTGCGCCGGATGGCCACGAACCCGGTAGATGTCCTGACGGAGGATGGACGCTACTTGCGGGCGCTCGGTACTCATGACGAGCCGGTCATCGTGAGCGTCTCGCAGCCCCGCGCCGATGCGCTGACGGTCTCCGTAAGCGGCAAGCCCGGCGACATCGAGCCGGCGCTCAAGAGCGTGATCCGGATCCTGGGCACCGGCTGCGATGTATCGGACTTCCAGCGCCGCGCGCGCGGGATTTCGTGGCTGGCTCCACTGGCGCAACGCATGAGCGGCCTCAAGCCGCCTCGGTATCCCGACCTCTTCGAGGCCTGCGCGAACACGATCGCATTTCAGCAAGTCAGTCTGCATGCCGCCAGCGCGATCATGCGTCGTCTCGTTCTCTCGCTCGGCACGGTGGTCGAGTTCGACGGCGTGCGCCTTTCTCGATTCCCCGGCGTGGAGAGCTACCTGGGGGCCGACGACGCAGTGATCCGCTCAGCGGGTCTCAGTGCGGGAAAGGCCGCAACCCTTCGGCGCATCGGCGAGGCAATCGCAACCGGTGCGATCAGCGAGGCGATGCTGGAGAACCTACCGAGCGCCGATGCCGCACTTCTGCTTCGCCGGATCAAGGGGATCGGACCATGGACCGCCGCGGTGATCCTGCTCCGCGGGCTCGGCCGGCTGGATGTGTTTCCCGGCAACGACAGCAGCGTCGCAGCCAACCTCCAACTAGTGGCAGGTGAGCGTCTGGATGCTGGATCGGTCCTCGAGAAGATGGGACCGCAACGCGGCATGCTGTACTTCTACTTGTTACTCGCGCGCCTGGAAGCTCGCGGCGAGATCGGTCGGGCATCCGAGGTCGTGGCATAGCTGTGTGCGGGCATCCGTGCGAGCAGGCATAGCATTGGAAGCCGTTCGCCAGGTGACGGAAGGCTCAGAGCAATCGCCGCAAGATCGTCAGGTAGATCCGGAGTGGAGGCGATCGTGAACGAGCAACGTGCGCGAAAACTGGTAGCAGAAGAACGGGCTCGTATAGAGTCGGCGCTGGCCGGGCTCAGCGGCGAGATTCGTGACGACGGCTCTCTCCAGCGCCAGCAGACGGGGGAAGCCGAGGACGCCGGCAGCGCCCTCGAATCGGAGTCGATCTCCGTCGCCCTCGAGGCCGACCTACGTGAGCATCTCGCCGCGGTGGAGCGTGCAGAGGAGCGTATCGCTCGGGGCATGTTTGGCAGATCGGTCGAGATCGGACAACCTATCCCAGATGAGCGACTCGAGGCGGAGCCGCTCGCCGAGCGGACAATTGAGGAGCAAAGGCGGTACGAAGGGCGCGTGCATGGTTAGCTGTGGCGGACTGCGATGAGGCAGCCTCCGACGGTCTGACCCCCTAGGCTTGTCGGTGGCCCTTGCCAGAGTCTGCAGCCCTCGCCTCAGCCCAGTCCTTTCGGAACTTGACGATGCCGGTGTCCGTGAGCGGATGGTGAACCATCTGCTGCAGAATCTTGAAGGGGATGGTGGCGACGTGGGCGCCGGCCAGGGCAGCCTGTGTCACGTGAAGCGGGTTTCGGATCGAGGCAGCGAGTATCTCGGCCCGGATCTCGTGGAACGAAAAGATCTCAGCCAGCTCGCGGATCACGATCATTCCGTCCTGATTGATGTCGTCCAGGCGGCCGACGAACGGCGAAATGAGACTGGCTCCCGCCTTGGCGGCGAGGAAGCCCTGATTCGTGGAGAAGACCAGGGTGCAGTTGGTCTTGATGCCTTCCTTGGCGAAGCGCGAGATGGCCTCGAGGCCGTTCTCGCTCATGGCGACTTTGACCA
>JANYJG010000225.1 GCA_025358515.1 Chloroflexota bacterium
CTCCGTCGTACTCGGCGACGACATTGGCTCCGAGGTTGGCGTAGCGGGTGGTTCCAGCGGCGCTCGACTGCTCGACCCTTCGGCCGAGGGCGTCGTATCGGTAGGTGACGAGGGAGGCGTCGGGCAGCTTGGCCGAAGTCAGCTGGTGGAGTGCGTTCCAGGCATACGTCGTGACCCTGCTGGTTGCGCGCTCGGTGCGGCTGGTCTGGTTGCCCTCGTTGTCGTATGTGTAGGTGAATTTGGCATCGGAGAGCAGGCGGTTGGCGGCGTCGTAGGTCTGGGCGGACTGCGTCTGGTTGCCCGAGGGGTCATAGGTGAAGGTTTCGTCCGGCAGGGATGACCCGACCGGAGCCAGAACGCTGATGAGGCGATCGGCGGTGTCGTAGCCGTAGGTGGTGGTGCCGGCGGAGTCGGTCTTGGAGGTTCGACGGCCGGAATCGTCATACGTGTATGAGAGCGCATCGATGGCCGCCGCGCCCTTGGAACTCGTCCGCGAGGCGAGCTGACCGGTTGACTCGTACGTGTAGACGTCGTTCACGCCGTTGGGTCGCGACAGGCTCGCGATACGACCGAGCGGGTCGTAGCCGAAAGCGAAGACTCCGCTCGATGGATCGGTGACGGTCTCGAGGCGGCCGTTGCCGTCATATGTGTATGTCGTGGTGCCCCAGGGCGCGATGACCGATGTCGGCCGGCCTGCGGCATCGCGACCGAAGGTGAGCGCGACGGTCGGCTGATTGCTCGTCGAGGTTCCGGCGCTGGTCTGACTGTTGAGGCCTAGCGCCCCACCGCCTGCAGCCGCTGCTGCCGCGTTTGCCGCCATACAAGCAGCCCGTGAGGTCCAATGGCTAGGGAGGCGATACTGCCCAGCCAGGCGAGAAACGCGAGCTCCACTACAGCGTCGAGATATTCGTGTCGACGTTCGACCTGGATAATGGCGCGGGTGTGGAGTCTCAGCAGATCGTTCTCGACGCGCGTTTCGAGAAGAGGGCCATTCTGTGGTGATGCAACCACTGCCGCGTACACTGTGGTCGCCAGCTCCAATCGACGATCCAGAGTAGCGCCGTTAGCGATCAGCCACAGCTGAAGCCAGCTCGTGATCAGCCCGGATCGATAGCCGACGGATGCAGTCGGGAGCGCTTCCGCCGTCCGAAAGTCGGAGGCGGTAGACAGGCCATCCAGGCGACCACGCACCACCTCGGCCTGGGCTTCGCTCAATGTGCTGGCCAGAGCGGCCTCCAACCCGGCCCTTAGTTTCCGGTACTCCGGGGAACCCTCTGGCACCTCTCGTCGCGGCACACTCGCTAACGACACCATCCTTGGTTTGCCGGGGATGACGGGCGCGGCCGCAATGGTCGAGCCGTCGTTGACGGCATCCAGCAGGTTCCGATCCAACCACAGCACCGCCAGACCGACGGGTGAGCTGGCAAGACGCTGAACGATGGCAAGGACCTTCGGACGCAACACCGGGCCGAGCGGCACGCCGAGCCAGAACTCGGCGACAACGCCGCTTCGCGGCAAGTCAACGCGGTGCCGTCTCAGCGCCTCGACGAGCTGGTCTTCAAGCACTTGCGTGTGGTCTGGATCGATCAGGCGCCACGCCAGCAGTCCCACGCAATCGATGGCGCCGGCCAGGCTCGAGACTTCGAGGGCCAGGGCTTGCTGCCTCGCGGTCCGCGCGGCCATCAGGAGATCGACATCTAGCGGACCGGAGCCGCCTAGAAGGTCGCTAACGATCGGATTCTGAAAGAACGCGCCCATCTCCAGCCGGTAGCGCAAAGTCAGGCGCGACAGGCGATCCCCCAGCAGCTCGTGACTCAGCAGCAGCCGGCTGGATAGCGAGCAGGCAACGGCCCACTTCATCACCGCCGGCAGAGGGAAAGCCCACGACTCAGACAGCGATACCAGGTTCTCTATCGGCAGGGCGACGACGCCGGCGTCATGGGAATTGGATAGCTGGACGTCAAAGTCGCCCAGCGCCCATTCCGCCAGGTCCACGGCCGTGTCGCCCACGAGCGGCCCAAAGATCCGGCCCATGGCCGGACCGGCCAATGGAGCGGGCGCCTCGTCTGGCTGCCACAAGTCGTTGAGTATCCGCAGGGTCGGCAGTGCCCCCTGGATCGACCGTCTGGCCCAATCAGCCCGACCAAGTAGGGCGACGCTCGGCACTGTCGTTGGAGTCTCTACGCCCAGAAGGCCACAGATCGTGGCCATCGCAGCCCGCACGTCCAGCTGTTCGATCCGTTCGACAGTCGGCCGTGCGGGCTCGGCAACAGACATGCGCCGATCCACAATCGCGGCCGCTACCTCGGAGATTTCCTTCGGGTCGAGCTTACTACCGTGGACGTAGCGAGCTTGCGTCACCTGGCGACCTCCACGAACCGACTACCCTTCAAAGACCGCTATCACTATCAAGTCATCAGTCTGAATGATGATCATAACTACCCACTCTTCCCCAACGGGCGCCACCTCGGCGGCAATCGTCGCGGCATCGGCAGCGATCAGCTCATCGACAAGGAGTTGGGCTGCCGCGTGCTCGATCGCCTTGTCGCCTATCGCCTCAACACATTCTTCGACCTTGTCGAGGACCTGCTGGAAGCCTTCGTAGCCGCTGCGAGCCAGGTAGCTGGAAGAAGTCAATATGCTCAATGCACACGCTCCGGCGCAGAACAGGCCACGTACCGGTATTTCGCCGGTCGGGTCAAACCAGCTCTGTGGGCTGCTGTGAGAGTACGTGTACTTGTTCGCTGCCGGCTGTGGGTCTTCGCTCAGGAATCGTCCAACGACGGGGTCGTAGTAGCGAGCTCGCGCGTAGTAGAGCCCGGTGCCGGAGTCATAGCCGTAGGTGCCGTACGAGTACGTACCCGAGGATGATCCGACCGGTTGACCGTAGGCGGAGTAGGAGAGAGTCTGACCAAGGGCGCCCGAGGCATTGGTCATCGCCGTGACCGAGTCTGTGCCGTCGAGCACCGGATAACTACTGCTCGAGCCGACACTCACTTCCAGGGGCATGCCAGGCTGGTCGCCCGAACCCAGAGTCGTGAGATAACTCGCCCGTCGAGCATTGGCTCCATCGTACTCGGCCACAACATTGGCAGCCAGGTTGATGTACCGAGTCGTTCCAGCGGAGCTGGACTGCTCGACTCGACGAGCCAAGGCGTCGTACCGGTAGGAGACGACGGTCCCGTCGGGCAGTTGGGCCGATGTCATCTCGTGGAGTGCGTTCCATGTGTACGTTGTTGTCTTGCCGGTGGCTCGCTCGACCTTGCGCGCCTGGTTGCCTTCGTTGTCATTGGTGTAGTCGAACCTGGCGTCCGAGAGAAGGCGATTGGCGGCGTCGTATTGCTGGCCGTTGTTGCTCTGGTTGCCAACCGCGTCGTACGTGAAGGTTTCGTTTGGCAGCACTGATCCGACCGGCGCCAGAACGCTGATCAGCCGGTCGGCCGTGTCGTAACCGTAGGTCGTAGTGCCGGAGGCATCGGTTTTGTCGGTGCGATTTCCAGAGACGCCATACGAATACGAGAGGCTGTCAATGACGGCGCTGCCCTTGGAGGACACTCGAGAGGAGAACTGACCAGCCTGGTCGTACGCGTAGACGTCGCTTAGGCCGTTGGGGCGCGAGAGACTCGCGAGACGCCCAAGCGCGTCGTAGCCAAGGTTGAAGACGCCGGCCGACGGGTCCGTGACCATGGCCAGCAGCCCGTTGGCGTCATACGCGAAACTGGTAGTTCCCCATGGCGCGGTCAGCGAGGTCGGCCGGCCGGTGGAATCACGGCCGAGAGACAAAGTGACGCTTGGCTGGTTGCTAGTTTGAGTTCCGCCACTCGTCTGACTCACGAGGTTGCCGGCATCGTTGTAGACGAAATGGAGCGTAGCGTCGGCGTTGTTCGCGTCTGTGAGCCGACCAATCGGGTCATAGTCATACGTCGACGAACTGCCTCCCGGCAAGGTCATCATCGTCATCTGACCGGACTGGTTGTAGGAGAAGCTCGTTGTCTGGCCGTTGCGGTCGAGGGTGGATACGACGCGCCCGGCTCCGTCGTAGGTGTAAGCAGTTGATTGGCCCAGGGCGTCGGTGGCACTTGAGAGGCGCCCGAGGGAGTCGAAGGAGTAGGTCTGGCCATGGCCAAGAGCGTCGGAGTACGAGGTCATGTTCCCGGCCAGGTCGTAGTGGAACGATGTGGTTTCGTTCGCCGGGTCGGTGACGCTCGACTTACGGCCGTCGGAGTCGTATGAGTAGGACCAGATCCGGCCGTCCGGGCCGGTAACCCTGGCCACCCTCCCAGCCGAATCGTAGCCGTAGGTAGTTTTCTGTCCCAGCGAGTCGGTCATCGTAACCAACAAGCCGTGACTGTACGTGTAGACGGTAGCCCCGCCGTCGGCCGTCGTCTTCTTCAGCAACTCTCCGTATAGGTCGTATTGGAGAGCCGTGATCCGGTTACCGGCGCGGTCTGCGACCGATAGGACCTGTTCGCGTTCGTTGTAGGTGAAGGTCCAGGTGCCTTTGTCCGGCTCGGTCATGGTGAGCGGCGAGCCAGCGGCATCGTAGGTCGCCTCGGTCACGTTCCCGAGCGGATCCGTCCTGGATAGAACGTGGCCGAAGTCGTCGTACGTGAACTTGCTCGTGAGCGTCTTGCCGCC
>JANYJG010000234.1 GCA_025358515.1 Chloroflexota bacterium
ACCGGCGACCGATCGGGCGACTTCCTGTTCGCCTCGCTCCATCGGACCGGCTTTGCCAACCTGGCGGAGTCCATCGCCCGGGATGATGGGTTGGCGGTGGCCGGTGAACATCCGGCCGGTTCGATTCCCACCGTTGGCGGCAGGCGCCAGACCCACGAGCAGGACGGGGGCAAGGGGATCGCCCCATCCGGGCACGGGCCTGGCCCAGTAGCGATCGGCCGCGTATCGAGCCGGCGGGTTTGCAGCCGCTGCCTCGCGCCACGCCACCAGCCGGGGGCACCGGCGGCAGGCGATCACGTCGGCGGACAGTGCGCGCAATGAATCGGGCGCCAGACGCGGATTCACGACGCGGACCCTGCGGCGGAGTCGGGAAAGTAGTGTCGCCACCGCTCGATCACGCCCGATCGCTCGATACGCTGCCACGCCAGCAGCGCGGCCACTGCTCCGGCCGCGTTCATGATGGCGTCGTCGATGTCCGTGATGCGGTAGCTAAATCCTTCGACCGTGGACCCGATGTACTGGGTGACCTCGATGGCGCAACCGATAGCCAGCGCCACCACCACGAAACGCCGCCAGTCTCGCAGCGCCGGCCAGAGCTTGGGCCCGTATACGCCGAACGGCGTGAGAAGCAGCAAGTTCCCGGAAACCTGGCGTAGGTTGTTCAAACTGAGGTGGCTCAGCTGGTCGACGATCGTCGCGAATGGCACCACGTTGTCGCCACTCATGCCTCGCGTGTGGCGATAAAACTCCTGCCCGCCGATTGGAATCGGAAAGATCGTCAGGCCGACGATCGCCGTAGCGTGACCCAGCGCGATTAGCGCGAGCAGGGTCCAGCGCGGATCGGCTTTCCGTCGCAGGATCCAGACGGCGAGCGGCGCGGCCGGCAGCAGCACAAAGTAGTTGGGTATCACCACGAGATGGCCAATGTCCGGGATCATTCGGGCGCCCCTCTTTGTGCGGATGCACACCAGGATGACAGCAACTCCGAACGCATCGTGGTGCCGCGGGCGGGAGTCCGAGGCCACCCGGTTATAATTCCACCGAACGGGGCAGGCAACTGCCGCGCTTGAGTACGCCCCGCACCTGCGTCGCAGCTAAGGAATCGAGAGCCAGCATGACCGCCGAGATCTCCACCTGGGCCACTAAGAAAGGCCTTGCCCAGATGCTCAAAGGCGGCGTCATCATGGACGTCGTCACCCCCGAGCATGCCAGGATCGCCGAGGACGCTGGCGCCTGTGCCGTGATGGCACTCGAGCGGGTCCCGTCCGACATTCGGGCGGCCGGCGGAGTGGCCCGTATGAGCGATCCCGAAATGATCGAGGGGATCATGGCGGCCGTGAGCATTCCGGTCATGGCCAAGGCTCGCATCGGGCACTTCGTCGAGGCTCAGGTTCTCGAGGCGCTCGGGGTCGACTACATTGACGAATCGGAGGTCCTAACCCCGGCGGACGAGGTCAACCACATCGACAAGCACCAATTCAAGGTGCCGTTCGTGTGCGGGTGCCGCGATCTTGGCGAGGCTCTGCGCCGCATCAACGAGGGCGCGGCCATGATCCGAACCAAGGGCGAGGCCGGCACCGGCGACATCGTCGAGGCGGTCCGTCACATCCGCACGTTGCTGGCCGAGATCCGCCGCCTGCAGTCGATGCGCGAGGACGAGCTGTTCGTCGCCGCCAAGGAGCTGGACGCGCCGTACGACCTGGTCAAGCGGGTCCACGACGAGGGCAGGCTGCCGGTGGTCAACTTCGTGGCGGGCGGTATCGCCATCCCCGCGGACGCGGCCCTGGCCATGCAGCTCGGCGCCGAGGGTGTCTTCGTTGGGTCCGGTATCTTCAAGAGCGAGAACCCAGCCCGGACCGCGGAAGCCATCGTCCAGGCCACCCTCCACTTCGATAACCCCAAGATCATCGCCGAGGTTTCCAAGGGTCTTGGCAGTCCGATGCGCGGCATTGCGGCGGTCTCGATTCCAGAAGGCGAGCGTCTGGCCGTCCGGGGCTGGTAGCCCCGCGCTGCCCACCCGGAGCGCGTGATGAAGATCGGCGTACTGGCGCTGCACGGCGCCGTCATCGAGCATATAGAGACCTTGCGGGCGATCGGGATCGAGCCCGTCACGGTTCGGCTGCCCGAGGATCTCGAAGGCCTATCCGGGTTGATCATGCCAGGCGGCGAGAGCACGACGATGCGCAAGCTCGTGGCCCGCTGGGGCTTGCGCGAGCCGATCATGGCCTTCGCCCGATCCGGCGCCCCGATCCTTGGGACTTGCGCCGGCATGATCGTCCTGGCCACTGAAATAGCCGGCGGCGAGGAACCGGTGTTCCCGCTGCTGGATGTGACCGTGCAGCGCAACGCCTTTGGGCGCCAGCTTGACTCGTTCGAAACGGAGCTGCCGTTCCCGATCCTCGGCGACACGCCGGTCCACGCCATCTTTATCCGGGCCCCGATCATCGAACGAGTCGGACCCGGCGTGGAAGTGCTGGCGCGGCTGCCTGATGGTCGAGTCGTGGCCGTCCGCCAGGGCAACGTGCTGGCCATCTCGTTCCACCCCGAATTGGCCGGCGAGACCCGCATTCATCGACTCGTGGCCGCGCTGGCTTCCGAGTACTCCGATCCAGGCGAAGGCACCGCCGCAGACGGCACGGAGCCGTGGTTCATGGGGGAGGCTGTGTGA
The DNA here is from genome assembly GCA_025358515.1 of Chloroflexota bacterium. Taxonomy (GTDB): domain Bacteria; phylum Chloroflexota; class Limnocylindria; order Limnocylindrales; family CSP1-4; genus Fen-1039. Next base: position 2,669 of record JANYJG010000234.1, read on the forward strand.
CCGGTCGAGTCCGACTGGCTCGCCTGACCGACCTAGCCGCGCTGGGCGAGCTGTCCCGCCTGTCCCAGCAGGACAACGTCGACGCCCGATCCCTCGGTTTGCCCGTCAGCGGCCCGCGGATCGGCGTCTTCAGCCTGTTCCGATTGCCGCTCGGCGCCTTCCGGCCCAACGACCTCCTCTTCGTCTACGAGGACGAGCGGCGCATCTCCGGACTTCTGCGCGTGGAGAGGGATGCCTCACGCGATGAGATGACGATCGTCGAGTTGGACGCGATCGGCTCCGGCGACTCGGGCGATACGCGCTTCCGGCTCGTCCAGCACCTTCTTCGAGACGGCACCAAGCGCGGCACGTTCCGATTCCACGTCGCCTGCGCCGACGGCCAGGGCAACGTGGAGCTGTTCATGCAGGCCGGCTTTGCCCGCTACGGCCAGGAGCGGCTGCTGTTTCGCAAGCCTGCCAAGGCACTGCCGCAGCCCTGGACCGAGGAGCGCGCACGAGGAGCCGGGATTCGGTTGAGCCAACCGCTGGACGCTCTGTCGCTGGCTCGCCTGTACATGATCGTCACCCCTGCGCCGGTCGCCCGGCTGGAGTCATACCGGCTGCCCGATTGGGAACGCCAGGCAACCGCGTCGCGCGTGCCGCGCTCCAGCCTGGCTCCGATCCTGCGCTTCGCGGAAATGGAGTCGTATGTGCAGATAGGCCCGGATGAGGCCGCCAATCAGCTCCACGCACTGCTGCAGATCGGCGTGGCGCGGGAGGAGCAGCCCCACTATCTCAAGATCATGGCCCTTCCCGAAACGGACGTGGCCCAGCTCATCGATTTCGGTTTGGGACTGATTGCCGCCCGCATCGAGAAGGGCGGCAGCTGCCCCGACAACGGCGTCCTGGCGCCGGTGCGGACATACGAATCGCCGCTGGACCGGCGCCTCGAAGAGCAGGGCTTCTCAAGCCTGGAAACCGTAACCCTTCTCATGAAGGAGGCCGTGGTGCGAGTGGCTGAACCGAGCCTCGTCCCTGCCGTACGCTAACTGGAAGCAGAAGGAGGGAACGTGACTGAACTGGGCGCGACGAACCATCGACGCGAGTCGATCGACGACCTCGACCTGCTCCTGCGGGCAATCCCGCCGGATGTGGTCCAGGCCGTCCACGAGCTGACGGATCCGTCACAGCTGATCGAGATCGTGATGGATCTGGGCCGCAGCCCCGAGGCGCGATTTACCACCGGCGAGGTGAGGCTGCTGGAACGCGAGATCACCGAAGCGGACATCGCCTACGTCGTCGACCACATCGGCACATTCGGCGACGACAACCGCGCCGGTATCGAGCGCACCTTGCACCGCATCAGCGCCCTGCGGAACCGCACCGGCAAGATCGTCGGCCTGACCTGCCGCATCGGCCGTGCTGTCTACGGCACGATCGAAATCATCAACGACTTCGTCGAGTCGGGTAAGTCCATCTTGATCATGGGCCGGCCGGGCATCGGCAAGACGACGATGCTGCGCGAGGCCGCTCGCGTGCTCGCGGATGACCAGGGCAAGCGGGTCGTGGTCGTGGATACCAGCAACGAGATCGCCGGCGATGGCGATATCCCCCACCCTGCGATCGGCCGGGCCCGAAGGATGCAGGTCCGGACCCCGTCCGTTCAGCACGAGGTGATGATCGAGGCGGTCGAGAACCACATGCCCGAGGTCATCGTCATCGACGAGATCGGGACGGAACTGGAGGCCACCGCGGCCCGAACCATCGCCGAGCGCGGCGTTCAGCTTATCGGCACCGCCCACGGCAACAATCTCGACAACCTCATGCTCAACCCCACTCTCACGGACCTGATCGGCGGCATCCAGACCGTCACCCTCGGCGACGAGGAGGCGCGCCGCCGCCGCTCGCAGAAGAGCGTCCTGGAGCGCAAGGCTCCACCCACATTCGACGTCATCGTCGAGATTCAGGATCGCGAGAAGGTCCTCGTCCACTCTGACGTGGCCGAGACCGTCGATGCCATGCTGCGCGGCGACCCCGTCTCGGGTGAGTTGCGCTGGCGCGACGAGGGCGGCGTGCACCGATCTCAGGCACGGCCGAAGCCATCCCCGCGCGAAGCGATGACCAGCGATCGATTTGGCAGCGACCGATTCGCGGGGCTTGTCGGGGCCGGACCGGGCTGGCGAACGGAGCCCGGCTGGCGAGGCTCGGGTTCCTACCACGCTCCCACCGATTGGCGAGAAGCGGATCGCGGCGCGACCCGACCCGGGTTCCGGCCCGGAGCCGGCGGCGGCTGGCGGACGCCGTCTCGCGGAGCGCGCGAGGCACGCGGTCCACGCCGAACGGCCGGCGGTGAGGCCGGCGAGGCCGGCCGCGGCGACTCCGGCCGCGGCGAGGCCGGCCGCGGCGACTCCGGCGGCAGTAGCGGCGGAGCCGGCGGTAGCGGCGCCGGCGGTAGCGGAGCGAGCGGTAGCGGAGCGCCTGGCCAAGGTTGGGCCGGCGGTGGTTCCGGGCCGGCTCGAGACTCGCGGATGCTCCCCGGGGAGCGGTTTGCGTCTCCACCCCGCGGGAACGGGCCCGGGGAGGCCGTGCCGTTGCGATCCGGCGGGCTGGCCGATCACGGGCGCCTGGAGCGGGCCGTCGTTCCCGTTCCCGAGCCGCGGGCGCGCGAACTGCGAGAGCTGGAGCGCCAACGGGCTTGGGCTCAACAGGCGACGCGAGCACTCAATTCATATCGCGCCGACGAGGTCGAGGACGAGGAGGATCAGGGCGAGCCGGAGCCGGCCCCTGCTTTGCGCTCGGTAGACAACCTGCGGCCACTGGCTCTACCTGAGTTGGGCGAGGACGACGAGGCAATCGCGGATGTCGTCCGGGAGCGAGCCGGCGACGACGGCACCGGCCCGGTGCTGCGCGTCCGAGATAACGGTTCCAGCCTGCCCACGCTCCGAGTTCTGCCCCACGGCATCAGCCGCAAGCGGCTCGAGCAGGCCATCAAGGAGTTGCAACTGCCGGTCATCATCGCCCGAGATCCGGATGAGTCGGACGTGGTTATGACCCTCAAGAACGAGTACCGCCAGAAGACCTCGGGTCTGCGCGAGGCTGAAGACCGCGGCCTGCCGATCTACGTCCTCAAGAGCAACACGATCGTCCAGATGCAGGCCAGCCTGACCTCCATATTCTCGCTTGAGGTCGATCCGCGCGAGGCCGCGCTGCATGAGGCAGAGGAGGCGATCGGGTTGGTGATCCACGAGAGCGAACCGGTCGAGCTATCGCCGCAGAACGCCTACATCCGCCGGCTCCAGCACCAGATGGCCGAGCGGGCAAATCTAATCTCGCGTTCGCGCGGCCGCGAGCCCTACCGCCGGGTGCGCCTCTACCCCTGAGCGGTCGGAGGGCGATGCGCGGCGCATCGTGGCTTCGCGCGCCGGCCCGGCTGGACTAGACTCGACAAATGCACCTCAATGACGGCCGGCCGGCTGGCTTCTTCCTGACTCTCGAAGGTCCCGAGGGCTCGGGCAAATCCACGCAGGCTCGGCGGCTGGCAACCCGTCTGGCGGACTTCGGTCTCCGGAGTACCGTGACCCGCGAGCCGGGCGGAACGGCCCTGGGCGAGGAGGTCCGCAAGATATTGCTCCACGCCCCGGAACTCCAGCCGGTTCCTGCGGCGGACGCGCTGCTATTCAACGCCGCTCGCGCGCAACTCGCGGCCGAGGTCATCGAGCCGGCCCTGGCTCGCGGCGAGGTTGTGATCTGCGATCGCTTTGCCGACTCGACCCTCGCCTACCAGGGCTACGGTGCGGGCCGTTCTATCGAATCGCTCCGCAGCATCGCTTCGTTCGCGGTCGGCGATCTGCGGCCTGACCTGACCGTCCTGATCGACCTGCCGGTCGAGGACGGGCTGCGCCGGAAGGTCGACGATGGCGAGATCACGCGCTTCGAATCCCACGCCGATGTCGACTTCCACCGCCGGGTCCGGGCCGGATTCCTTGAGCTGGCGGCCGCCGAACCGGATAGATTCGTGGTCGTCGACGGAAGCCAGCAGCTCGAACGGATCGAGGCGGAAATCATCGCAGCCATTCTGAATCGGCTCCCCGGAATGGTTCGTGTGCCGGCAGGCACCACTTCTGGGTCCGCGGAAGTTTCGGTTCCGTCCGAGAGTGAACCGAAACCCGAATCCCTGCGCATGAAAGGGTGAGGGATCCAGTGGCAGCGCCCCCGCCCCTGGTGACTCCCGGCAACTCGCCGGAGGGAGAATCGGAGGCCGAGTTGATGCGGCAGGTGGCCGCCGGGCAGATCGGCGGGCTCGAAACTTTATATGACCGCTATCACGCGATGGCGTACGCGCTTGCCCTTCGTATCACGACAGAGACAGGGCTAGCGGAAGACGTCGTTCAGGACTCGTTCCTGGGCGTGTGGCGCAATGCCGGTCGATACGCGGAAGCCAAGGGCAGCGTTCGAGGCTGGCTGCTGGCGATCGTCCGCCATCGCGCCATCGATGCCATCCGGCGAAACCACAACGGCGTGGCCCTCGGCGACGAGTCGGAGGAGCCATTGCCGGCTGCATTGACCGTGCCGGATATCTGGCCCGAAGTGGCCGGTCGTCTTGACGCCGAGCGAGTTCGCGGTGCCCTCGTTCACTTGCCCCCCGCCCAACGGGAGGCGATCGAACTGGCCTACTTCGACGGCCTGACCCAGCGAGAGATCTCGACCAGGACCGGGGCCCCGCTCGGAACGGTAAAGAGCCGGATGCGGCTTGGGCTGGTGGCCCTTCGCAATGAACTTACGGATCCTGATGACATAGCTCGGTTGCAGGTCGGCGTCGCCGAAGCCTGCCCCGACGTTGAATTGGAAGGAGGTGCCTAACATGGCCATCTCCTGCAAACACGTCCGCGACCTCGCGTCCGGCTTCGTCCTGGGAGCTCTGGAGCCCGACGAGATGAACGCGGTCCGCGATCACCTCGTCACCTGCGAGAAGGATCACACCGAGTTCGACGATCTCGGCGGAGTGGTCTCGTACCTGGCCACTACGGTGGAGCCGATGGAACCGCCGGCCTGGCTGCGGGAGTCGGTCGTTGCCGCCGCGGAAGCGGATCTGCGTGCCCGCCACCGCACCCATCGTGCAGACACCACCTCCTCCTCGGCCCTGATCGCTCAGATTTCCCCGGCCGCTGCGGCAGAGATTATTCCGTTCGGCCAGCCGGCCGGTCGCCACGGTCGCCGTCTTCGCGATCGTCGCCCGCCCACCTGGCTCACGCGAGTCGCCGCCGCGATCGCGGTGTTCGCGCTCATCGGCTACTCGGCCATCGTTCAGGCAGGCCTCTACAACCCGCACGCCACGACGTCCCAGGGTGGTCAGATTTGGGGATATGCCGGCCTGCCCGATAGCCATTCGGTGGTTCTAACGTCGACGGGTGACACGAGTGCCAGCGGCGTGCTGGTCCTGCGGCCCAACGGCCACGTCCTCTGCCAGGTCTACGGATTGCCCGCCACGAGCGGCGACCAGGCCTACGTGGTCTGGCTGAGCGTGGATGGCTCGCCGCTTACCAAGGCAGGAATCATGCCGATCGACGCCAACGGCAGCGGGTTCCTCGAATATGACGAGGGCTTCCCAGGCTCGACGCTACGGGTCGCAATAACCAGGGAAGCTCGGGCGGACGTGCCGAAACCACATGGTCCTGTGGTTGTGGGCGGCACGATCTCGGTCTTCAAGGCCAATCCGGCCGCGCTACCGTTCTAGAGCCAACGCCAGACCGGGAACTAGTCCGCCGGCTGCGCCAGCGCAACGACCCTGCCGCCGCCGGCATCCTGCGCCGTCTTGACTGCGGTTTCGGCCAGCGCCTTCAACTCGTCCGATGTTCGTCCATCCAGCGGGAAGCTCGCGATCCCGGCCGAAACCGAAATCGGGCGCCCATCGAAGCCGGGCAGCGACGCCACGCCCTTGACCAGCCGCCCGGCCACGACCTCGCCATCGGTTCCAGGCGCAACGAGAATGAATTGCTCCGGGCCGTAGCGGCCGATCACATCCACGAGGCGGACCGATTCTGAAAGCACCTGGGCGACCTGTCGCATGGCGTTGTCGCCGGCCGGGTTGCCACCAGCCAGCTGAATCTCGGTGAGGCGATCCACCTCGAAGATGGCGACACTGAGCGCCACTCCCTGCCGGCCGGCGCGCGCAACTTCCAACTCGAGAACTCGATCGATGGTGCGGCGGTTGGCCAGGCCGGTCAGTGGATCGGTGTGAGCCAGCCTGTCGAACCACTCGGCCCGCTCGGACCCGAGTGAAAGGGCGAGGGCCCGTTCCACGGCGATCGCCGCCAGATCGGCCAGCGGCTCCGCCCCTACTAGCGCTTCCCGCGAGGGGAGCGGCCCCGCAAATCCCAGGGCCATCACGCCGAGCGAAACCTCGATCCCGTCTCGCCGGACCACCAGGGGCAGCAGAAGCGCAGTCGAGGCGCTGCGAAGGATGGCGACGTGTCCGGCGTCGTCCACTTCGAGCGGCACGCGGGCCCTCACGACGCCGGCTATCGGGTCGTGGCTCTCCGAGGCGGACGTAACCGAGCCGGCTTGCGCGGAGATTTCGTCGGCCACGCCGTATGTGACCGCCAGCTCCAGTTCATCGCGATCCGGATCGAGAATGTAGGTGGCGCCTTGGGTAGCGCCCAGATATTCGGCCGCGAGGCCCAGCAGCTGCGCCAGCGAATCGTCGAGGTCGTCGCCACGCGCTGCCGCGGCTGCGGCTGCTGCGAAAAGCTGACCATCGGTTCGTTCGTGATTTGCTCGTCCGCTCGACACGGATCCTCCCAGCGCGACGAAAACCCCACGCCGATTGTACGGCCCCGCCCGCGCGAACGGGGGCTTGAGTATCGGCCGTCGGGCGTAGGCAATGGTGCGCATTGGACGCCGCCGCAGTTATAGCGCCTGCGCATATACTCGGCCTCGTGAAACTGGTAGTCGCAATCGTTCACAACGAGGACGCGAAGGTCCTGATCGATGCCCTGCTGGCCCGCGAGTATCGGGCCACGTGGATCCACAGTTCCGGCGGTTTCCTTAAGCAGTCCAACGCGACCGTGCTGGTGGGCGTAGAGGACGACAAGGTCGATGAAGTCGTCGGAGTGGTACGCGACAACTGCCATGCCCGAACTCAGACGATCAGCCCGATCCCGCCGATCATGGAACCGGGCGAATTCTTCATGCCGTACCCGATCGAGGTCGAGGTTGGCGGCGCGGTGGTGATGGTGCTTCCGATCGATCGTATGGAGCGGATCTAGCCGCGGGCCGCGGTCGGATCGAGGCGATCGCATGAGCCCGTTCCGCCCGGACCTTGTTGACGTCTGGATGTTCCGTGGTCGTGGGCTTAACGAGGCGGCGCCCGAAATCGAGGTCCTGCTGCTGCGGCGGTCGCCGGGTCGCATCCTGCCAGGCCTGTGGCAATGCGTCTCCGGGTCGCTCGAGATCGGCGAGACGGTGACTGCCGGCGCGCTCCGGGAGCTGAGCGAGGAGACGGGCTTCGGGCCGGCGGAGGTCGTGAGCTTGTTTGACCTGGACCAGGTCAACCAGTTCCACGAGCCCAGCGTGGACGCGATCCTGACCGCGGCGGTCTTTGCCGTGCGCGTCCGGCCCGACCGCGAGCCG
>JANYJG010000242.1 GCA_025358515.1 Chloroflexota bacterium
GTTTGCCTTCTCCGCCGGCATGGTCACCGACCGCTTGGCTTTCGCCGGCAACGAAACGAGCGGCTCCCTCCATAACTTCGGCCTCTACAACGAGGCGCTAACCCTGATTCGCAACGACTTCGTCGGCCGGTCCACGGTTACGGATAAGCAGCTCCTGTACGGCTCGATCAAGGGCCTGGTGAACAGCCTGGGCGACACTGGGCACACGACCTTCCTCACGCCACAGGAATACCAGCAGTTCAGGAGTCAGCTCAGCGCTACCTTCGCCGGAGTGGGCATCGTCCTCGCCGGCCAGACTGCGCCTTATACGATCGATCGAGTGCTGCCTGGGACGCCGGCCGCGAATGCCGGGCTCAAGGCGGGCGATGAGATTACGGCCGTCGACGGCGTGGCCGCCTCCAACCTGACGTATTCCAATCTCGTGTCCAAAATCCGCGGCGCGGCCGGAACGTCGGTGAAGCTCACCGTCATTCATCCCGGGTCGACGACGCCCGTCGATGTGCCGCTCACACGCGAGACGCTCAAAGTTCCGATCGTAGCCTGGGGCATGGTCCCCGGCACCCACGTCGCGGACATCTCCCTGGGCGAGTTCGCTCAGGGCGCCGGAGATCAGCTTCAGAAGGCGATCACCCAGGCCACGACGGCCGGCGCAACTTCGATCGTGCTCGATCTGCGCGGCAACCCCGGCGGCTTCGCCGATGAGGCTCGCACGGTCGCCAGCGCGTTCCTCTCGAGCGGCGTCGTCTACTTGCAGCGCGACTCCAACGGCAACAAGACGCCCGTCGGCGTGTTGACCGGCGCAACCCACACGAACCTGCGCATGGTTGTGCTGGTGGACCACGATTCAGCCAGCGCGGCGGAGATCGTCGCCGGCGCACTGCAGGACAATCACCGCGCCAAAATCGTCGGGGTCACGACATTCGGGACGGGCACTGTGCTCACCCCCGAGAAGCTGACCGACGGCTCGGTCATCCTGCTCGGCACCTCGGACTGGCTGACGCCTGATGGACACCGCATCTTTGGAATCGGAATCACCCCGGACGAGTTGGTCGCCCTGACTGCCAACGCCCAACCGACCGATCCCGCGAAACTGGCGACCATGACTTCGGTGCAGTTCCTCGCCTCAACGGACGCTGAACTGCTGGCCGCGGTGAAGGATTTGGGCCAGTAGCGCGAGGCAGGGCGCCCTTCGGGCCGCCGCTAAGTCCGGTTCGGCGGCGCGGGGCGTTACTATCGCGATGTACGTCTCTCTGGGGCCGTTAGCTCAGCGGTAGAGCGGCCGACTTTTAATCGGCTGGTCGTGGGTTCGAATCCCACACGGCCCTCCAACTCCCCAGCCGTCAGGGCATGATCGGGTACAGGAGTAACGTGGCGCTGCCTATCGACAGCTGACCCGATCGCAGGCCGATCTCCCACTCGATCGGCTGAGGGCGGCCCATCGGGTCCACCAGCCAGGTGGGATGGGCGGGATCCGCGTACTGCAGGGCCACAGGTCAAGCTCGCTTACGAGGAGAGCGGTCAGTTCGAGCTTTCGGCCCCGTCGGGTCGTCGGGTCGTCGGGTCATCGTAGACATCACCGACGCCTCGATCCTCTCCGCCCCGGCAGGCGCCCACGATGTCCTCCTGATCACGCAGGGTCACCACATCGACATGGGCTTCGTTGACTCGTTCCCCGGCCAGAAGCTGGTGCAGACTGCCGGACCACTGACCGTCGGAGACGTGAGCGTCACCGGGATCGCGGCCGCTCATCAGGAAATCCCTGTCGATCCGGCCGCCACCACCGACGTGGTCTACGTCGTTGAGATCGCCGGCGTGCGCGTGGCCTTCTTCGGCGAGATCGGCCAGACGGAGCTATCCGCCGATCAGCTCTCCGCCCTGGGGCAAGTCGATGTCCTGGTCGGCCCGTTGTCCAATGCGAACAGCGTCATGAACGCAACCAACAAGAAAGGCTTCAACCTGGCCAGGCAGGTCCGCGCGAGGGTTCTCATCCCGATGTATACGGACATGGACACCACCAAACTCGCGGTCGCCGAATGGAAGGGCTTCTACTCGACAGCCCCCAGCCTGACCTTGTCGAAGGCAACGCTGCCGTCCCAACCATCGGTCCTCTTCATGGGTGGCCAGGCAGCGAATTACGGCTCGCTGCTGCACCTGCCCGAGTGCAACTGGTAGCCGGCTGCAGCAATCGGGCAATCGGAGCGCGGGCAATCGGAGCGCGGGCAATCAGAACGTCGTATTGAGTTCGTGAACTTTGCCGGTCGAGATAGATTCGTAGGCCGCCAGGATGAGTTCCAGGACGTGCCGGGCGTGTTCCGCGGTCAGCACCGGACGCTCACGGCCGAGCGCGCACGCGACGAAGTGCTCGACGCCCGCACCGATGAGAGGCTGCTCGTCTGAAGGCGCGGACCAGTCGTCGGTGTGCCAGCTGCCCTCGGCCAGGCTGTAGATCTCGGCCGGCGCGACCGCACCCCACGGATCGCCGCTCAGGCTGATCGTGCCCTCGGTCAGTTGGACTTCGAGCCACGGCGCCTGCGTCGCCGGCACGGCGAAGCTCGATAGCAGCTGGCCCAGCGCTCCGGTCGCGAATTCCAGATTCATCAGGACGTGGTCCGAGGCTGTGACCTCGATGGTCTGGCCGGCGAAACGCCCGCCGAGGACGATCCTTTTGGGGATGGCGATCGTGCCCGTTGCGGATACTCGCCTGACCGGCCCGAGGAGGCTCGTCATTTCGTGCAGGCGGTAGATCCCCACGTCGAAGACCGGGCCGACACGCGGGCCGTAGAAGACGGCCGGGTCGCCCGTGTACTCGCGCCAGCCGGCCGGTCCCATTCCGACGCACTGGCCCGTAACCAGCGTCGGCCGGCCCAGGGAACCCGAAGCGATCAACTCGGCCAGGCGACGGTGGAGGGCCGTGACGGCCGGCGCCGGCGCGCACTGCAGCAACATTGAGCGCGACCGAGCCAGTTCGATCAGCCGGTCCGCCTCCGCCACCGACGATGCGATCGGCTTCTCCGAGTAGACGTGGGCGCCGCTTTCCAGGCATTCCGTGCTCACCGACGCGTGCAGCGGCGCCGGGGTCAGGTTGAAGACGGCCTCCGGCCGCGTGGCGGCGAGCATCTCCGCGGCGGTAGCGAAGGCCCGGGCGTCGGGCGACCAGGCTCGCGCCGCCGCAACGACGCCGGCGGCGGCATCGGGACGTGGGTCGGAGCAGCCGACCAGATCCACGCGATCCGAGAGTCGGGCCAGGGCGGGCAGGTAGTGGCGAGTGGTGACGTCGCCGCAGGCAACGATTCCGACTCGAAGCCTGGACGTGGTCACGGGTTCTTCCTTCCCTCGGCCGCGGTGGCGGCGGCCGCGGTGGTGGCGGCGGTGGCGGCGGTGCGGCCCGCCAGCAATTCGAGGGCAGCTGTCGCCGTAGGTTCATCGGTGATCAGCAGATGCAGCAGGCCGGTCCGGGCGCCGCCGATGATCGTCTCCACCTTGTTTGAACCAGCGGCAATGCCCACTACGCGCGGCACCCGCCGCAGAGTCTCCAGGGGGATCGAGATCGTGCGCCGTTCCCACTCATCTTCAACGAACGAGCCGTCCAGGCGAACCAGGTGCCCGGCCACGTCGCCGATCGCACCCCGGGCCGCAATCCGCTGGCGGCCGGCCTCATCGAGCCGATCCATGACCGTGCCGTAGCCCGGCGTGAAGCGCGGCGCCCCGCTCATCCCAACCAGCGCCAGCCTCAACTCGGCCCAGTAGCGAGTGGTCGCGGTGACCGCGCTGTCGGACAGCAGGGCTGCGGTCGTGGCTTCGCTATCGAGGAGGCCCGGGGCGTGGAGCAGCCGCACTCCCGCCCCGATGCGTTCGGCCATGTGGCGGGCGATCTCGTTGCTGTTAAGGTGGGGATTGCTGGAATCCCATCCGCCCACGAGCGGCACCACCACGGTTCGCGGCCGGACCGACGCCGGGAGCGCGGCAATGAGCGACTCCACCGTGTAGCCGCCGGTCAACCCGATCGCGCCTTCGTCCGGCAGCTCGACGGCCAGGCGCGGCGCCGCCGCCACTCCGCACAGCCGCGCGGCAAGGGCCGGTTCGGTCTCGTTGCCGGGCGTAACCCAAACCTCAACTCCCAGGGCGGCGGACAGGCTTTTGGCTAGCGGCGTCGGCTCGGACGGCGCGCTCTCAACGGAGATCCGCACCACTCCGACGGCACGAGCCGCGGCCAGCAGCCGCGAGACCTTGGACACGGAGAAGCCGGTCAAGGTTGCGATTTCCGGCTGGCCGAGCTCGCGGACGTAGTACAACTCGGCAACCAGGCGCATCATCTCGCGCTGACTGGCTCCGCCCGCTTCGGCCGAGCTCGAAATCGCCCCGGAGCTGAGGGCGCCGCCGTCCGCACTCGCGGCGCCGCCGCCGGGACCGTTCGGAGTTGTGATCACGCACCTCTCCTTGACAACCTGGACCGTTAGCCGCGAGTATACCGCCAGATAGGTTGCTGCAAGACATTGCGTGAAAATACTTGCAGGCACGACTGCCACAGGGACGGCCCGGCCGAACCAGGCAGAGACGGCCGCTTGTGGACGCAGGCATCAACGGAGGCAGGTAGTGCGCTCTTTCCGGATCGTCATAGCGGGTCACGGCAATCTCCCGGCTGCCTTGCTCGGTACCGCGGAACTCATCTGTGGCCGCATTCCGGACCTGGCGGCCGTTGGCCTCCAGCCGGGTGAGACGCCGGACCACTACGCTGCGGAATTGCGCGCCGCGATCGGCCACGATTCTGCGACTGGCCGCACGTCCGAACGCTCCTCTAGCGGGCGGGTCCTGGTACTGACGGACCTTCTCGGCGGCACGCCTTTCAACGTCGCCACCGCAATCGGTCGTCGGTCGTCGCGCGTCGTGTGCTTGTCCGGAACGAACCTGGCGATGGTGGTTGAGGCGGCAATGACCGACTCCGACCTGGATGAAGCCGTCGTCGAGCGGTTGCTCGAGGTGGGTCGCGCCGGTATCGTTGAGACGGAGCGCCACCGCGCCCGACGCGCGTCCTGACGGCGCCAGGGTCGGAGCCCGCACCCACATGAGCCTGCGACTTGTCCGAATCGACGACCGCCTGATCCACGGCCAGGTCGTGGCTGTGTGGCTGCGAGCCCTGGGCGCCAAGCGGATCGTCATCGTGGACGACGCCACCGCCCGGGACGAATTCCTGCGCGAGGTCCTGACCCTGGCCGCACCGCAGGGCGTGCCGGTAGAGGTGCTGGACGTGGCCGGCGGCGCGGCGCGGTGCATCGAACTCGCCGCTGCCGCCGAACCCGTCATGGTCCTGGTCCGCACGCCTCGAACCGTCCTGGCCCTGCGCCGAGCCGGCGTTCCGATCGAGGTCGTGGACCTGGGCGGCATGGGCGCGGGTCCGGGCCGGCGGCGACTTCACAGGACGATCTCGGTCAGCCCCGACGAGGTGCGAGAGCTGCGTGAGCTGGAGCAATTGGGTACCCGGGTGGAGGTTCAGATCGTCGTCGACGATCGGCCGATTCCGTTCCGGACACTCGAGGAGAGACATGCTTAGGAAGTCCGCAGCGATCGGTGCCGGCGTGTTTCTGGTGTCCGTCCTGGCCGCTGCGTTGCCGGGTGCCGCGCTGGCGGCAGGTGGTTCGCTCGCGGCGGCGCCAAACATCACCGTCAGCGCCGGCCAGGCCGCCCTGATCGCCCTCGGCTACTACCTGGCCAACAGTCCCTGGCTCTTCGGCCTGGCCTACTTCACGCTCTTTCGGCCCCTCGTGGCGGGCTTCTTCGTGGGCCTGATCCTGGGCGATCCTGCCCAGGGCACGCTCATCGGAGCGGCCATCAACATCCCTTACCTGGGCTTCATATCGGCGGGTGGGACCCTCCCGGCCGACGCGTCCCTGGCCGGCTGGGTCGGCACCACGGTGGCCCTGGCCGGTCATCTGGATCCGGTCAAGGCCATTCCCATCGCCTTTGGGCTGGGATTGCTGGGCACGATCATCTTCTATAGCCGCATGTCGATTGACTCGGTCTTCGCCCACTGGGCCGACGCCCGCGCCGACAGGGCCGATATCGCCGGCGTGGCTCTGATGAACTGGCTGCCCGGTCAGGCGTTCCTTTTCGTCGCCAGCTTCGTGCCGGTCTTCTGGCTGGCCCTCAACGGCTCGGCGGCCGTCCTGGACATCCTGAACCGCATGCCTTTGTGGGCGATCAACGGTCTGGTCATCGCCGGCGGTGTCCTGCCCGCAATCGGCATCGCCCTGAACATGCGGTTCATCTTCCGGGGCGCGGTGATCCCCTACTTTTTCATCGGATTCATCCTCTTCACCATGACCCACGGGACAATTTCTCTGGTGGTTATCGCGGCCCTTGGCCTGTGCCTGGCCTACCTCCACCTCAACTTTGTTCGGCCGCGGGCTGCCGCCGCATTGGAGCCCGCCCTTTCGGCCGAACCCACCGCCGCCACTGAGAGTCCCGTGACAACGAGTCCGACCGGCCAACTCGCCCTGCAGCTGACTCGCGGCGACCTGCTCAAGTCATGGGCGCTGTGGACCTTCTTCGCCCACGCCAACTACAACTACGAGCGGCTTCAGGGCACCGGTTTCGCCCACGCCATGACGCCGATTATCAAGCGCCTGTACACGACGCCGGAAGAGATCCGGGCCGGGCTCAAGAGGCACCTGGTCTTCTTCAACACCGAACCCAACTTCGGCAACATCGTCCACGGCACGATCATCGCCATGGAGGAGCAGCGGGCCAACGGCGCACCGATCGACGACGACGCCATCAACTCCGTGAAGTCGGGCCTGATGGGGCCGCTGGCCGGCATCGGCGACACCCTCAGCCAGAGCACGATCACGCCCATCCTGCTGGCTCTCGGCATCGGCATCGCGGGCGGCACCGCGAGTGGCTCGGTGGTGCCGGCTCTATCGGGCGCCACCGGCAATCCGCTCGGCGCGATCATCTACATGGTCCTCGTGTCTGTCGTGATCGTGGCCATCGGTTATACCGCCTGGATGCAGGGCTATCGCCGCGGTCGCTCGTTCGTGACCGAGGTGCTCCGCTCCGGCACAATCGATCGCGTCCTCGTGGGCGCTGGAGTCCTGGGCAACATGGTCCTGGGCGCTCTCGCGGCCAAGTTCATCGTTGTCAACCTCGCTCCGACGATCACCATCGCCGGCGCCCAGTTGAACCTCCAGTCCGCGGTCATAGACCCGCTTTTCCCCGGCGCGCTGGCCCTTGGCCTGGTGGTGTCGACCTGGTGGCTGCTGCGGCGAGTCAATCCGCTATTGCTGCTGATCGTGTATCTGGTCGTCTCGATGCTGGCCGCCTACCCGTTCTTCGGTCCAGGTCAGGCCAATGCCAACGACTTCTCATACCAGGCCTGCACCTCCTCGCTGCTGCACCCGTATTACCCCTGCGGTGCTCCACCCGCGCCGGCGCCCTCGCCGACACCGTAATTGGACTGCCGGAATAGCATTACCTCAACAGACGCCCGCACTGGGGCCACCGCAGGTTTGGCCGGCGGGCGATCCCGTCCAGGGAGGTCTCCGTGGACACGATCGATCATTCTGAAGTGGATCGACTGCTGAGACGCGCCGAGGCGGACGTCGGCCGCTACGAAGTCCTCAAGGATCTCGTCGACGAGTGCATCGACCTGACCCTCAACTACCGCCAGAGCGGCCACCCCGGCGGTTCGCGGTCCAAGGTCCACATGCTGCTGGCGCTGCTCCTGTCCGGGGCGATGCGTTGGGACGTTCGCCGGCCGTGGCTGCCCTTCGGCGATCGCTTCGTCCTGTCCGCCGGACACACCGTACCGCTCGTCTACTCCACCCTGGCGGTACTGAACGAGGGGCTGCGGACCCGGGCGGCGCGCGAACTCGCCTCGGGCGGGACGACCGCCACTCCCTACGACTTTCCGGACGAGGGTCGCTTCGCTCTCACCTGGGAGCATCTGCTCACGTTCCGTCACCGCGGCGGACTCCCCGGACACGCCGAGATGGCCGGTCGGACTCTCTTCTTCAAGGCCAACACCGGCCCGTCCGGTCACGGCATGCCGTTCGCCGCGGGTGAGGCCCTGGCCCTCAAGATGGCCGGCGCGGGCGAGGTCAAGGTCTTCGTGATGGAGGGCGAGGGCGGCCTGACGCCTGGAGCCGCGCACGAGACTAAGAACTCCGCCTGGGGTTTGGGCCTGCACAACCTGGTCTTCCTGGTTGACTGGAACGACTTCGGCATCGACGAGCGGGCCGCATCGGCTGTCGTGGCCGGGACGCCGGAGGACTGGTTCGCCCCGTACGGCTGGCGCGTCACGGGCACGAACCAGGGCATGGAATGGGAGCCCGTGATGGCGAACGTGCTGGAGGCGGCGCGCGGCCAAAATCCCACCGGCGTCCCCACCATGGCCTGGTTCCGGACCCGCAAGGGACGTGGCTACGGCAAGGTGGACGCGGCCAGCCACGGCACCCCGCACAAACTCAACGCCCCGGAGTTCTGGGCCGTCCGCAAGGAATTCATGGCTCGCTACGGCGTTCAGTATCAGGGCCTGGACGAGCCCGCCCCAGCAGACCCCATCGCCATTCAGGCGCAGGCGGAGGCGAACCTGCGCGTTGCCCTGAGCGTTCTGAATCGAGACTCCGAGTTGGTCGACTGGCTATCGGATCAACTCCTTGAGATCGCCGCAACGGTGCCCGAACGAATCGAAGGCTGCCGAATGGGCGGCGCTTCTACGGCCGCTAGCGCCTCCACGGCCGCCGGCGCCTCCACGGATGTCGGCACGACTTCGGCCCCCAGCGCGGCTGCGGCGCTGTTCGACTTCGCGAGCTACCCCGCTTCGATGTGGCGCAAGCCGGGCGATCGTCAGCCGAACCGGGCCGGCCTGGCGAGCTGGGGCGCCTACGTCAACGCCCTCTCCAAGCGCGATTTCGGCCGCCCGCTGTTCATCGCCTGCTCGGCGGACCTGGCCGAATCCACCAACATCGCCGGCTTCGCCAAATCATTCGACGACCTGCCCGGCTTCGGCTGGTACGAGCGCGACTCCAATCCCAGCGGCGCCCTCCTGCCGACGGAGATCACAGAGTTCACCAACGCCGGCATGATGGCGGGTCTGGCCTCGGTCAACTTCGCCGCGGATCCGTTCCACGACTGGGATGGATTCTGGGGTGCCTGCTCCACCTACGGCTCGTTCAGCTACCTTAAATACGGGCCGCTGCGGTTGTTCAGCCAACTCGCCCAGGACTGCGACCTGCGCGTCGGCCGGGTGTTGTACGTGGCCGGCCATTCGGGACCGGAAACCGCGGAGGACTCGCGCACCCACTTCGGCGTGTTCTCGCCCGGGGTCATGCAGCTCTTCCCGGACGGCCACGTCCTGGACCTGCACCCCTGGGAGTACAACGAGGTGCCGGTGGTTCTGGCGGCGGCCTTCGCCACGAACGTGCCGATCGTCGCGATCCACCTGACCCGGCCGCCGATCGAGATTCCGGACCGTGCCGCACTTGGGTTGCCGAGCCATTTCGCGGCGGCGCGCGGCGCCTACGTCCTGCGTCCGTTCCGCGAGCGGGTTCCACGAGCCGGCACCGTCTTCGTGCGCGGCACCATGACCACCGCGAATCTGGTCAAGGTGCTGCCACAGCTGGACGAGCGCGGCCTCAACGTCAAGGTCGTCGCCGCCATCAGCCCCGGGCTCTTCGCCCTGCAGGATGCCGCCTATCGGGAGGCAACCGTGGAGCCGGCGGATCGCCTGGACTCGATGGTCGTGACCAACGGCGCCTACAAGCTGATGCGCGACTGGGCCGACGACCCGATCGTTCGGGAGTACTCGCTCAGCTCGGATTGGGACGATCGCTGGCGCACCGGCGGCTCCCTGGACGAGGTGATGGAGGAGGCGCACCTGGATTCGGGCCACATTGTGGCGGCCATCGAACGGTTCGTTAGCGAGCGGCCCGACCGGCTGGGCCGGCTGCGGCAGCGCCTTGAGGCCGCGGAACGGCGTTAGGACGCCTCGTCAGGGGGCGATCGACAGAGAACCGAGCCAGACTCCGAGCCCGGTTCCGGGCTTTCCCACGGCGAGGATCCTGGTGGCACCGGCCTGCGAGCCCGTGCCGATCTGCAACAAGGCGGTTCCCGTCGGTCCGCCGACCTTGTGGTCCTTGGCCATGACCCAGTTCGTGCCACCGTCGGTGGACACGTATAGGGAAGCCGCCTCGCCCATGGTGACTGTCACGAAGATGTACTCCATGTCGCTCGTGCTGAGCGAGGTGATCTGATTGATCGAACTGGCGTACGGCGTGCTGTCGTTCCGCTTGACGAGTCGCCAGGTCATACCGCCGTCCTTGGACAAGACCAGCTCCCGGCTGACTCCGTCCGCCCCCATGCTCACGGCATAGACGCTGCTCATCCGCGTGACCGTCGCGCTGAGCAGTGGGCCCATCTTCTGAGCCGTGTTGTCGATGGCTCTGGCGCGAGCCCAGGTCCTGCCATCGGTCGAGAACCACATCGGCGGCTCATCGATCCTGCCGGCCGCGAGGGGTGTGCCCGATAGCAGGAATCCGCCTTGGGTAGGCACGATCAGCGCGGACGTGCCCTTGATCGGGGTAGTGACTCGCGTCCAGGAGCGGCCGTCGTCGGATCGCCACTCCGCGACCTGACGAAGCGAGTCCGCGGGCGAGGCCTCGTTCCAGCCTAGGACAACGAAACCGCCCGTGCCGTAGACCGCGGTTCTCAGCGTTACTCCCCGGAATATCGACTCATCCGCGATCTCCTGCCAGGAATTGCCGTCTCGCGACACGTAGATCCGCCCGTCCAAGGTGCCGTCCACACCTTGCGCGGCGCCGCTGAGAATGATGGTGCCGACGCCGTCGGACGCAATCGACGTGAGCACCGCGGCACCGGCATTGACGTCCGCAGGTGAGCTCCAGTCCCAATACAGACCGTCGGCCGAGCGGACGAGTCCATTCAGGCCGTACGGACTTGCGGTAATGCCCAGGTACTTGCCCCCGGCGAGCGGAATCACCTGCGTAGGCAGGGTCATGTTGTCTTTATTCAGGGCCGGGACGCCGATCCACTCCAGGTTGGGGATCCCAAGGGAGGCGACGATCGGCGATGACTTGGCCTGGCCCGAACGCTGCGGCGTTTGCATTGGAGTTGGCGTGCCCGTCCGGGTGGGCGCCGCCGGACCGGTGGTCTGGCGGAACGAGAGGAGCGCCCCGCCCGCAACTAGACCGACGACGACCGCCGCGGCGACTCCGAGCCCGAGCTGGGTCCGACCGATCAGAAGCGAGCGGTGAGCCGAACCGGGCACGCCGTCGACGAGCGTCCGCAGCCAAGCCAACGGGCCGCGGCGACGCTGAGTCTGGGCCTCGGGCAGCCCGCGCAAGAAGCTCCGCAGCGACTGCGGCGCCCTCGGCTGCTCGCCCTTGACGACGCTGTGGAGGCGCTCCTCGACATCCCTGTCGTTCATCGCTTCACCTGAGCCGCAAGGCCGTTCGCGCGAGTCGTTCGTTCGGATTCGTCGCGCAGGGCACGCAGGGCGTAATGCAGCCGGGACTGGACGGTCCCGAGCGGCACGCTGAGCATGTCCGCGATTTGCTGAAGCGACAGATCGCGCCAGAAGCGCAGACCCACAACGATCCGTTGATCTGGGTTCAGAACGTGCATCAGCTGATCGACCTCTGCCTTCGCCAGCGCAGCTCTGAAGGGATCGTCGATGAATACGGCGAGGTCGTCGTCGAGTTCCTCGACCCGGACGCCCCGCTTCTTGCGGAGCTTGTCCCGGCAGATGTTGACCAGAATGCGGTCGAACCACGGTTCGAACTTGGCCTGGTCGCGGAGAGTAGGCCAGGCTTTCCAGCTGCGAGTCAGGGCGTCCTGGACTGCGTCCTCGGCTTCGTGGGCATCACTCAGGATGTAGCCGGCGAGACGATAGGCATCGTCGAGCAAAGGCTCGGCCAGCTCCACGAAAGTCACCGACCGAGTCTCGGCGAGGGCGAGTGCCGCCTCCACAGTGGCGAGCCTCCTTGTCCGAGTGGGGACTGCCCAGTGCAGTCGGTCTTCCAGACGAGGAGCGCCGCCGCTTTGTTCAGATGGAGGTTTCCGGGCGACGAATCAGCTGCCACTCGCGCCTCTCCCAGGAGCGCCGGGCGGCTAACTATCGGTACCTGGCCCTGCGTGGCCCTATTGTGGCGCGTGGCGGGATGTCGCGAGGCGCGAAGGCGCGAGGCCTCAGGCGGCAGCCAGCTTGTCGATCATGAATGGCAGCATGTGATTGACCAGCCGATCGCCGGCCTGGTCGCTGTGGCCGCCGTCGAACGTCGTCTCGACCACGCCGACGCTCGCCGCCTTCAGCAACTCCACAAAGTAATGGGAGCCCTTCGGAATCCAGGCGTACTCGTCGTGGGTGCCGTAATCGACGACGATGCCCGAGTACTGCTTGAGATTGGCCTTATACCGGTCGATCTTCCCGGACAAGCCGCCAAAGCCCGCTTCCCAGGTGACCCAGAGCGCGTCGTCGCGAACGGTCTTGCCGCCCTCGGCCTTGAACGGGAATTTCATCAGCGTCGGGCTCGCCGGGTCTGGTGCAAACGCAGCGCCGTAGGCAAGCTCGAACCGCAATGACTCGTTCACGAGACTCCCGGTCAGCATCTGCTCGGCCGCCGCAGTCTGGGTCAAACCGGCAACCTGGGCGCGAAGCTGGAGGACGCTGGCGATCGTGTCCGCGTCGGCCAGCCTGTCGGTCGCGCCGCCTTTGTCAAACATGCCCGGAGCCTCGGCGAAGAGCGCGCGGAACAGCTCGGGGTGCTTCATGGCCAAGTTGGTCGCACCGAAGCCGCCCATCGATAGCCCGGCGATGCCGCGCG
>JANYJG010000257.1 GCA_025358515.1 Chloroflexota bacterium
CACCTGGGCCAGGCCATCGTGCATCTCGCGGGCGATTCGTTCGCGCTCACCCTGAACGGCGACGGCTCGAAGTTCGGCGCGCAGCCGGGCCGCTTCCAAAGTCAGGCTCACCTGAGTTGCCAGGGCCGAAAGCACCTCCACGTCAGCTTCGGAAAAGCGTCGCGGGGCGGAGCTCGCCAGGCCGAGGATGCCGATCCGGGTGGCGCCTTCACCAACAGGCGCTTCCAGCCCGATGGCGAAGCCGGGTCGGAGGTAGCGGGTTAGTTCGCTCGCCGACGACATTGGCGCAGATCTAGCAGCCGGGGCCGATCCCCCCGGCGTCCAGCGCGCGTCAGCGGGCGCCGAACCGCCCACCAGCACTCCCGGCAACGCGCTGGCGGCGCGCAGGGTGAGTTCATCGTCGGGACCGCACAGGGCCAGAAGCGCCGCGTCGACTCGCAGCAGATCGCGCGCATGGTCGACGATCGCAGCCAGGGTCTGGTCCAGGTCGCCCCGCCCGGAGACCGCCAGGCTGACGTTGTAGACAGCGCGCAGTGCGGCGTTTCGGGACTTGAGGGCCTCGTTTCGATCGACGAGATCGCCGGTCAGGCGGTCGATCAATCGGAATGCAAACCAGGCTGCGATGATGGCGACGGCCGCCACCATACCCAGCACGAAGACTGTGTCGAGCGGGAACGGCAGAACGGCATCGAGTACGGAATCGCTCAGTGCCTCGACGGACCCGACGAAGATTAGAGCAGCAAAGACGACAAGCCAGCGATGGCGGGGATACATCCGCTCTCCACGCGTGACGGGCCTTGGCCGGGCTGTGCCCGGCTCAACCCACCCGTTCGGGCAGCACTATGCGCCGGGCTCGATCGTGACGCCACTGTTCGAAGCAATTGTTCTGGCGGGCGGCACACGCATCCCGCCTGGCCAGCTGCAGCGGGTGAACCCCTCGGCCGCTGCCTGTGGCTATCATCCAAGTTGAAGCCGTTTAGATATGGCGGCACGCGCATGGGAGCCTTCGATGCCGAACATGAGTTTCGTCGGATGGGTCGTCGTCGGCTTCTTTGCCGGCTGGCTTTCGGGCGCGGTGGTGAAGCGGGGTGGACCTCAGGGCTGCCTGGCCAACATCGTCGTCGGCGTGTTGGGAGGGCTGCTCGGCGGCTGGTTCGCGACCGAACAGTTGCACCAGAACTCGACAGGCGGCTTCCTGGGAGCACTCGTGGTGGCGTTCCTCGGAGCGACGGCGATCAGGCTGATCCTGGACGCGATCGACGGCGGGAGCAGCCGAGGACGCGGATGGCGCCGCTAACCGACTTGGGCGATCCGGACCGCTCGGCGCGCCCACTCGTTCGGGCGGTAGGACAGCGGCGGGTCGGCCAGCGCCGCCGGCGTCCGGCGCGGTAGGATGCGCCAGCCACGAGTCCGGCCTAACTGACTCGCTGCCACCTCTGTGGCCGACGAAGCTCATTCGCGCAGTGAGCCCCAAGGAGGGCGACATGACGACCAGCAACACCGAAAACTCTCCGTCCTCCACCCCGGCGCCCGCGGCAGCACCAAAATCGACACCAGACGCCGGCCCAGCTCCCAAGGCCCTCGGTACGGACCGGCCGTACTCGCCGGGGCTCGCCGGAGTCATCGCCGCCGAAACGGCCATCGGCTTCGTCGATGGCGAGAAGGGACAGCTGCTCTATCGCGGCTATCCCATCGGCCAGTTGGTTGAAAAAGGCACGTACGGCCAGGTAGCCGAGTTGCTCTGGACCGGCGAGTGGCGCAAGACCGCACGCCTCGTCCCGGCCGAGATTCCGGAGCCCGTGATCTGCGTCCTGCGTGAGCTGCCCGACCACACCCACCCGATGGACGCGCTGCGGACCGCTGTATCGGTATGGGGCGCCTGGCGCCGGCCGCATTGGCCGCCGACGGTCGATCAGGCCCGCGAGCTGACCTCCTTCGCGCCTTCGGCCCTGGCCGCTTTCCATCGCCTGCGCAACGGCCTGGAGCCGGTAAAGCCGAACCCCAAGCTCTCGCTGGCGGGCGGCTTCTTGCAGCAGCTGACCGGCAAGGACCCGGATCCGGCCGCGGCCCGAGCCCTGGACGCCTACTTCGTGGTCGGGGCGGAGCACGGCCTGAATGCATCCACGTTCACGTGCCGCGTGATCATCTCCACCCGGTCGGACCTGGCCAGCGCGGTATGCGGCGCCATCGGCTGTCTGAAGGGTCCGCTCCACGGCGGCGCCCCGGCCGAGGTTGTGAGCCAGCTACACGAGATCGGCTCGCCGGAGCGCGCCGAGAAGTGGGTCCGCGAGGCCATCGCTCGCGGCGACAAGATCATGGGCTTCGGCCATCGGGTCTACCGCGCCTACGACCCCCGCGCCGCGGCACTCCGCAAAGTCGCGGAAGGCATGGCGGACATGGCGGCCTGGCTCGACACGGCTGTCAAGGTGGAGGACGTGGTCCTGCGCATCTTCGGCGAGCTCAAGCCCGACCGCGTCATCAAGACCAACGTCGAGTACTACGCCGCCGCCGTCCTGCAGGGCGTCGGTCTACCGCCGGACCTCTTCCCGCCGACGTTCGCCCTGGCCCGAATGGCGGGCTGGAGCGCCCACGCTATCGAGCAGGCATCGGCCGACAAGCTGATCCGGCCCGATGCCCGGTACGTGGGAGCGCCGGAGACAGAAGTCCCCGACTTCCGCCACTAGAGGTTGTCGGCGGCGCCCCGCGCGTCCTCGACCGGCGCCGCCGCCGTGCGGTATCGACGCGCGAACATGACGGCCAGTACAACGGCGACCACCATGATCAGCGCGGCCAAGTAGAAAACCGATCGCAGCCCGGACTGGACCACCACGGAACCCATGGCCGGCCCGGCGATACCCCCGACGTAGAGCGGCAGGAAAACGAGGTTCAGTGTCGCCGAGCGCCGCTCGACGGGCAGCTCGGTGGCCAGCAGACTCGACACCATCGCCCCCACGCCGGCCTGAAGCGCAACGGCAGCCGCATACACCGCCGCCAGCCAGCCGACCGTCGGAGCCACAGCCATGGCCGCCGAGGCGACTACCAGGCCGGCAACCGAGCCAACCAATACAGACCGAAATCCGATCCGATCGGCCAACCAACCGCCGACCGGCGAAATGGCGGCGCCGACGATTGTCGCCAGACCCAACACCAGGCCAATCGACCCGGCCACGCTCAGGGGCGTGCGCTCCACTTGGTGGACCAGCAGCGCCAGATACTGGGTGGACATCTGGCGACCCAGCCAGACGACGCCATAGATCCCGAAAAGCCACCTCACGGTGGGATCGGCCATGACGCCCCGAACAGCGCCAAAAGCCAGCCGCAGGATGCTGCCGGTGGGGATAACGGACGGGCGCACATCGCTCGACCCAAAGGCCAGCATCGCCGCCACGGCCACGGATAGCCCGGCCGAAACGCCAAAGACCCCGCCGCTCGAAAAGTGCAGCCCGTCGATCATGAAGGCGCCGACCGCCGGCCCAAACCCAAAACCCAGTGGGCTGCTGGCGGCGAACAAACCCATCGCCAGACCGAACCGGCGGGCCGGGGTAACGTCCCGGATGGCGGCCATCATGACCCCGGTGTTGCCAAGCTGGAAGCCGACGAGAAGCATTGCCAGGACAAGCTGAACTGGCGTCTGGCTCAACGCCACCCCGGCAAAGACGACCGCCTCCACGAGGGCACTGCGGACGATAACTGCCTTGCGGCTGTACTTGTCCGCCCAGACGCCCCACAGCGGAATGAACGGCAGCCCCGAGACAAAGAAGAGCGACCCGAGCAGGCCCACGAAGCGACCGATGTCGGCGTCGCTCAGGCCCACTTCGTGCAATCGGTTGGGCATGAAGGAGTAGATCTGGGCCACTCCCGCGCCCTCGATGAACGAAGTGATCCAGAACATGAGCAACAGAAGACGCCAGTTGGTCTGGCCCTGGGCACGCATTTGGGCAGCGTAGCCGGGCGGGCCGAATCCCGTTCCTCGGTCGCGTTAGCCTGCGCGAGTTATCGTTGACCCGCCACCTACCGGCTGGGGCGATGGATCGCATAGGAGACACGCGTTGGATGACAAGCGCTGGCGCAACATATCGCTGGTCCTGGGCGCCATCTGCGTGGTTCTAATCATCGCCGCGAGCTTGTTGATCTTCTCCGGCAAGGGCGGATCAACGGCGTCGCCGTTGTCGCTGCCCAGCGACAGCGCGGGTGCCTCGTTCGGGGGCGCCACTGCCAGTCCGTCACCGTCCGCCTCCGGACCTGTCGCCACCGCGACCCAAAGCGCCCCGCCGACGCCTCGAGCCACGCAGAGCGCCCCAACGGCCACGCTCACATTCAACGACATGATGCTCGACGCCAGTGCGACTTCCGGGGCCAGGGCCCGGACGTTCACGTTCACGAGCGACGGGTACGGACCGGTCGGCATCCAGGTCACCAAGAGTTCGCCTGCAGGCAAGCAAATCAAGATCTGCGCCCAGGTGGACTCGTCCGTCGCCAGCTGCAAGACCGGCGTCAACCCGGGCTTCCCCAAGGCATTCGCCGATGCCACCACTCCGCATTCGGTCTGGATCGTGACGCTCATAGGCAACGGAGCCGACACGCCCACAGTCGACATTCGGTTCAGCTGGCCTACGGCGACCCCCAAGGTCACTCTCAGCCACGGCCGCCTGCAAGGGAGCACGAGCCAGGCCGTTCCCGACGCACTTAATGGGTTCAGCGCAACGTTCCAATCCCGCACCTCCGGCCAGATGGGGCTGCAGGCCTCTTGGACAGTCAGCAAGGACGCGCACGTGACCCTGGCCGACGCTTCAGTGACCCCGGCGGTCACCGTCGACGAGCAGTCGTACTCCGCCGTCGGGTTCCTGGCGCCGGCTTATGCCCACGCCGTTGACCAGGGCAAGGCGTACAGGATCATGCTGCGCGACACTTCCGCGGACTCAACGCGGGCCGATCTCACCGCGCAGATCGAGTTTCCCTGACCGCCGACTCCTCCTACCGTGACCATCGGCGACTCACCCCAAGCGACTCACTCGCCTGGTGAGGGAGCGGCCACGGATGTCAGCGCGGGGCGACCTCGTCGCTGCGGGCGACTCGACCGAAGGCGCGGGCCCGAAATCCCACCCAGACACCGGACCTGGCGTAAATGTCGTCGCGAATGACCGCCAGCGCCTCTTGCTCGCTCGCGGCGCGGATCAGGATGAGCGAGCCCGACATATCGGCGAAGCCACCAGCCTCGACCACGACTCCGGCGGCTCGAAGCTCGCCCAGGCGACGCAGGTGCTCCGGACGAACCGCCGGGCGGAGCACGGCTGCGTCTGGGCCATAGCTCGCCTCAACGGCCCAGATTGGCTCGATGGCCAGGCCTTCGGGGATCTCGCCGGCCATTCGATGCTCCCTTAGAGGGGGTCCGGGACCGAGTCGGAGCCGTCGGACCAGATGTGGTTAGTTGGGGCAATTGCCTGGACCGGAGACTGGCCTGCCTCCGCGTCATCTTCGTCGATCGACGCCGGCCCGGGCTGATCGGCGGCTTCTGGCTCGGCGGGTGCCTCTGGCTCGGCGGGTGGCATCCCGGCAGCGACCGTAGCGGTGCTCGCGCGAGCCGCAACATCGGCGTCGCTCGGCCCCGGCAGCTCCACGACCGAGTCGGCCAGGCCGTCGTATCGGTTCGAGCAGGCCAGGTATATCACCTGGAAGTCGGTCGAGAGCTCGCGCAACAGGAGCGCGGCACGGGCAGCGCGGGCGTCGTCGAAGGTCACGAACGGGTCATCCAGAATGAGGGGCGGGCGGCGGCCCTGGGTCACCAGCCGCACCAGGCCTATGCGTGCCGCCAGGAACACCTGGTCGATGGTGCCCTTGCTGAGCTGGCTGACCTGGACCCAGTCGCCCCGCTCGGTTGCCCAGACTTCGATGTCGAGCGAACGGTCGTCTATCTTGACCTTGCGGTAACGGCCGCCGGTCAGCCGTGCGATGTCTCGGCCGACCTGCGCTTCCAGGAACCGGGTGGCTTTGCGCATCGTCATCGATTCAGCGGCGGAGATGGCCGCCAGGGTCGTCTCGTAGACTCGGACCCGACGCTTGAGGGCGCCGAGTTGATCGCGCCACGTGTACAGGCGTTCGGCCTCGCCCGCAACCTGCTCAGAGTCGATGGGGTTGGCATCGAGGCGGGCCATGGCTCCGGCTTCGGCGTCGCGAGCCCGTTCCACGGCCGAGTGGCGTTCCCGTACCTCGGCTTCCAAGCGCTCCCGCGCTCGAGCATCCGACGCGGCTGGGCCAAGGGCATCGAGCGCCGAGGACTTCTGCTCCAGTTCCAGGGCCGAGCGGTCGCGCAACTCCTCCGCCATCTTGGGATCCTGGCCGGCCAGCAAGGCCGCAACCTGCACCTGCAACGTGGCGATCTCCTGGCGGCGCGATTGCTCACCCGTCAGTAGCTTCTCGGCCGAGGCCACGTCCCGAGCGCCGAGCTCTCGAAGGATGTTCGCGACGCCGGACTGGGCGACTCGCAGGCCCTCTTCGGTGCCGACACGGCTCTGGCGTCGCAAGGTCCGATCTCGCTCGTGGCCATCGTTGATGCGGCGAACGGTCATAGCCGCGCTGCGCTTGCCTATCGCAATCCAGAGGAGCCCGGCGCCACCTAGCACACCCAAGACCCCGAGGAACGACAGCCCGGATATTTCGGCCATGCCGCCGAACCAGAACGCGCCGGCGCCGCAAGCCAGCACCACGATGGCCGCGATCAACATCCTCAGGTAGCCCGGCTCTACATCGTCCGCTTCGATCTCCATCGGTCGGTCTTCATGCAGCGACTCTTGCAGAATCGTGACCCGGCTGTGGAGCGTCCGCATTCGATCCAAGCTGTCGCGCAGTGAGGAGATTGAACGCTCAGGGACGGCCTCCAGTTCCGTCAGCCGCTGCTGCGCCTCAGCGGCCTGGCGATATCTCTCGAAACGCTCGGCCACGACGGTCCGATCGGACCGCAGACGCTCACCCTGGCGAGCCGCTTCGAGCATGTTGCGGCTCTCACCCAGCAACGATTCTGCGCTCTGGCGGGCATCCCGAGCCTGCGCCAGGCCGTCCCGGTCTTTCTCCAGCCGCTCGAGCGACGACTCGCCGGTGCGCAGCGCCTGTTCGGCTCGGGCCACCGCTTCCTCAGCAATTTTGAGCCGACCCGGGTTCTTGTCGCCGCGGGCCTTGAGGGAACGGACGGCGTCCTCCAGGCGGCCTTTGGCCCGCGACGAACCCTTGTCGCCGCCGCCGATACTGGACTGCAGCCGATCGCGCAGGGCGCCCTCATCTCGATCCAGGTCCTCCAGTTCCTGGTGACGAATCGAGGCCGTGGATCTAAAGAACGGCTCGTTGGGGATGCCAGTCAGGTCGGCGATGACCTGCTCCGCCCGGGCCGGGTCCGTAATCGTCTCGCCGTCGAACTCCAGGTTGACCCGGCCCCGTTGGCCGCGGAACTCCTTCTCCAGAGTGCCGTGGCGGCTGTCGACCTCGCCGGTCTCCTCGTCCTCGTCATCGACGACGAACTCGATGCGCGCCGTGGAATGCTCATCGACGGCGATCCCCCAGCGGCGCAGCCCGTCCAGCTCTGTGGTGGCAGCGGTCGGCTTTCGGAAGAGGGCCAGTTCCAGGCCACGCTGAATCGTGGACTTGCCGGCCTCGTTGGGGCCGCGAATGATGGTGAAGCCCGGGTCGAGTTCCAGGTCCAGGTCGCCATGCCGCCCGAAATCGTGGAGCTGGAAGCGCAGGATCCTCATCGCACCGCTCCGATCACAGCGTCACCGGGCGGCCTTCGAGGAGGTGACGACCGAGCCTGAGGGCTTCCCGTAGGTCGGCTAGTTCCTCGGCCGGGTCCATATCGGTTGGCGATGCGGCAGCGGGCCGGGTGGCGGCGGGCCGGGTGTCAGCGTCGTCTACGGCACCCGGGTCGGCAGCGGCGGGCCCGTTCGCGATGGTGGCAATGGCGGTTTCCAACTCCCCGATGCGCGCTTCCACGGCTCGCACGAATGCGCCCAAAACCGTGTCGGGCGGCGGCGCCACGCCCTCCGGCGAAACCGGGATCGAGACGTCGCGAATTCGGAACCTCAGGAAAGAGGCGGTCAGGGCTCGTTCGACCTCGTCCAGGTCGATATCCAGGTCGTCCGGGAAAAGCCCAGTCAGCCGAACGTCGAGAACCAGGTTCGCATCCGATCGGCGCTTGAGGACATCGATCAGGTCTGGCTGGCTGTGAATCGTGCCGATGTCCAGGTCCAGCTTGTCGGTGTGTGTCTGGCCCACGCGTCGGGCTTCGATCGAAACGGCATGGCGACCGCCCCGATCGTCCAGCGTGACGAGCAGCGCTTGGCCGGCGCCATCCTGGTCGAGGGCAACCGGCTCGGGGGCGCCGGAGTAGGCATAGGTGACGTTGCCGGCACGCCCTTCTATGGCCGAATGCCAATGCCCGAGGGCCAGGTAGTCCAGGCCGGATCCGGCGATTTCCGCCTCGGTGAAGACCACCTCGTCGCCGTCGGTCTTGCCGGGGATCGATAGCGAGCCGTGGATGAGGCCGACCTTCCAGGCCGCCCGCCGATCCGTTCGAGCGTCAAACCCGGCCAGAGGGCTCCGCGGCGCACGCTTGGTGTCGAAGACGCGGCCGTAGACGGCGACGTCCAGAGGCTCGAAGTAGACGTCCGGGTTCTCGGGCGTAAGGACGGTAATCCATTCGCCGCCGAAACGGGCCAATGCCGCCAGGTCGTAGGCGCGGTAGATGGAGGCGCCGTCGTAGACATCGTGAGTGCCGGGAATGATGACCGTCCGGATGGAGGCCTTGCCCAGACGCCCCAACTCGGCGGCAACGCGCTCAACGGATCGGCGTGGCTGTGTGTTCGAGTCGAACAGGTCGCCCGCGATCAGAAGGAGATCGACCTTCTCGCCGATGGCCAGATCGACTGTCGTTCGGAACGCGGCGAACTGACGCTCACGCAGAACTGCGGCGCGGTCACCCAGGTCAGTATGCCTGGCCCCCAGGTGGACATCGGCAGTGTGTATCAGACGCAGCATCCGGTCCCAGGTTCCTCTTTCGAAGCATGCAGACGGAAGCGATTGTGCCAGGTTCGAGGTCGGCCCATGCAGCGCGTCCTGCGGTTCCTTCCGGAACAGCATGCCTGAAAGAGTCGGGCAGCTGGTATTCTCCCGGCCAGCCGGCGCGTCCCAGCCGGGCTAGCCAACCGAAGATCCTTCGACCGGCACCGCGGCGGAGTCTCGGTGGGCACGTTCCCCTGGGACCGGTGGCTAGAAACCAGCGGCTCCCGGGAGGAAGAACGTGAGCTACGTCGATCGAACGCTGACCTGCGTCGACTGCGGCGCCGAGTTTGTTCACTCGGCCGAGGATCAGGATTACTACACCCAGAAGGGCTTCGTCTCCGACCCGAAACGCTGCCCGAGTTGTCGGGCCGCTCGGCGGACGATGCGAGAGTCCGGCGATGGCTCCGGCCGGGGCAACCAGGGGCCGCGCGAGTATTTCGCGGCGGTCTGCTCTCGCTGCGGGAACCAGGCGCAGGTTCCGTTCCAGCCCCATATGGATCGCCCGGTCTACTGCTCGGACTGCTTCCGCCTCGTCCACGCCGAGCAGACGGGGTCCCAGGCCGGATAGAACTCGCGCCACCCCCAACTCGCGCCACCCCCCAAATAGAAAAGCGGCGGTCACCCGAAGGCGACCGCCGCTTTGTTCGCGAGGAACGAGGATCAGACGGCAGCCTTGGTCAGCAGCCATTCCTGGTACGCGCCCCAAGCCATGAGAGCGCCACCGCCGACGAAGATCAAGTCGGCAATCCACATCGTGATCGGAGCAGCGGCCAGGCCACTGGTCAGCTGGAAGAGGACGACAAGAGCGCCGCAAGCCAGTGCGGCCACGGAGACGCCGAGAAGGATCTGCGCTACCGGCATCGGCCAGGTGATCTTCATGTTCGGCGCATTCTTGAGGTACAAGACCACGATGGCGCCAATTGCGGCAACCAAACCGAGGATCGCGAAGATGCCGGCCGTGCCTGCGCCGAAGTAGCTGTAGGAAGAGCAGAAGCTGCCTCCATAAGCTCCGACGTTCAGGCCCGCGCACGGGTTGTAGGTCGCCATGAACTGGCCGACAATCCAACCCACCAGAACGCCAGCCGCTCCGTATACGACGAATCGCTCGCGGGCAGAGATCTTCGCCCAGAGTTCATTTACCACGCGTTGAGCCTCCTTCTCATTGTGACCGGCCCTGACGGGGATGCCGGTTTCTGCGCTCCGTTCGACCTCACAACGGTGTTCTCCGAGGCCGATGAGAACGCCTGCAGACTACACCGCGGCAGGCGGCGATGCGAGATCGTTTTGTGCAAACCTAAGAACCCCTTAGCGCGGCGATTTCATCGCCCTCAACTGCCGTTTCCGTCCCCACCTAACTTGGCCATGCGGCGCACCCTAGCCCTCGTGACTTCGGCCGCAAAACCCGTGACTTCCTCGTCTGCGGGCGGCGGAACCGCTCCCCACTGTGCGGTCCCGCCCGTTTCAGCAGGTGGAACCAGGTAGCCAAACGCCGAGCCGTGCCCCTGACTGGTGACGCTACGTGACACGTTCGATGGACCCGCCCCGATTCTGGGCATCAGCGCCACTCTGGTAGGATGTGAGCCGCTCCCACATCGGCGCTGCCGTATCTGGGTGTCCACGGCTTTGTCTGGCGCCGTTCGCGGTCCCGCGAACGTTTGCGCATGTGGAGCCCATTGTCTGGGCTAGAGGAGGCATCATGGCTAGGCCAATCCGCACTTCGGTCTCCTCCACCCCGCTTCGGCCGGCAAAATCGCACCTGATCGAGGAGTACAACGCTCGAACGAATGTCGTCCGGTGCGATTGCGGTTGGTCGGGCAATGCAGACGATTTCGCCGTGCATCGCCGAGCTGTAGGCGCCGCGAGCCCCTCCTGAGCGAGAGCCGGGTCGAATCGCCGGGGCCGGTTGGAGACGCTCCTCTGGCCACCTACGAAGATCTCGATTATCGCGACGTTTTCTGGGCAACCCGCCGGTACGAAGACGCCTGCGACCGAATAGCGCTTCGGGCCATGCTGCCACCCTCCGGCGAGCGACTGATCGAAGTCGGTGCGGGATTCGGCCGACTGGCCGGCGAATACGCCGCTTTCCGCCACATCGAACTGCTCGACTCATCCGAAGTCCACGTCGCCTCTGCGCTCGAGCAGCTGGCGGGAGACGCCCGAATTAGCGTCCGGCTCGGCGACGCCTGCGCGCTGCCATATCCCGACGGATTCTTCGACGCCGCGGTTTGCGTCCGCGTTCTCCATCACTTCGCCGATCCGCGCCCGATCCTCTCGGAGATCGGGCGCGTGGTCCGGCCCGGAGGCGTACTCGTCCTTGAGTTCGCCAACAAACGCAACCTCAAGGCGATCGCCCGTCGCGTCCTACGCCGGCAGACGTGGTCGCCATTCGATCCGGGGTCGGTCTCCTACAAGCCCTTCCACTTCGACCATTCGCCGGTGAGCGTCCGCCGCTCGCTTCGAGCCGCCGGCTTTTCCGTCGAGCGCACCCGCACCGCGTCGCTGTTCCGGGTGCCGCTCTTGACCCGCCACGTTCCTGTTCGCGTGCTGACTCGCCTCGAGGCGTTGCTTGCTGGACCGCTGGGATCGGTCACTCCCGGGCCCAGCGTCTTCGTTCTGGCCCGGCGGACGGGCCGACCGGAGATACCCGCGCGCTGACCCCCAACATTCCGGCGGCCGTAGTTGCCGCCCGGTGGCGCCTCCAAGGCGGGAACTGCTACCTTGCCGGCATGAGGGAACGCATTTGCATGCTGCTGTTGCGGGCGCTTGGTCTCCGCTGGCTGCGGTTCAAGGGTTTCGACCTTTCCGCGCTGGCTGCAATCGCGATTGTCGTCCTGGCGTGGCGCCGAGCCCTACCGGCCGTGGTCCTCGACATTCCGTTGTGGCTGGGCGCTCTGACCCTGGCCGGCGCCGCGGTGCTGGGTCGGGCGCTGGCGGACCGGGCGATTTCCGCAAAAAGGCCCGCGGCTCGGGAGACTGCCGTGGCGCGGTCGCAGGACGTGGCGCGGGCGCGGCTGCCAGAACCGCCCCAGACGCGCCGGTGGCTGCTTCTAGTGTTGGGGCTGACTGCCGCCGGCGCCACTTGCGCTATCGAGCTGGTCGGAGGTATCTCGAACCTGGGGCACATCGGATTGAGCTGCGCAGGCGTCGTTTCTGCATACGGTCTCGGGATCGCGGCAGGGATCAGGCGGCTGCGCGTGAGCTGGTTCCAGTTCGCGCTGCTTGCCGGCGTGCTGGCCCTGTGGGCTGTGCTCGATCTATCGATCCTGCGGGACGGGCTGCATCTGTATGACACCCACGTCTACTTCGGGTCGGCCGCCAGATGGATGGACGGCGGCTCGGCGTACATGACAGCCCCGATTGCGCACTTGCCGTCCCGGGCCGTGGACGACTTCTTCCTATACCCGCCTCCCTTACTGCCCTTCTTCGCCCTGCTGTCGAGACTCCCGAATTGGCTGGGCTACTCCGCCTGGGTCGTCCTGCTCGTGTCCGCTGCGGTGTCCGCCTTCAGGTTGCTCGGCATGCGATGGACATGGTGTCTGGCGCTGATGGCATTCCCGCCTCTCGTGAAGGGCGTTGAATCCGGCAATGCCACGAGCCTGACCTTCCTCCTGTACGCAGCCGGCGCTCGTGCCGGAGGCTTCCTGGTCCTCAACGGACTCTTCAAGACTCAATCCGGCCTGCCGGCCCTCTCGTTGCTCCGCGAGCGGAACTGGCGCCGCCTGATCCTGGGAATGGCCGCGGTCATCGTCATATGCCTGGCCACTCTGCCCATCGTCGGCCTGGAATCATGGCGGGCATGGTTCGACAGCCTCGGGTTTCGCGCGACCAGCCAGGTTCGGCTGCCGATCCTCTACGGTGACTCGATCGCGCGAGACGTTCCGGCGTGGGCCTTTGTGGCCGTGTCCGTGGTGTGCGTCGGCGTTGCGTTGATGCTGCTGCGCGGCCGGAGAGCGCTTGCCGGGCTCGGCCTGGCCACGATCGTAGCCTCACCCAGCCTCTGGCTTCACGGTTTCGTGTTTGCGATCCCGGCGGTCCTGACGCTTGAAAGTGGCGTGCTCCTCTGGGGCCTGCTCGGTGTGGCGGGCCTCGGTCCCGGGTATTGGTGGCTGGTCATAGTAGGGACCGTTGCCTTGCTGGCGTCGTCCTCACCTGCCCAAGAGGACGACCTCCATCCGCTGGCCGGAACCGACGGACCGTGGCCGGAGGCGCCGCCAATCGCGCAGTCCGCCTCTCGAACGCTCGGTTCGGCTTCGAGGTAGGTTTCCGCTGGTCGGCCGGGCATGGACAACATTCGGCACGAACTGGATCGTCGAGTCGATCGCCGACGACACGCTCGAGACTCTGATGAAGGCCGTCCAGGTCCACGCCCTGCTGGTCCGGGTCCTGCGGACATGGAGAGACGGGCGACCGCGATTGACCGCCCGTCTCTCCGTGACGAGGGGAATCAGAAGACCCTGATGGAGACCTCGGCCGGCGCCAGGAAGAGGCGCTTGAGTTCCTCGTCAACCTTGCAGAGTGTGAGTGAGGCACCTGCCATCTCGAGCGAGGTGCAGTACTCGTTTACGTAGCTGCGGAAAATCTTGATGCCCTGCTTCTCCAGCTTCTTGTGGGCGTCCCCATACAGCAAGTAAAGCTCGCTGATGGGAGTCCCACCAAGGCCGTTGATCATCAGCGCGACCTCGTCGCCGCTATTGAAAGGCAGGTCCGGGACGACCGCGTCCAAGAGGATGTCGACGATCTTGCTGGCCGGGACGAGCTTGGTGCGCTGGCGGCCCGGCTCGCCGTGGATACCGATGCCGACCTCCATCTCGTCGTCGGCGATCTCGAAGAGTGGCGTGCCGCGCACCGGTGGCGTGCAGGAACTCAAGGCGATGCCCATCGTCCGAACGTTGGCGATGACCTTGTTGCCAATGCGGAGGAGTTCCTCGAGACTCGCGCCTTCCTCGGACGCGGCACCGACCGCTTTGATTACGAAGAAGTTGCCGGCTACGCCGCGCCGGCCCACGGTCCAGGTCGAGTCCTTGACCGCGACGTCGTCGTTGACCAAGAGCGTGCCGATCTTCATGCCATCGGCCTCGGCGAGTTCCCTGCCCATGTCCCAGGCCGTTCGGTCGCCGGTGTAGTTATTGACGATGTGGAGGATGCCCTTTGGCGAATTGAGCAGCCTGGAGGTCTCAGTGACGAATTCCACCGGAGGGCCGGCGAAGACATCACCGGGGCAGGCGCCGTCCAGCATGCCTTTGCCCACGATCATCGTGTGGGCCGGTTCATGGCCGGACCCCGAACCCTGAATAATCGTGACCTTGTCCTTGTTGGGCATGTCGGCCCGATAGATCAGGTGATACTTCGGCTCGTATTTGAGAGTACCGCCGCTGGCCAAGGCCACGCCCTCGAGAAACTCGTTGACGAAGTCCTTGGGATCATTAATGAACTTCTTCACGCCTGACTCCTTGCTTTGTCGTATTTCTCGCGCCACGCCGCGCTGATCGCCTGCAGAATCACGCCGATGGCCGTGGCTCCGGCGTCAACCGAGCCGATGCTGCGCTCGCCTGTGTAGGCCGCTCGGCCGCGTAACGCCAGCATCGATTTGGTTTCTTCGGCGGCCTTTGTGGCCACGTCCGCCATGCGCTGGACCGCCTCGACCCCGTGGTCAGAGGTCGCGGTCACGTCCGTGAGACTCATCTCGAGGCTGTCGGTCGCCGGTGACAGTGCATCGAGGAGGGTCTTGTCGCCGAGGGCCGCGCCGCCGCGCTGCATGATTCCCGCCATGGCCGCTCGGAGCATCGCGACCACGTCTTCGCCCGTCAGCGACGTCTTCTCTCCGGCGGTGGCACCTGCCCGGAGAAACGCCGTGCCCCAGATCGGACCGCTCACCCCTCCGACCTTGCCGGACATGATGATTCCGACCTTCTTGAGGAGCGTTCCAGGGTTCGTCCGATCGAGGCTGTCCCAATCGCTCAGGACGACTTCGAAGCCGCTGCGGAGGGAATACCCAAAATCGCCGTCCCCGACGATCGAGTCGAGTTGGGCGAAATAGACAGCGTTATCGACGATCGTCTGGGCCATCGTCTTGAGGACGAGATCGACATCCTCCAGCGACGACTCTGTCATACCTGTGTCCCTTTCCTGTGTCTCATTCTGTGTCCCGTTCCTGGGTCGTTTGGTTCAGGCCGCGGCCGCAACGATGGCTGCCAGATCGCCGAGTGACACGAAGTCGCCGGGACGGGCCGGGCTGCGATTGGCGATCACGCGGGTCCGCTCGCCTCCGGGATCGCCGAGTGAGGACACCACTAGCGCCGCCTCACTCGTGTCGTCCCCGGCCGTGTAGCCGTTGAGCGTCATCACGCACCGCAAGCCCGCGTCCCGAGCGGCCTCCAGGCCATTGCGCGAGTCCTCTATGACCAGTGCCGTGGACGCCGGAACGGCCAGCCGCTCGATGGCCAGCAGGTATATGTCCGGGGCCGGCTTTTTGTGCAGCACGACATCGCCCGCCAGCACCAGGTCGAAACGCCCCCGCTCGCTCGCGCCCGGCGGCGCTCTCCAGGATTGCCCGCACCGACGGCTCGGCGGATGTCGAGGCCACCGCCAGCTTCCAGCCAGCGTCCTGGGCCTCGCCGATGATGCGCTCGACACCAGGTCGGGGCGGTAGCTTGCCCGCCGCCACCATCTCGGTGTATATCTCGGTCTTGCGCCTGTGCCAGCGCGCGACCTCGGCGACCTGTGCGTTCAGATCAGTCGGCAGGCCGGCGATCTTGACAAACTCGGGAGTGAGCAGGCTCGCCATCCGTTCCTTGCCGCCGGCGATGAGGAGCTTGCGACCGTACTCCTCTTCCGACCACTGGACAGGCAGCCCGAACTCGCGGAACGTCTGGTTGAAGGCCGGCAGATGGCCGAATCGCTCGGTGTCGGCAAGAACTCCGTCGCAGTCGAAGATCAGGGCGGTCACCAAGCCTTGCCTTCGCTGCCGAAGAGATGGAAATACTCCTTCGCCATATCCAAGACCTGCGCTCGCTGGTACACGAAGAGCGCTGGCGGGTCGTACTCGGTCGGGTGTTCGGTTATGTAGTCGTAGCCCGATTGCATGAACCGGATCTTCAGCGCCGTCGAAATGTTGACCTTGGCGCAACCTCTTGCAATCAGATCGCTGAACTGATCTGGCGTCATGCCGGTTCCGCCGTGGAGAGCGACCGGAATGCCTGTTGCTTCGACGATGTCTGTGACGCGCTGGGAATCGAGGGTTGGCGTGGTCTTGTACATGCCGTGGGCGTTGCCGATCGCCGGAGCGAAAACGTCGACTCCCGTCGACCTGACGAATTCGACGGCGGCCTGGAGCGACTGCTGGTTGAAGGTCGCGTCGTCGGTCACCTGCTCAACCCGCTTGAAGCCTTCGATCTCTCCCTCGACCTGGGCGCCGTAGCCTTGGGCTTCCTGCACGATCTCAATGCACTGGCGCCTGTTTTCTTCGACACTCAACTTGGAGCCGTCGAACAGGACCGAGTTCCAGCCCGTCTTGAGGCATCTCGTGATGACTTCGCGCTCGGGGCAGTGGTCCAGGTGGAGCGAAACCGGCACGCTGATCGATCGGGTCATCTCCTGCCACATGGCGAAGATCACCTCGTAGCCGGCCGATTTCACCGTCTTCACGGACGTAGCCACGATCAGCGGCGAGCGGGCTTGCTCCGCCGCCGCCAGGACGGCCTCCATGGTCAGGTCGTTAACTACGTTGATCGCCGCCACACCGTAGTGCTCGGAGAAGGCGCGATCGAGAAGACTCTTGGTAGTTACTACTGGCACAGCGCCACCTCCGGTCGGCATACGAGATGCCGCGGTGGACGTCCGACAGCCGGAACGCCCTGCGAGGCCCTGCCCTTCGATCACAGGCCGGCCACCCTGATCGAGGTGGGCGCGAGGCGGAGGATTGTCCGGGTCACGCCGGGTCTACCCAGCCCGGAGAGCGTTCACGCGACACCGTGTGCGGGCCCCGATGGGCCGCGTCCAAGCCGCGCCCGTGGTGCCGGGTGGTAAGGCCCGGGTCAGCGGATCCGCCCCAATTGCTGGGCCGGTATGCACTCAGACTAGTCAGGGCTGGGTGCCATGGCAAGGGGTCAAACCGCGCTCTGGATCATTGGCTTCGAGCATCCCTGGATTGCGGTCGGGCGCCTTTTCCGTTCCTCGGTACACTGCCCGCAGAAGGAGGCAGGCCCACCGAGACTCACGTCACCTTTAACGCGTCCGCGGACGTCGCCACGCACCGGCCGGTCAGCAGGACGCGCGAGGAGCGCCTGCTCCTGCTCCGTCCCCTGCTGCAGCGACGAATCCTTGTGCTCGACGGCGCCACTGGGACCCTCATCCAGCGCTACGGCCTGTCTGAGGATGACTTCCGTGGCCAGCGTTTCCGCGACCACCCAAAGGACGTTCGGGGCGATAACGACCTGCTCTGCCTGACTCGCCCGGACGTCGTTCGCGCGGTCCACGATGCCTACCTTGCGGCCGGCGCCGACCTCATCAGCACCGATACGTTCGCGGCCACGCGCATCGCCCAGGCGGACTACGGGCTGGAGGACGTGGCCTACGAGATCCACGTCGCTGCGGCCCAGATTGCTCGCGCGGCAGCGGACGCCGCCGAGGCTGCGGACCCGGATCGGCCGCGCTTCGTGGTCGGGTCGGTCGGGCCAACGAACAAGACTGCGTCGATATCGCCGGACGTGGCCGACCCCGCGGCGCGATCGGTGACCTTTCAGGAGTTGGCCGACGCCTACACCGAGGCCGCCCGTGGGTTGGTCGAAGGCGGCGCGGACTTGCTCATGATCGAGACGATTTTCGACGTCCTCAACGCCAAGGCCGCCATCTTCGGCATCGAGACGGCGTTCGAAGACCTGGGCATCCGCGTCCCCCTCTGGATTTCCGGTACCATCACCGATACCAGCGGCCGGACCCTCTCCGGCCATACCGTCGAGGCGTTCTGGAACGCCATCCGCCACGCCCGGCCCCTCATCGTGGGCCTCAACTGCGCCCTGGGAGCCCGCCAGCTGCGGGGCCACGTGCAGGAGCTATCCGGCCTGGCCGATACGTTCGTGGCGGCCCATCCCAACGCCGGCCTGCCCAACGAGTTCGGCGGCTACGACGAGTCGCCCGAGGCGATGGGTGCCGTCCTGCGGGAGTTCGCCGAGGCGGGCATCGTAAACATCGTCGGCGGCTGCTGCGGGACGGGACCCGCGCACGTGGCCGCGTTCGTGGCGGCGGCGCGCGGTCTGGCACCGCGGGTCGTCCCGGCGCGGCCGTCGGCCCTGCGGCTGGCGGGCCTCGAGGCCCTGAACGTCGACCAGGGCAGCCTCTTCCTTAACATCGGCGAGCGGACCAACGTGGCCGGATCGCGCGCGTTCGCAAAACGAATCGTGGACGGCGACTTCGAGAGCGCGATTGACATCGCCCGTCGGCAGGTGGACGGCGGGGCGCAGGCGATCGACGTCAACATGGACGAGGCGCTGCTGGATTCGGAAGCGGCCATGACCCGCTTCCTCAATCTGGTGGCGTCCGAGCCGGCCGTGGCGCGGGTACCGATCGTTGTCGATTCGTCCAAGTGGTCGGTCATCGAGGCGGGACTGCGCTGTATCGGCGGCAAGCCGATCGTGAACTCGATCTCGCTCAAGGAGGGCGAGGAGCAGTTCCTTCGCCAGGCCCGCTTGGCACGGCGCTACGGTGCCGCGGTCATCGTCATGGCCTTCGACGAGAAGGGGCAGGCGGACACGGTCGAACGCAAGCTCGAGATCTGCCGGCGTGCACATGCACTCCTGACCGAGCAGGTCGGCTTCCCCGCCGACGACGTCATATTCGACCCGAACATATTCGCCATAGGGACCGGCATCGAGGAGCATGCCGGCTACGCCGTCGCCTATATCGAGGCCGTGCGCCGGATTAAGGCGGAGCTGCCCGGGGCGCGGATTTCTGGCGGCGTCTCCAATGTGTCATTCGCGTTCCGCGGCAACGACCCCATCCGCGAGGCCATCCACGCCGTCTTCCTGTACCACGCTGTGGCCGCCGGCATGGACATGGGCATCGTCAATCCCGGTCAGCTGGCGGTCTACTCGGAGATCCCCGCCGAGTTGCTGGAGCGCGTCGAGGACCTGGTCCTCAACCGCCGTCCCGACGCCACGGAACGACTGCTGGAGATCGCTCCCAGGTACGCGGCGGGCGGCGGCGCGGCCCGAATCGAGGCGGACCTGCGCTGGCGGGACCTGCCGGTCAGGGAGCGGTTGCAGCATGCCCTGGTCGAGGGCATCGACACCTGGGTCGTCGAGGACACGGAGGCGGCGCGTCTGACCGCGACTCGCCCGATCGAGGTCATCGAGGGTCCGTTGATGTCCGGCATGAACGCCGTCGGCGACCTTTTCGCCGCAGGCAAGATGTTCCTGCCGCAGGTCGTCAAGAGCGCCCGCGTCATGAAGAAGGCTGTCGCCCACCTCGTTCCATACCTGGAAGCGGAGAAGGCGGCTCTTGGCGACACTCGGCCGCGCGGCCGCGTCCTGATGGCGACGGTCAAGGGCGACGTCCACGATATCGGCAAGAACATCGTGGGCGTCGTGCTGCAGTGCAACAACTACGAGGTCATCGACCTGGGCGTAATGGTCCCGACGGCCCGGATTCTGGAGGCCGCCAGGGCGGAGGCGGTGGACGTGGTCGGCCTGTCCGGGCTGATCACCCCGTCCCTGGAGGAGATGGCCCACGTCGCCGCGGAGATGGAGCGCGAAGGGTTCCGGCTACCGCTGCTGATCGGCGGCGCCACCACTTCCCGGGCCCACACCGCGGTCAAGATCGCGCCGCGGTATTCGGGACTGGTGATCCACGTCGCCGACGCATCGCGGGCTGTGGGGGTGGTCTCGGAACTGCTCGGGGACGGCGCCGCGGCATACGCTGCCAGGGTACTAGCCGATCAGCAGCGGCTGCGTGTGGATCGGGCGGGGCGCCGCGAAAGGATCGCCCGAGTATCCATCGATGCAGCCCGGGCCAATCGGGCCTCGGCCGACTTCTCAGTTCCGGCACCGCGGCCGAGCTTCCTGGGTGTGCGTACCTTCGACGATTACCCGCTGGCCGACCTGGCGGAGGGGATCGACTGGTCGCCCTTCTTCCAGGCCTGGGAGTTGAAGGGATCGTACCCGGCCATCCTGGACGATGCGGTCGTCGGCGAGTCGGCCAGGCGCGTCTTCGAGGACGCGCAGGCGATGCTGGGGCGGATTGTCGGCGAGCGGCTGCTGCGGGCCCGTGGCGTCGTGGGTTTCTGGCCGGCGAATGCCGTCGGCGACGACATCGAGCTGTACGCGGAGGGCGTCGGCGCCCGCGGAGCCGGGCCGATCGGCGTGGGCGGCTGTGGAGCCGAGCCGATCGGCGTCGTCCACACCCTGCGCCAGCAGATGGAGAAGCCGCCCGGCCGACCCAACATCGCCCTGGCCGACTTCGTCGCTCCTCGCTCGGCCGGCGTCCCGGACTACCTGGGCGCCTTCGCGGTTACCACGGGCGTCGGTTCCGCGGAACTGGTGGCGCAGTACGAGCTCGCCAACGACGACTACTCCGCGATCATGGTCAAGGCCCTGGCGGATCGCCTGGCCGAGGCTTTCGCGGAACATCTGCACGCCCTGGTGCGGCGCGAACTGTGGGGATACGCACCCAGTGAAGCGCTGGATAAGGCCCAGATGATCCGCGAGGAGTATCAAGGCATCAGACCGGCGCCGGGCTACCCGGCGTGCCCGGACCATACGGAGAAGGGCCCGCTCTTCGCGCTGCTCGATGCCGAGGCGGGCGCGGGAATGAGCCTCACCGAATCGTTCGCGATGCTCCCGCCGGCGTCGGTCTCCGGCTACTACTTCTGGCGCCCCGAGGCGCACTACTTCGGCCTAGGCCGCATCGGTCAGGACCAGCTGGCGGACTACGCTCGCCGCAAGGGCTGGTCGCCCGAGGAAGCCTCGCGCTGGCTCGCGCCCAACCTGGACGACCAGTGACCCGGTCGCGGTCGGGCGATCCACGCCCACGCCCTGACGGTGGTCCCACCTTAAGAGTGAGCACTAAACCAAAGTAAGCCCGCGATGAGCGACCGCCGGTAGGGTCGCGACATGGATGACGCGAAAGTCGGATCGGTCTTTCGAGCGGTCCGAATCAGGCGCGGCATGAGCCAAACTCAAGTTGCGGAGGCGGCAGGCATCAGCAGGGCGGTTGTGTCGAGCATCGAACGCGGTCTGCTGGAGGGCACCTCGATGCGCCTCGTTCGACGCGTGTCGACCGCGCTTGGCATCTCGCTTGGACTCGAGGCCCGGTGGCGCGGAGCCGAGGCGGCAACACTCCTCGATGAAAGGCACGCCCGACTGGTTCGGGCGGTTGTTGCGAGGCTGACCGCACTTGGCTGGCAAGCCTTTCCCGAGCGTACATTCAACGTCTGGGGTGAACGCGGCTCGGTAGACGTGCTCGCCTGGCAGCCCGCCACCCGTGCCGTCCTCTGTGTCGAGGTCAAGACCAAGCTGGCCGACCTTCAGGATCTACTTGCGACCATGGACAAGAAGCGCCGCCTGGCGCCGAGCATCGTCCGTGCGGAGGGCTGGAGGCCGCGCGTGGTCGGAAGCGTACTGGTGGTGCCGGCGGAAACCTGGGCGAGAAACGCAGTGGATCGCTTCGATTCGGTCTTCGCGGCGGCGCTTCCCGACCGCACCGCCGATGTTCTCGGCTGGCTCAAGACGTCGGATCGGGACATGCGCGGCATCTGGTTCGTCCTCAATGACGCCGGGGGAAGCGCTAAGCGGCGTCCAGGCGGCTCGATGAGGGTCAGACCGCGCGAGCTGGCCATCCTTCCGCACGGCCACGCTCAGCCTTGATCCCGGGAGCCACAAATTTCGCCCGCCCGCCAGCGGCGGCCCCAGCCATGTCACTTAGTGCTTCCCGGGGCGTCGATGAGCAAGCAGCGCCGGGCCGACCCTCGCCCAGCGCGCCAGTGCCCGCGCATTGAGGCACCCCAGCCCCTTCGACCGCTTAGAC
Source organism: Chloroflexota bacterium (assembly GCA_025358515.1). Lineage (GTDB taxonomy): Bacteria > Chloroflexota > Limnocylindria > Limnocylindrales > CSP1-4 > Fen-1039. Next base: position 22,063 of record JANYJG010000257.1, read on the forward strand.
TCAGGGCCCACAGCAACGGAGGCGGCGATTGAGCGACGGGCAAGTGGCGGATCGGATCGGGACGGCCGACGCGACCGGACCCGACGTGGCCCGAACAAGCCTGGCAGGACGCGACGCGGCCGGACCCGGCCTGGCCGGACCGGGCGTCAAGGCGGACGAGGTCGTCGTCCTGGACTTCGGCAGCCAGTACAGCCAGCTGATCGCGCGGCGAGTGCGCGAGCTGAACGTCTATTCCGAGCTGCTCCCGTTCGACACCCCATGGTCGGAGATCGCCGCCCGCAAGCCCAAGGGCGTCATCCTGTCCGGTGGCCCGGCCAGCGTCTACGAAGACGGATCGCCCCACCCGGACCCGGCGATTTGGGCCTCGGGCGTGCCGCTACTCGGCATTTGCTACGGCCTCCATCTCATGGCCCAGGGCTTGGGCGGCGAGGTCATCTCGTTCGAGCGCAAGGAATTCGGCCCGGCCGTCGTCTCGGTGACCGACCAAGATCGCCTCTTCGCCGGCCTTGAGCCCGAGCAGCCGGTCTGGATGAGCCACGGCGACTCGATCGCCCGACTGCCCGACGGTTTTCGCTCCACGGCGCACACAGGCTCGACTCCCTTCGCCGCGGTCGCCGACCCGGACCGCCGCCTGTACGGCATCCAGTTCCACCCCGAGGTAGTCCACACCCAAAACGGCCGCCAGATCCTGCGCAATTTCGTCCTCGACATCGCCGGCGCCCGCCCGATGTGGACCCCGGCCAACTTCATCGCCTCCAATGTGGAATCGATCCGCCGCCGCGTCGACGAGCACAGCCGCGCCACCGGTTCGGACGGCCAGGTCCTGTGCGCTCTTTCCGGCGGCGTGGACTCGGCCGTGGCCGCGACCCTCGTCCACCGAGCCGTTGGCGATCGCCTGATCTGCGTCCACGTCGACCACGGCATGATGCGCAAGAACGAGACCGAACTGCTCCAGACGGCGTTCGAGCAGCTGGGGGTTCGATTCATCGTCGTAAACGCCCGCGACCGGTTCCTCGCCAAGCTCGCCGGCGTCATCGATCCCGAGCAGAAGCGCCGCATAATCGGCAACGAATTTATCCGCGTCTTCGAGGAAGAGGCAGCCAAGCTCGGCGAAATTGCCTTCCTGACCCAGGGCACGCTATACCCGGACGTGATCGAGTCGGCCACCTCGGACATGGAGAAGTCCGCGTCCAAGATCAAGACCCACCACAACGTCGGTGGCCTGCCCGACGACATCGCGTTCCAGTTGATCGAGCCTCTGCGATACCTATTCAAGGACGAAGTCCGGGCCGTCGGGACTGAACTCGGCCTGCCGGATTCGATGGTCTATCGCCAGCCCTTCCCCGGACCCGGTCTCGCCATTCGGATCATCGGCGAGGTGACGGCGGAGCGTCTGGATACGCTGCGCGAGGCCGACTGGATCGTCATCGACGAGATCAAAGCCGCGGGCATGTACCGCGAGGTGTGGCAGTCGTTCGCGATCCTGACACCGCTCCGCTCCGTCGGCGTGATGGGCGACGGCCGAACTTACTCGAACGTCGTGGCGATCCGGGCCGTAACGTCGGAAGACGCAATGACGGCCGATTGGGCCAAGCTCCCGTACGAATTGCTGGGCCGGATCAGCTCCCGCATCGTGAACGAAGTGCCCGGCGTGAATAGAGTCGTGTACGACATCAGCTCCAAGCCGCCCGCAACCATCGAGTGGGAGTGAGTTAGCGAGGCTACCGGCCCCCCACAGACCGGCGGTCGCGCCCGATAGCCGCCGAGCAGGCGAGGAGAACTTCTTGGGCAGAGTGGTCGGCGCGATCGCCATATTCGGCGGCTGGTTGTGCATTCCACTGGGAGCTTTCGCCGGGCTGGCATATTCGAGCTTCTTTGGGCTGACCTTCGTCCCGGGCGCTGTTTCCGACGCTCCGCCGCCGTCCGGCGTTTACGGCATCGGCGGCACCGTGGTGTTGATCGTGTTCGGTGGCGCGGCACTATTGGCCGCCGTGCCGGCCGGCTCCGCCATGTTCGCCCGCGATCCGCGACGGCCCCTTAAGTTTGGAGCGGCGGCCATGGCGAGCGTCGGAGTGCTGTTGCTCGGCGACCCGCTCGGACGGGCCTTCGGCGTGCCGTTGATCGCTGGAGCGGCCCTGTTCATATTCGGTGGTTGGGTCATCAACCGTGGGGCGACGGCAATCGAGCCAGGGGGCGAGCCG
>JANYJG010000258.1 GCA_025358515.1 Chloroflexota bacterium
GTGGAATCCGGACTGCTACCGACGCGCTGAATCTCTTGCGGGCCGGCGCCACGCGACTGGGCACATCCGCTGGTCCGGCCATAGTCACCGAATTCGTCAACGGCGTCAGGTAGGGCGGGATCTAGCTGCGGATGCGGCCCCTGCTCGCAGGCCGACGACCTGGGCCCGGCGCCTGCCCGTTAGGACGATTGTCAGCAGGATGGCGCTCGCGCCCGGCCTTCCGCGATTCTCCGAGTAGGTCGCGTGCGTTTCGGCATGTTCGAACGTGTACGGTTCGAAGTGATGCCAATCGACTTGACCGCACCCAGGCCAAACCAGACCACAGATGCCCAGGCTCTGCGGCTCGTCGCGAGCATGCCCGATCCGCATGCCGGCGCATTCGAGTCGGCGTACGAGGCGGCGTGGCTGCCGGTCTTTCGGTTCGCGCTGGCCTGGACGAACGACTGGGCGGCCGCGGAGGACCTGGCGCAGGAGGCGTTCCTCCGGCTCTGGGATCGGCGGGCGAGGGTCGACTGGTCGACGCCGGTTCTGCCCTGGCTGCTCGTGACGACGCGCCGCAACGCGACGGATCGCTTCCGCCGGCTGCGGCGGGCGCTGGCGCACCGCGAGCCAATCGCCGTCGCCCCCGGATCTGACGCCCGCATCGAATGGCTCGATCTTCGGGCCAGCTTCGGAGTCCTGTCGGCCCTGGAGCGTTCAGCCCTTGTACTTACGGCGCTCGAAGATCTCGCCGCCGCCGAGGCCGGAGCGATTCTCGGCATCGCGGCGAACGCCGTGCGGTCCGCGGCGAGCCGCGGGCGCAGGAAGCTGAAGGTACAACGATGAACGGCCATCGAGACGGTCCCGTCGAGGCCGATGAGGACACGCTGCTGCGCCGCTGGTACGCGGCTTCATCCCAGGCGAGACCGATGCCGTCGGCCGAGTTGCTCGCCGGGGGCGACCGCGGGCACCGAGGTCGACAGACGTTCCGGAACCTGGCCATGACGGCGGTGGCCATCGTGGCGGTCGTCGCGGGAATCGTCGGGGCCGGGGCCTGGGCGAGCTACCGCGGCGCGTCCGGGGCCAGTAGCTCTCCTGGCGCAGTTGCCCTTGCCAGTGGCTCGCCCTCACCGGCGCCCACGGCTTCGACCCAGCCGTCTCTCGGGCCCACCCTCCAGGGGCCGACCGGGCCCGCTCTGGCGATAAATGAGTCGATCCTCGAGATGCACCGGACGGCAAGCGGCGGCTGGCTCCTGACAGGATCGCGGCTGATCGTGACCGACGGGTCGAACTGGCGCGACTGCTGGCGATCAACGAGCGGCGACGGCGCGAGATCGAGCCTGAACCCTCGGGCCGTCGTGGCCGGCGGCATCATCCGGGTCATCGCCGGAACGACGCTGTGGACGAGCACCGACGGTTGCGCGACCTGGGCCCAGAGCGTGCTACCCATCGCGCCTGATGCCGTAGCGTTCCCGACCGACATGGTCGGCTACATCGTCTTCGGCGATCAGTCAGGCTCGAACCGGGAGGCGCATGTCTTCAGGACGGCCGACGGCGGCCAGCATTGGACGGCGACCGCGGGCAAGGTGACGGCGATCCCCGGGCCTTACGGCTTCTACGGGCCTCTGACCCTTTCCTTCGCCGACGCGGACCACGGCTGGCTGACGGACAGCCATACGATCTGGGCGACCTCGAACGGGGGTCTCACCTGGACCCGGACCGCTCTGCCGGTGACCGGCTCAGTGCGTGGCAAGCTGGACTTCATCACGGCGCAGATGGTCGGCGTCGACGGCAGCGCGGTCCTCGTTGCCAAGTACGACGCGACGCCCGGAATGGACGGCGCGCGTGGCCAGCAGGTGTTCTACCGCACGATCGACCGCGGAGCGCACTGGACCGCAGCGTCGATCGTCGATGATCTAGGGGCTCTCACGATGTCGCTGATCGATCCCACCACCTGGGTCGTGTTGGACCCGTGGGCACCCTCGACGTTGCGCGCCACCATCGACGCCGGCTTGACCTGGCAGGCGATTGCCGTCCGGGTACCCTGGCCATTCAAGGGCGGCCCGATCGACTTCGCGGATTCGCGCCACGGTTGGATCGTAGTCGGCGAGCCGTACCCACCCTGCCCCGGAGCCCCCCAAGCGCAGTGTGACTACGCCTTCGCGCCGCCTCAACACCTGGTCGCGACTGACGACGGCGGGGCCACCTGGCACGAGCTCAAGCCCTAGACCTGGACCCAGCTGATCGGGCTTCGATGGTCA
>JANYJG010000078.1 GCA_025358515.1 Chloroflexota bacterium
GTCACCATGGTGTAGTGGATGACGTGCAGGTCGGCTCGATCATCCGCGCTGTTCGAATCCGTCGCGGCCTGCGACAGACGGACGTCGCGGTCACGGCAGGCGTCGGCCAGACAACTGTCTCGCTGATCGAGAAGGGCTGCCTCGAGCAGCTTTCTCTCGGCGTGCTTCGTCGCGTGGCGGCGGCCGCCGGTGTATCCCTTCCGTTCAACGCGCGCTGGCGAGGACCCGAACTGGTGAGGCTTCTGGACGAGAAGCATGCGGCCATGGTCCGGGAAATCATTGCCCGTCTGAGCGGCCTGGGCTGGCAGTCGGTCCCGGAGCATACCTTCAGCATCTGGGGGGAGCGCGGGGCGGTGGATGTAATCGCCTGGAATCCTTCGTCCCGAGCGCTCCTGATCATCGAAGTCAAGTCGTTGATCGTCGACCTGCAAGATTTGCTGTCGGCGATCGATCGAAAGCGGCGATTGGGCCCGACCCTTGCCCGCGAACTGGGCTGGAAGCCGCTGGTGATCGGCACCGTTCTTGTCCTCCCGGAAGAGACCCAAGCCCGAAATGCGGTGCGCGCCAACGAATCCATATTCGATGCGACCTTCCCCGCGCGCACGGTCGAACTACGCCGCTGGCTGCACCGACCGGACCGAGACGTAAACGGCATCTGGTTTCTGCTCAACTTCGCTGGGGTTGCTGCAAAGCGACGCACCGGTGGTTCCAGGCGGGTCCGGCCCCAGTCCAGGACAGCGAAAGTGGCCCAGCCACGCTCACCTGCCGAGCGACGCGGGATCGACTAACCGCCGATTGCGGCTCCTGTACCGCGTCCCGTCACTTAGCAGCAACCGGGGCGAAGTTGAGCAGAAACGCTCGGCCCCGGCGACGTGCCTCCCGCCGATCGCGGCTCCTGTACTGCGCCCCGCGCCACCGGCGCCACCCGCGCCGCCCCGCGCCGCCCCCCCGCGGCCCCCCGCGGCCCCGCGCCGCGGGGCGTCCCAGTTACAGGATCTTGGAGAGGAACAGTTTCGTGCGGTCTTGGGTCGGGGAGGTGAAGACCTGGTCCGGCGTGCCATCTTCCACGACCACGCCATCGTCCATCATCACCACGCGGTTGGCCACTTCCCGGGCGAAGCCCATCTCGTGGCTGACCACGATCATCGTCATGCCTTCGCGGGCCAGTTCCTTCATGACCTCCAGCACCTCGCCGATCATCTCGGGGTCCAGCGCGGAGGTCGGCTCGTCGAAGAGCATCAATTTCGGCTTCATAGCCAGAACCCGGGCGATAGCGATCCGTTGCTGCTGGCCGCCCGATAGCTGATTCGGGTAGACCTTTTCCTTGGCAGCCAACCCGACGCGCTCGAGAAGCGCGCGGCCGATGGCGACCGCTTCATCGCGGCCCATACCCCGAACCTGGATCGGCGCCTCGATGATGTTCTCAAGAGCGGTCATGTGCGGGAACAAATTGAACCGCTGAAAGACCATGCCGATGTCCATCCGCTGGCGGGCGATGTTCTTCTCTTTGTCTTCGACCAGCTTCCGTCCGCCATCCGCCTCCCGATAGCCGATCAGATGGCCATTCACGAAGATACGGCCGCTCTGGATCTTCTCCAGGTGGTTGACGCAGCGGATGAACGTGGTCTTGCCCGAACCCGAAGGTCCGATGATGACCACGGTCTCCTGGCGCTTGACCTGGATGGAGACGTCCCTGAGCACGTGAAGCTTGCCGAACCACTTGTTGACGTCACGGGCGTCGACAACCACGTCCGTCTCCGGGTGCGGTACGCCGCCGATGGCGCCGAGAAGATCGTGGGAGAAGGCGTTCATTGTTCGATCGGCGCCCTGAGCGCCATGAACCTCTCTGCGAAGCCTTTGTTTCGTGGGCCAGCCCCACCGGACGAAGACTGCTCCGTGCCACGGGAGAACCGGCGCTCGATCCGAGTCTGGACAAGACCCCAGATAGTGGTCATAAGCAGGTACCAAATGGCGCAGCCGAGGAACTCCTCGAAGGGTTGGAAGTTCCCGCCCTGAGCGATGTTGTAGTGGTTGTAGGTCTCGACGACGCTCAACACGAACAGGAGACTGGTGGTCTTGAGCATGTTGTTGAACTCGTTGCCGAGCGGAGGAATGATGACTCTCGCCGCTTGCGGCAGAACGATCCGGCGCATCGTCTGGCCGTAGGTCATGCCGAGCGACTTGGCTGCCTCAGTTTGGCCTGGGTCAACCGCAAGGATGCCAGCGCGGATGATCTCGGCCATGTAGGCACCCTCGTTGATGCCCAGGATAACGATTCCCGCCTGGATGGCGCCGGGGATCTCGAACCCAAACAGCGTCAATGCGTCCCAGCCCCAGAGGTGGGCCGCGCCCAGGCCATAGAAGCCGAACATCAGCTGGACGACTACTGGCGTGCCGCGGAATATCCAGATGTAAAGGTTCGCGATGGCACGCAAAGGGAAAATCTTGGCCATCTTGCCGAGGGCAGCAAAAACACCCAGCACAACGCCAATCAACTGACTCAACACCGAAACGACGACCGTTATGTATACGGCCCCGAGCAAGCCTCGTGAAAATGGCGATGTGTCCCGGAAGAAGACGTTCCAGTCGAAACTGAAGGGGATCTGGCCGGTCTTCGCGGCACAGCCTGACGCAATCAGGGAAACCAATAAGCATCCGGCCAGCAAGGCCGGCCGGATGCCGTGATAACGAGGCAAGCTCATCGTCGTTCTGAGTGTTCCCCGGAACTACGGGTTGGTCGAAGTGACCGCGCCGGACTGGACGTTGTACTTGGTCAGGATCTTGAGGTAGGTCCCGTCGTCGATCATCGACTGCAGGGCTGCCTTGACGCTAGTCTCGACCTGACCTAGTCCGGACGCGCCCTTCTGAACGCTGATCCCTTCCTTAATGAGGGAAAGCGTGAGGTCCGGCACCAGTTCGAACTGGTCGGGGTGCTGCGTGACGTAATAGCCGGCAACCGGCGAATCGGTGAAGTAGGTAGAGACCTTGTTGGTCTGCAAAGCCAGGAGGGCATCGCTGTCCTTCTGGTAGGGCTTGATGTCGATGGCGGCCTTACCGGCGGTGGTGCAGGCCTTACTCAGGCCGCCGTCGGCCTTGTAGTCCCCGGCGCCATTCAGGTGGTCAGCCTCGGTCGTTCCGTTCTCAACGCCCACGGCCTTCCCGCACAGGTCGAGGGTCGTCTTGATAGCGTAGGGATTGCCCTTCGCGACCACGAACGACTGTCCGGCCTGGAAAAAGGGGATCATGTCGACCTGCTTGAGTCGATCGGCGTTGATGTTCTGGGCGGACATGATGATGTCGCATTTGCCGCCCTTGAGGGCCGCGATGATCGTGTCGAAGACTGTGTTCTGGACGGCCATCTTGAGGCCGAGTCGATTGGCAATCTCATTGCCCATGTCGATGTCCGAGCCGGTCGGGTTGCCGTTGGCGTCGAAGTATTCCTGCGGGGGATACGGGATATCCGAGCAGATCGTCAGGTGTCCGGCAACGACGAGCTGGTCGGACGGGACTGTCGGCAGCGGGGCCGCGGTGGGGGCGACGGAGCCGCTAGGCGCTACAGATGCCGCCGCCGTTGGCGTGGGCGTCGGCGCCAGCGATGGCGATGCCGTAGCGGCGGCACTCGTGCAGGCGCCGGCGGCGAGGGCCGCTACCGCCAGGAACCCGAAAGCGCGTGTGCGCAAAGTGATCATATGAATCCTCCTTCTCTCCAACCGGACCAGGCGCATCGAATTCTGCCCCCGATTCGACGCGCGCGAATTTAGTCAGGTTGGCCGCAGCGTAGCCTCATGAGCGAGCGCGTGCAAGGCGCGCACGACATCAACCATTGTGGCGAGGTTGCGGGAGCAACCATCGAACGGTTACAGATGGGCCGCCAGGCGGGATGAACCGAGCCGCCGGCGCCCTACCGGCCGGCTACGCCACCGCGCGACCGCTCAACGGCCCGATTTGGCCGCCAAACCGCAACCTCCGGCGAAGCCGCTATCCTGAGCCCTGATGACCCACCAACTGCCGCGACGGATGCCGCTCGCCGAACTCCACTGCCACCTCGGCAGCGCCGTGACGCCATCCATCATGTGGGGCATCGCCCATTCCCAGGGCATCAAGACCCCCACGAAGGACTACTGGGAATTCCGCGACATGATCACGGCTTCCCCAAAGCGCGACCACTCCTTCGACGGGTACTTGCAGCTATTCCACTGGACTGAGCTGATCCAGTCCTCGCCCCTGGCCATGGAGCGCTCCGTGTACGAGGTCGTAACCGGCGCATACCGCAAGAACAACGTCACGACAACGGAACTGCGCTTCAACCCCATGAAGCGGAATCGCGGCGGCGAGCAGGACCTGGACCACATCATCGCCGCTGCGCTGCGAGGCATGGATCGGGCCATGCTCGAATACCCGATTCGCCCGGGCCTCATCTTCTGTCTGGACCGAGCTTTCCCGTTTGAGCTGAACGAGATCGTCGTTGAGAAGGCGATCACCTGGCACGACCGCGGCGTCGTGGGCATCGACATCGCCGGTCCCGAGTCCACCAGCTTCAACGTGGCCGACTACCGCAAGCTCTTCCGCCGCGCCCGACAGTTCGGTTTGGGCATAACGGTTCACGCCGGCGAGGCCGGCACGGTCGAAGAGATGGCGCAGGTTCTCGAGCTGCTCGAGCCGGACCGCATCGGCCACGGCGTGAAGGCGGCCTACGACCCGCGCACGATGGCGATGCTGCGCGAACGAGGAACCGTCCTGGAAATCTGCCCGACTTCCAACCTTCAAACGGCGGTCGTGTCCGGCTGGGAGGAGTTCCGCTGGATCTTCGAGCAGTTCCGGCTCAACGGGGTCAAGTACGCCATTAGTACCGACGGGCCGGAGATGCTGCGAACCTACATTCGCGACGAGATGGCGACCCTTGGACGGCTCGGCATCCTCTCTTACGAGGAGCAGGTCCAGGCGGCGGAGACTTCTATTGCGGCCTCGTTTGTGCCGCAGGTCTCGAAGCTGCCGACCTTCGTGCTCGCCGACGCCGAGGCGGACGATCGGCTGGAGCCGGCGACGCGCGAAGAGGTCGAACGCGAGGAGGCCTAGCCCCCTGCGCTGGCCCCCGGCGATCGAACATGAGGGCTGGGAGCCAGCGGCTCGATCCTATAGGTGCAGCTTCGGGCGCCGGTGACGATCAGGCATTCCCGCGTAACGCTCGCGCCGAGAACCTCGCCAAAGAGCGACAGTTCCGATTCGCAGGCGATCGGGTACGCGCCCGCAACGCCGAAGATCGCGCAGTTGTGCTCGCACAGACGAATGGATCCGTCGGCATCTCGGACCGCTCGGCCCAGGTAGCCCGTCTCGTCCTGGAAGCTTGCGACTTCGCGCACTCGCTCCCAGAGAGTGGCATCGTCCGGCAGCCGCTCCTGCAGGCGCCGCGTGACGCGGGCCTTGAGCAGCTGGCGGCGGGCGGCGAAGACATCCGCGATGAGTTGCTCGCCGCCCACGGATCGGATGGCCGCCAGGATCGACTGGGTTAGGGCGCCGTAATTGGCGGGGAACAGCTCCTGCGCGGATGGCGTTAGGTCGTACACGTGGCGCGGTCGGCCGACGCCGTGGCGGCTCAGGCTGCGGGTAACTAGGCCGGCCGATTCGAGCGTCCGGAGTTGCTGGAGGACGCCGGTCCGGCTGGCTCCCACGCGTTCGGCGATCTGATCCGGCGAGGCCGGCCCGCCCGTCCGAATGGCGTACAAGACCTCACGGCGAAGTGTCGAGGAGGCTCCCGGGCCTGGGGATGGGGTGACCAGTGGGCTCGCGGTGTTGACGCGGCGATGGATCATCTCCGCATCGGTGGCGTGCTCGAAGGGTCCCGGAACGGCGGTTGCGGTGATTGGGACGAGATTCGACGCGTCGTCCGGGAACGTCGCTGCATTCGCCTTCGGCGTCAGGCGGTCGATGGTGTGCGGCGCAGAATAGTCGTGTCGTCCGGTTCTGCCCTCGGCCCTAGCTGTATCCGCAGGCACCTCGGGGTCTCGATTCATGAAAGAAAAGTAGCAGTGCGAGCCGAAATCCGCTCGCGGGCCGGCGTTTCATGCGATGCCGCCTCGCGAGCCGGACTCGCCCAAACCGCTCCGGTGCCGTAGGATCAGCGTTGATCCCTCGGCTTGCGTCGGTCCGTTTCGATGACGTGATCGCCAATCGCGCCGAAGGCGTGGCGGCTTAGGCGCCGCCAACGCCGCTCATGTCGGTTACCAAGGAGCCCCGGGTGCCACAGATCAGAGCCTTCCGCGGTCTTCGTTTCGACCCAGAAGTAGTCGGCGACATCAATCGCGTGATCTGCCCGCCCTACGACGTCATCAGTCCGGAGCTTCACCGAAACCTGCTGGCTCGGCATTCGCATAACGCGGTCCGCCTGGACCTGCCCGAGGTTCAGCCCGGCGATCAACCCGACGATCGGTACCGGAGAGCGGCCAGAACGCTGGTGGCTTGGCGTAGCGACGGGAGCCTCCATAAGGACCCGCGGCCTTCCATATACGTCTACGAACAGATGTACAGCGTCCCCGGCAGCGACCTGATTCGACGGCAACTCGGCTTCTTCGGCCGTCTGCGCCTCGAAAGCTTCGGCCCTGAAGGCGGCGTTCTGCCGCACGAGAAGACTCTCTCGGCCGCCAAGGAAGACCGTTACAAGCTGCTGCGGGCGACATCGGTCAACACCAGCCCCGTGGTCGGGCTGTATGAGGATCGGACCGGGTCATCCATCGCGGCCCTGAAGGCGATCACCGTTCTGCCCGCCAACGCGGACGTGACCGATGACGACGGCGTACGTCACCGCCTGTGGGCAGTGGCAGAGGATGGGCTGCTGGCCGAGTCGGTGCGGAGCTTGCTGCAGGCGGCCGGCCGCCAGACGATCACCATCGCCGACGGCCATCATCGTTACGAGACGGCGGTCCGCCATCGCGATGAACGTCGGGCCAACAAGTCCGGCGAGATAGACCCGGCATTTGAGTACGTCATGATGCTGTTTCTCGAGACGACCGCCCAGCCACTGACCGTTCTGCCGACCCATCGGATCGTGCGGGGACTGGGAGCGGGTGGCGTCGCGAGCCTGCTGGCGAACGCGGGGTCTCTGTTCGACGTCAAGCCAGTCGGCTCACGCGCGGATTTGGCGGCGGCCTTCGCATCGGTCGATCTGGCATCCGGCGGCGAGGGTCGGTTTGGACTGTGGACCCGCGATGGCGCGGCCTTACTGCGGGCCCGCCGCGATGCCTTCGAGCCCTATCTACCCCAGGGCGGCGAGGCACTGCGGCGCTTGGACGTGACGCTTCTCCAGACGGCCCTGGATCAGCTGTGCGGTATTGACACCGCCGCAATCGCGGCCGGCAGGCTGGCGTACAGCAAGTCCGTCACGGATGCGCTCGATTGGGTGACAGCCGGCCGAGACGGTGCCGACGCAGCCTTCTTGCTGGACCCGACGCCGGTCCCTGAGATCGCGGCTGTGGCGGCCGACGGCGACCTCATGCCCCAAAAATCGACGTACTTCTATCCAAAGGCTCTGACAGGCCTGATCATCAACCCGCACGAATGGTGAGGGGATCGACATCCCGATGAGCGACCACAGACCCGATCCTCTGCGAGTCACGCGCCCGCACCAAATCGGAACTAACGGGCGGCCGATTCGCAAGGACGAGATCGAACTCACCGACCGAGGACTGTACGTAGAGTCCTGGATGCCGGAGCGGCGCTCCCGGCGCCGGCCGCTGCTTTTCGTCCATGGTGAGCTGACCGGATCCTGGGTCTGGGAACGGTACCTGTCCTATTTCGCCGGCAGGGGCTGGGAGGGCCACGCCCTCAACCTGCGCCACCACTACTGGTCCGAGACGGCGGATATCGCGGCCACGGATTTCGAGGCGTACGTAGACGACGTCGTGTCCGTCATGGACCGGCTCGGCCACGGTTCCGTGGTCGTCGGCCACGGTATGGGTGGTCTGCTCACCCTCAAGGCCGCCGAGCGGTATCCCGTCGGGGGAATCGTGCTGCTCGACAGCGAGCTACCGCGCGATCTGCGCCCGCCTGCTCGCCCACACGAGCTGCGCGAGATCCCGGACGTTTACGGGCGCGACTACATCGGCTGGGAGACGCTCCCGGAGAAGCTCCAGCGCGACAACCGAGACCTCACGGTGGCCGATATCTTGCGGCTCCAGCATCTCTTGGGCCAAAAGCCCCATGAGTCGGGCCTGGCGAAGCGCGAGATCGTCGAGGGTATCGCGATCGATCGGGCTCGTTTGGCCGGCGTGCCAATCATGATTGTCGGTTCGGGGTTGGACGGTAGTTCGTCTGCGACCGGGGCCGAACGGCTGGCGGACTGGCTGGGTGGCACCTACGAACCGTTCGGGGCGCACTCCCACTACGGGCTGGTCATCGGCGAGACGAGCTTCCATCAGGTGGCCGAAGGCATCCGAGCGTTTCTGGAACTGCACCGCCTCTAGATCGAGCCATTCGGCGGCCGAAGGCGGCTGCGCAATCCGCGTTGGCGCGCTCCTGTCGCGCCTGCTATTATCCCGCCCGGCCCGCCAACAGCGGCCGCCTCAATGCCGCATTCGTCTAGAGGCCTAGGACACAGCCCTCTCAAGGCTGAGATCATCGGTTCGAATCCGATATGCGGTACCAGTTCGAGTCTGTCTGGCGCCTCCGGTCCGCACTCCGGGGGCGTTTTGTTTGCGGTGGAGGGCGGTCGCACGGGACCATAGAACAGACGGTCACCGAACGCCTGTTCTGTGGAGAAGTTGGTGGAATTCTTGGTGGAGAAAACCCCTATTCGGGCGGAGTCGCGGTGCCTAGCATGGTGGAGACCTGCCGCGGAGGAGAGACCGCGCGGGGGGACCAAAACCCAAATCCTGGACTGGTGCCAGCGGTCCGAAACCGGGACTGGGTCTTTGGAGGAATGGCGAAGAGGAGCGATGCATCCATGGATTCGCGCAGGCGCACCGGGGACCCCAATCCTGCGGAAGCCGCACTCGATTTCGTCCGGTTTTGTCACCGCCGGCGACGCGTGGGGTGGCCCGAGCTCTATGACGAGATGTGCGCTGTGGCCAGCCGCGGGCTGTACCACGGTTGGGGCTTCGGAGATCTGGCCGAGCACGGCATAGCGTTCAACCTGATGGAGATGCCCCGGCTGGCGGGGATCGTCGCCACGGTTGCCCACGAAGAACCCGAGAGGCGTGGCCGAACGCTGGTCGGAGTGATCGCATCGGTGCCGCTCAGTTCGGGCGCGGTCGAGGAGACGCCGGAAGCTGTCATCCACCCAGCCGTTTTGGTCGGGTCGGCCAGGTAGCAGGGGCCTAGGCGCGAATCTGGCGGCGGGCCATCTCGCCTTCGATCTGGCGTTCGGCCTCGACGTATTGGTCGATGCGTTCGCGCAACTCGTTGGCCGTGGGTGTGTATAGATGGACCTGCTGCTGCAGCATGTAGCTGATCCTTCGGCTCGACATTCGGACATGGTCGAGGTTCTTCATCAGCACGAGCGGATCCATCGCGGCAAGGTCGCTCGGGGCGTACATAAGCTTCATGCGGCGATTGTATGGCCAGCCGGCGCGGTGCGCCGAGGCGAGCGCTACAGAGCTCGGGGCAAGCGCTGCGGCCAAGTCCAGTCGATCGGCAGGGAAGCGCCGGAGACGGCCCGGCGGCGGCCGGCCTCGCTGGTCGCGAGCACGAGGATGCGGTCCAGTTTTGTTGCCTGGCCCGCCTCGTCGCCCCAGATCTTGGTCATCTTTCGCCCGGCCGCCACATCGTCGAGGGCAATGCCCGCAAGGCGGTAGCCCTCCGGAGCGGCGGCGTATTCCCAAACAGCTTCTGCTAGACCCACACCGCCGTTGGCGGGGCGGCCGCGGTCCAATTCCACGTCGCCGATTACGAGGGCTATCACGGCGTCGTCGGCGAGCGCCGACCGGAGTCCGCTCAGGACCTCTCGCATGAAGATGAGGTAGGCGTCGCGATGGTGGGCGTCGTCCAGCAGATCGTCGATGGCGGAGGCGTCGTAGCCGAGCAGCCACAGCCGCAACCAGTTGTAGTAGCCGTACTTCACGACCCGCAGATAAGGCGGCGACGTAACGACCAGCCGCGCCTTCTCGGGCAAGCCGCGGGCCCGCAGTGACTCGCGGAACCTGACGCCTGAGTCGCGAGCGTCGCCGAGCAAGGCTATCCCTCGCGTGGCGGGCGGTGCCTGGCGGTAAAGGCGGCGAAGCTTATCGTCCAGCAGCGTGAACGCATCGCGTTCTGGGGAGTGGAAGTCGGTGCGGGCGACGAAGTCACGCACGTAGCGCGGGGCCATGCTGAAGGTGTTCGGCATTACCGCCGAGAGGTACGTGGCACTCTTGCCGTGCAGGATCCCGGTTAGCGAGGCTAGTAGGAAGCGGTCGGCTCGATCGTCGGGGTTGAGCGAGGCGCGCAGGAACAGGATCTGGGCCAGGGTCCGCGGGTGGAAGGCGAGGGTCACTTCGGCCGGGACGAAGGCATCGGCGCGAAACGAAGCAAAGCGCGATAGCCCGGCCGCACCATCTAGGGGGCGGCTTCCGGCGGCTGGGACGAGGAGGTCCGGCGAGCCCGGGTCGGCGGCAATGGCGGCGGCGATGCCGTTCCACTCCGCAGCTCCGGCGGTCCAGGCCATCCGCAGGGCCGCGAGTCGGGTCTTCGCCTCGGCCCGCGTGGGCGGATCGACCTTGGCGGCAGTCAGGATGTGGGCGAACGGGTTCAGGTCGTTGCCGACACCAATTCGGCCTTCCGCGCAAGCCTGCAACGGCGTCGTCCCGCGGCCGCTGAACGGATCCAGCACGACGTCCCCAGGCCTCGTGTATCGGGCAATCAGAGCATGGGCCAAAGCCGCAGGGAAGCTCGCCAGATACGAGCACATGGGATGGAAGCTGTGGCCCCAGAGGCGTTGCTGAACCTTCCACTCAGGCTCGATGGTCAGCTGCGGCAGATCGCTCGGCAGCGGCAGGGCGAGCTGGTGATCGGAAGGTGGCACGACCTCGAGGCTTCGGCGGGCCCGCATCGATGGCTCATTCGCGGCCGACGGCCAATTGGGCCTATGGGATTTGAGTGGCAGCGACGACAAGACGGAGCCTCCGAGAATGCGCGGCCGGCAGCCCAACCCGGCCGCAAGAGGATCGGAGTCTAGCACCGGCAGAGCGGCGGAAGGATGAAGCTAAAGCACGATATTCAACCGGCTGCCCGAACCGGGCAAGACGGCCTGAGCCGGCGGGTGCTATCTGGCCTCGGAGCAGTTGGCGGCTGTCCCGAGCTTCAGACCGGACGGGCTGGCCGCGCCCGGCGGCACGGGTTACTCTACCCGCGGCGTTCGGATCGTCGGACATGCAGGTTCGTCGGTCGCGGTGTCCCCGTAGCTCAGCGGATAGAGCGGCCGCCTTCTAAGCGGTAGGTCGTCGGTTCGAGTCCGACCGGGGACGCCAAATTATAGAGAGAGCCGGCGACCCCAGCGGATCACCGGCTCTTGCTGACGTCGGGGGGTTAGTTGATGTGGGTGGTCACAGAGCTCGCGAAGTGGTTGCTCGACAGACCATGGATGGTTATCGCCCCGGCCCTGAAGATGCCCCAGAACTCGTTGGCGATGTGGTTGTTCGACACCACGACGGTCACCGGCACGGCGGCGCTGAAGAGCGCGATGCCCGTGGGATGGCCGCTGCCGGAGTCGGGGTCAATGCCGTTGCCGGAGATCCAGTTATTCATGATCACGTTGCCGGAAACGTTCTGGCCCGGTGCATGGGCGTGGATGCCCACCCCGGCCTGGCCGTTGTTGCGCAGCGTGTTGTGGATGATCCGGTTGTTGTAGGAGGCAGTCCCGGGGAACGGGGCGAACATGCCGACGCCCGCGCCGCCGTTGCCTTCTGAGACGTTGCCGATGACGAGGTTGTCGTAAACGCCGCCCTTTGTGGGGTCGGCCATCGCCATGGCGTTGTGAGACGGCAGGGTGATCCCGCAGTCTTGCAGGTTGTTCTTCGAGACGTTCCCGGAGATGACGTTGTGGGCGCTGGGCCCGAACTCATCGGTAATGAGGATGCCGCCGACATTACTCTCGACCAGATTGTCGATCAGGCGCGACCAACTCGAACTCACGAGGTGGAGGCCCTCGCCACAGTCGCCCGGGATGTTGCCCTGGGCCCGACATTCGAAGGTCATGGTGGTGTTAAAGCCCGCGTCATTAAGGCGGACTATGTTGTCCTGGATGCGGACCTTCGAGGTCCCAGCCACCAGGATGCCCTCGCCGAGCGCATGCTCAACGGTGAAGCCCTTGACGACCGATCCACTCGCATTCGGACCGAAAACGAGGACGCCATAACCCACGATGCCCATGCCCGCGAGCGGCTGGATCCCGCCCTGCTGGCCCGTGGCGTCGATGACCGCGTGCTCGCCGATGAGGGTCAGCCGTTGGGTAATGGAGACCTGCTCGGCGTACATGCCTTCGTCCACGTGAATCGTGGCGCCGGCCATGGCGACCGAAACCGCGTGACCGATGGTCAGACATGGCTGGCTGCTGGAGCACGGGTTGGCGTCGCTGCTGTGAGTTTTTGCGACGTAGAGTCCGGGCGGCGAGGCCGCCGCTACTGGGGCTACGACTGCGGCCGCTGCCATGGTGGCCACGACCCCGATCAAGGCAAATCGACCGAGCCTGTGCGACGAAACTTTCATGAGACTCCTCTACCTTGCACCGATGCGGACGCGCCGGCCGGTCCAATCTCCATGGAACGTCGCGGTGGCGCGCTGGACCACGACGCAGGTTCGGACTCGCCGCCCAGCGCGGCGACCGGCGAGAGCCAGTACACGTGGCTCTGCGACGGGCGAAGTCTGCGACCAATCGAACCTGGTGGAGCCGCTTGTCCCAGCCAATGACACCAACCGGCCAGATCGTTGCGCGGGCTAGTTCAGCCCACTCTGACGAGGCGCAGGTCCCCTCCTCAGTCGGGTGAGACGGAAGCTACCGGTAGGGCCGGGAGCGGGAGGCAGGCGCCGGCCGTCAGCTGGAGGCGCCGCAGGAGGTGCAGAAAACGCGGCTGAGGGTGCAGTCGGTGCCGCAACGGCTGCCGGTCTGGCATACCTCGCACTTGGGCTCGTTGTGCTCGGTGGAGGCGAGCTCCCCGCAGTGGCAGTACCAGGTGCCCTTGCTGGTGCTCCTCAGCCTCTGGCCGTCGTCCTGCTGCAGACGGAACGAACCGCGGAACTCGACGATGGTGCTCACTCCGGAGACGATACATGCAAGCTGCGGAAGAGGTTTGTCCGGACTGTTGAGAATGCGTGCTGCAGCTCGAAAACGGCGCTGTCCGTGGTCGGGATCGGCTGGATCGTCCCCTCCGGCGCAAAGACCGCCTCCCGAAAGTCCTGGAGGTGCTACCTTCTTCGTCGGTCGCGCTACTTCGTCGGTCGCGGCTTGGGCTCAGGGCGCGTCCGCTCGGCCCAAGCTTCAGTCCAACCTATTGGCGCGATCTTGTGCAGCGCATGTAGGGGTGCTCACCGAATGAATAAGCGTTGGGGCGGCTGCCTCTTGGAGATCGTCGAAACGGTTGTCCTGACCGTCGTGATCTTCTTCGTGGTGCAGCATTTTGTCGCCCAGCCGTACCAGATCCAGCAGGTGTCGATGAAGGACACGCTGCAGCCGGGCCAGTACGTGCTGGTGGACAAGCTCTCCCCCAACTTCAGCGAGTACAAGCGAGGCGACATCATCGTCTTCGAACCGCCGAGCGGGTATCAGGAGGACGGCAAGGACGTCCCGTTCATCAAGCGGGTCATAGCCGTTGGCGGAGAGACGGTAGAGCTGCGCAACAACTCCGTTTACGTGAACGGCGTCCAGCTCCAGGAGCCATACGTCTTCGAAGGCCAGCCGACGCAGCAGATCGGGGCTCTGTCCCGTTGGGTCGTCCCGAACGGCTACCTGTTCGTCATGGGCGACCACCGCCAGCAGTCGCAGGATTCGCGGGTCTTCGGGCCGATCGCCCGCTCCACCGTTATCGGTCGGGCGTGGCTGCGCTACTGGCCATTCGATAAGTTCGGTTTCGTGGGATCTGCCTCCTACCAGGGAGTCCCGCCCTCGGCTCCTTAACGGTCGCGGCGAGGCTAGGAGCGTACGAGTGGGCTCGGGCGTCAGACCGCTTGGGCGAGGTCCTCAGCCTCTGGCTTGGAGGCGACCAGCCGCTCCACGAGGCCGAACATGCGCCGCTCCAGCATCACGACCTCCAAGTCTTCCGCGATGATCAACTCCAGTGGCTCGCGGAGGAGGTGGTCGGCCATTCGCCACATCGTGATCGGCTCGGCCAGTCGCTCGATCGTTCGGACAAGCTGGTTCGGGCTTCGGACGTGCTCGAGCAGCAGCAGTCGGCCGCCCGGTCGGAGGACCCGCAAGGCTTCGGCAACCGCGGTCCGGTCGTCCGGGATCGTGCACAGGACGTAGCAAAAGACGACGGTATCGAAATGCTCGTTGGGGTAGGGGAGGGCGGTGGCGTCGCCCTGGCGCAAAGACGCGTCCATGCCTAACTCTGCGGCTCGGCGCGTCGCCATCTGCATCGCTACCCCGCTCAACTCGATGCCGCTGAGCCGAATCCCCTGCGGGTAGTAGGGCAGCGTCCGCCCGCTGCCGATCCCGACTTCGAGGGTGTCGCCCCCGGCCTGGGCACACAGCCAGCTGCAGCCCGCGTCGCGACCCGGCGGCGCGGTTCGGGACCGGCGGTCGTAGATGCGCCGGATTCGCTCGGTCTCGCGGTCGTGCTCAGGCATGATGCAACGATAGGACTGCGCCTAGTAGTCGGGCAGGACCGATTCGCCGTACATCAGGTACTTGTCCACGCCGCGTGCGGCCTGCCGGCCCTCGCGGATCGCCCACACCACCAGGGACTGGCCGCGGGAGCAGTCGCCCGCCGCGAAAACCCCCGGAACCGTGGTCATCATGTCGTCGTCGTGGACGATGTTGCCGCGATGGTCGAGCTTGCAGCCGAAGGCCGTTGGGAGCGGCTGCTCCGGGCCCACGAAGCCCATCGCCAGTAGGACCAGGTCGGCAGGCAGGGTTTGCTCTGACCCGGGCAATTCGCGCAGTTCCGGACGGGCGCCGGGAGAGTGAACCCAGTCAATGTCCACCGTCTCGATGGCGGTGACGGCGCCGTTCTCGCCTATCAGGCGGCGCGTGCTGATGCAGTAACGGCGCGGATCCGCTCCCCAAAGGGCGGCCGCTTCCTCCTGGCCGTAGTCGAGCTTGTAGATCTTTGGCCACTGGGGCCAGGGGTTGTCGGCGGCTCGACTTTCGGGCGGGCGAGGCATGATTTCGAGCTGGGTAATGCTCTTTGCGCCCTGGCGGATGGCCGTGCCGACGCAGTCGGTGCCGGTGTCGCCGCCACCGATGACGATGACGTTCTTGCCGGCGGCCGAAATCGGTGTGGCCGAGCCGGCCAGCAGCGCCTTGGTGTTGGCGGCCAGGAAGTCCATTGCGAAATGGACGCCCGACAGTTCGCGGCCCTCGACGGTGAGGTCGCGCGGCACGGTTGAGCCGGTCGCGAGGACCACCGAGTCGAAGTCGGCGACGAGCTTCTCGGCTGGGATGCCGCTCCCGACCGAAACGCCCGTAACGAAGGTGATGCCTTCTTCCTCGAGCACGTTGACGCGACGCTGGACGACCGATTTGTCGAGCTTCATATTCGGGATGCCGTACATGAGCAGACCGCCGACGCGGTCGTCGCGCTCAAAGACCGTGACCTGGTGGCCCGCCCGATTGAGCTGCGCAGCGGCGGCCAGACCCGCCGGCCCGCTGCCGACAACGGCAACCTTCAGGCCGGTCCGGGCCAGGGGCGGCTCTGGCACGACCCAGCCCTCCAGCCAGGCGCGCTCGATGATCTCGTTCTCGATTGTCTTGATCGTTACCGGCGGCTGGCTTATTCCGAGCGTGCACGAACCCTCGCACGGTGCCGGACAGACACGACCGGTGAACTCCGGGAAGTTGTTGGTCCGATGGAGACGGATGATCGCCTCGTGCCACTGGCCGCGGTAGACCAGATCGTTCCACTCGGGGATCAGGTTGTTGACGGGGCAACCCATGGCCATTCCGTTGACAATCTCACCGGTGTGGCAGAACGGAATCCCGCAGTCCATGCATCTTGCGCCTTGATCGCGCAGCGTCTTCTCTTCGTAGGGAGGGTGAGTGTCAGCCCAATCCTTGACGCGCTCGAGAGGCGGCCGGAGGTGCGACGGCTCGCGCTCGAATTCCATGAAACCGGTCGGCTTGCCCATCGTTAATTCCCCGCCACTCTGCGAGCGTCCAGGACGTTCTCGTCGAATGCCGCCATCTCTGCTTCGTCCTGCGAGAGCCCTCGTTCGCGCATCCTGGCCTGCGCCTCGATGACGCGCCGGTAATCGTTGGGGACGACCCGAATGAAGCGGCTGACGGTGGTTGCCCAATCGTCTAGCAAAGCCCTGGCTCGGGTGCTGCCGGTGTATTGGACGTGACGCTCCAGGAGGAGCTTGATCTGGGCTGTCTCGGCTGGATCGGACAGCGGGAAGAGCTGCACCATCTCCTTGTTGCAGATGCGCGCGAAGCCGCCGCCGGCCGCGCCCTCGGCCCCGCTCTCGTCCAGGACGTAGGCCACGCCCCCGGACATGCCCGCCGCGAAGTTGCGGCCGGTCTTGCCGATGACAATCACCCGCCCGCCGGTCATATATTCGCAGCCGTGGTCGCCCACGCCTTCCACAACCGCGCTGGCGCCGGAATTGCGGACGGCGAAACGCTCGCCGGCGGTGCCGCGGATGTAGGCCTCGCCGGAGGTGGCGCCGTAGAAGGCGACGTTACCGGTGATGACGTTGTCCTCGGGCACGAAGGTCGCCTCTCGCGGCGGGAAGAGGACGATCTTGCCGCCGGACAGACCCTTGCCGATGTAGTCGTTTGAGTCGCCTTCGAGGGTCAGCGTCAGGCCCTTGGGAATGAATGCGCCGAAGCTCTGACCGGCCGATCCGCGGAAGTGCAGCTGGATCGTGTCCTCGGGCAGGCCGTCGCCGCCGTACTTGCGGGTGACGGCGGAGCCGAGCGTCGTGCCGACGACACGGTTCGTGTTGTGGACCGGCAGGTCCGCCTCGACTCGCTCGCCGCGCTCGAGAGCCGGCTCGCATAGGGGAATGAGCGTGGTCGTGTCCAGCGACAACTCGATCTTGTGCTCCTGCGTGATCTGGCAGGTCCGGCCCGTCGTCTTGGGCACCTGGGGCTTGAAGAGGATGCGGCTGAAGTCGAGGCTATGGGCCTTCCAATGGTCGATCGCGCGCCTCATCTCGAGTCGCTCGCTGTGGCCGACCATCTCGTCGAAGGTTCGGAAACCGAGCATGGCCATGTATTCGCGGACCTCCCGGGCCACGAAGGTCATGAAGTTCACGACATACTGCGGATCGCCGGTGAAGCGCTTGCGCAGCTCCGGATCCTGAGTGGCGATCCCCACCGGGCAGGTGTTGAGGTGACAGGCGCGCATCATCACGCAGCCCAGGGTGACCAGCGGAGCCGTCGAGAAGCCGAACTCCTCGGCGCCCAGCAGGGCTCCGATGACGACGTCACGGCCGGTCTTCATCTGGCCGTCGACCTCGATCGCGACGCGTGACCTCAGGTCGTTGAGAAGCAGCACCTGATTAGTCTCGGCGATGCCGAGTTCCCAAGGCAGGCCGGCATGCTTGATCGAGCCGAGCGGGGAGGCGCCCGTGCCGCCGTCGTGGCCGCTGATCAGGATGACGTCCGCGTGGGCTTTGGCCACGCCCGCGGCGATCGTCCCGACACCCACTTCGGAAACCAGCTTGACCGAGATGCGGGCCTCGGGGTTGGCGTTCTTGAGGTCGTGGATTAGTTCGGCCAGGTCCTCGATGGAGTAGATATCGTGGTGCGGTGGCGGGCTGATGAGGCCCACGCCGGGGGTCGAGTGGCGGACCTTGGCGATCCAGGGGTAGACCTTGGTTCCGGGCAGCTGGCCGCCCTCTCCGGGCTTGGCGCCCTGCGCCATCTTGATCTGGATCTCGCGGGCGCTCACGAGGTACTCACTGGTGACACCGAACCGCCCGGAGGCGACCTGCTTGATGGCGCTCTTGAGGGAGTCGCCGTTAGCCAGGGTTTCGAAGCGCGCCGGATCCTCGCCGCCTTCGCCGGTGTTCGACTTGGCCCCGAGGCGGTTCATGGCTATGGCCAGGGACTCGTGCGCCTCGCGAGAAATCGAGCCGTAGCTCATTGCGCCGGTCTTGAAGCGCTTGACGATCGCATCGACCGGCTCGACTTCGTCGATCGAAAGCGGGTGGCGATGATTTGACTTGAAGTCCATCAAGCCACGGAGCGTGCACAGGCCCTCGGACTGATCGTCGACGAGCTTGGAGTACTCCTTGAAGGCCTCGAAGTTGCCGCTGCGGGTTGAGAACTGGAGTTGGGCGATGGTGAGCGGGTTGAGGAGGTGATTCTCGCCTTCGACCCGATACTGGACGTCGCCCCCGACGCCAAGTTGCTTGTGGTAGATGGGCCGCTTGGGCGGGTAGGCCCGATCCTGGCGCATCTTCACTTCGCGAGCGATGACATCGATGCCGACGCCGCCGATGCGGGTGGGCGTGCCGGTGAAGTATTCGTCGATGAAGTCCTGATTGAGCCCGAGGGCCTCGAAGACCTGGGCGCCGTGGTAGCTCTGGATGGTGCTAATGCCCATCTTGGAGATGACCTTGACGATCCCCTTGGCGATCGCCTTGCGGTACTTCTTCTCGGCCTGTTCGGCGGAACCGGTCAGCATGCCCAGCCGGATCTGATCGTGGACTGTCTCGAAGGCGAGGTACGGGTTGACGGCGCTGGCGCCGTAGCCGATCAGCATGGCGAAGTGATGGACCTCGCGCGGCTCGCCGGACTCGAGGACCAGGCCGACCTGGGTTCGAGTCCCGGCCCGGACCAGGTGGTGGTGAACGGCTGAGACGGCCAGCAGAGCCGGGATCGGGGCCTCGTTGGCGTCGTGGCCTCGGTCGGACAGGATGATGATGTTGTGGCCTTCCGAGATCGTCTCGGAACAGCGGTCGCGCAACTGCTCGATGGCCTTGCGCAGGCCGGAACCGCCGTCCGCGACCTGATACAGGATCGGCAGGGTGATGGTCTTGAAGCCATGGGCGTCGCCGGTGGAAAGGTGCCGGATCTTCTCGAGTTCCTCATTCGAGAGAACGGGAGAGGGCATCTCGAGCTGGTGGGCCGCATCGGGCGCCGGCTCGAGGAGGTTGCCTTCAGGTCCGATGGCCATCTCGGTGGCCATGATGATCTCTTCGCGGATGGCATCGATGGGCGGGTTGGTGACCTGGGCAAAGAGTTGCTTGAAGTAGGAGTACAAGACCTGCGGCCGCTCGGACAAGACGGCCAGGGCGACGTCATTGCCCATTGCGCCGACGGGGTCCGT
The DNA here is from genome assembly GCA_025358515.1 of Chloroflexota bacterium. Taxonomy (GTDB): domain Bacteria; phylum Chloroflexota; class Limnocylindria; order Limnocylindrales; family CSP1-4; genus Fen-1039. The sequence continues at coordinate 19,401 of JANYJG010000078.1, forward strand.
GCCGGTTGAGGCCATCGGGTTGATCAGGATTCGGACGTCCTCGGCGGTATAGCCGAAGACCTCCTGGCGGCGCAGAACCGTTTCGTGATCCGGTTCGATTACGCGCGGCGGGGGCGGTAGCTCGGTCAGCTTGACCAGCCACTCGCGAACCCACTCGTCATAAGGATGCTCGGTGCTGACCCGGCGCTTGAGTTCCTCGTCTGAGACGATGCGCTGCTCGGCGGTGTCCACCAGGAACATGCGACCCGGCTGGAGGCGTCCCTTGGCCACGATCTGATCGGGCGGGATGTCCAGGACGCCGGCCTCGGAGGCCATGATGACGCGACCGTCGGCCGTGACGTAGTAGCGGGCGGGGCGCAGGCCGTTGCGGTCCAAGGTGGCGCCGACGCGGATGCCGTCGGTGAACGCGATGGACGCGGGGCCATCCCACGGCTCCATGAGACAGGCATGGAACTCGTAGAAGGCCCGCTTCTCCGGCGCCATTGACTCGTGGTGCTGCCACGGCTCTGGAACCATCATCATCAGGGAGTGGGCGACGGAGCGGCCCGACAGATACAGCAGCTCCAGGACGTTGTCCAGGATCGCGGAGTCGGAACCCTCGATATCGACGGCGGGCAGGGCCTTGGTCAGCTCATCCCCGAAGAGCTTGGAGCGGAACTGGGCCTGTCGGGCGTGCATCCAATTGACGTTGCCGCGGAGCGTGTTGATCTCGCCGTTGTGGGAGATGTAGCGGTATGGGTGGGCTCTCGGCCAGGACGGGAAAGTGTTGGTCGAGAAGCGGGAATGGACCATGGCAATGGCGCTTTCGACGCGCTCGTCGGCCAGATCCGGGTAGAAGGTCTGCAGCTGCGAAGCGTTGAGCATGCCCTTGTACACGATCGTGCGGCAGCTCAATGAGGGGATGTAGAAGTCGCCGCGGTTGGTTATGGCAGAACGCGCCACGGCCTTCTCGACCAGTCGGCGGACGATATAGAGCTTGCGCTCGAATGCCAGATCCTCTACCAGGCGCTCAGGTCGATCGATGAAAACCTGGCGGATGAGCGGCTGGCTGGCTCTTGCGCTGGCCCCGAGGCCGGTGCTGTCGGTGTGGACGTCACGCCAACCCAGGAAATGCAGGCCCTCGTCGGCGACGACCTGCTCGAAGAGGCGGAAGCATTCGACCCGGCTGGTCTTGTCCTGCGGCAGGAAGACCATGCCCACGCCGTAACCGCCCTTGCCCCGGAGCTTCACCCCGGACTTGGCGGCGACATCGGCGAGGAAGCGGTGGGGGATCTGGATGGTGAGGCCGGCGCCGTCGCCTGTGTCCTTCTCCGAACCGGTTGCGCCGCGGTGTTCGAGGTTGACCAGGACGGTCAGGGCGTCACGGACGATGCCGTGCGACGGGCGGCCCGCGATGTCCACGACGAACCCGAAACCGCACGCGTCGTGCTCAGTGCGGGGGTCGTATAGTCCTTGAGCCTGCGGCCGTCTGGTCTGAGTCAACTCGTCTGCCGTCCTCGCTCCGATGTTTCCCGTCCCGCCTCTGTGCGCGAATGCCGCGGCCGAGACGTCGGTAAGGGTCCCTGCTCTAGCGCAGGAGCCCTCCATGCAAATTGCGGAAACCCGAGTGTCCCTGAGAGGCCCGAATGGGTCAAGGTTGCGAAGGTTGCGATTCGGCACGATTTGGTAACGCGAGGCTCGCAATTACGCCTCGGCGCGCTCGGACGGCATGGACGACTGGATCGCGATAAACTTCCGACGCCTCTCCACGGCCGGTTACAGGGGTTCGGCCCGGGGTGACGGGTAGCTCAGCCGCTACCAAGGAAAGTCAGGAGGATCCACCTTGTCGCCACAGCCACGCCGCGGTCGACCGGCGCAGTCCAGTCAACACAAGTCGCCGACGCGTGGCTCAGCCGACGCCCATCGGCCTTCGAACGCCGATTCCGCGGCCGCCACGCCGGCGGCTTCGGCTACTCCGGCAGTTCCGCCAGTTCCGGCAGTTCCGGCCAAGGCATCGGCAAAGGGCGCGAGCACGCCGGGCAGGGGTCACGAAGGCTCCATGGGATTGGCGCGCAAAGGTCGCCCCAGCGGCGTTCGACACAATTCGATGCCGCGAATCGTAGGCAGCTACCTCAAGGCTTACATCCCACTGTTCATTGGGTTTCTGGTCATCTTCGGGGGTCTATGGGCGTGGGTTTCGTGGGGTCCGCATACCCCCACGGCCCGGGAACGCTGGACCCAGATCGAGAATAAATACCTGCCCCCGCGTGAAGCAGCCGGGCAGAAAGTAGCCGACTCATCGCTTGACTTTAAGGCCATGATCGATGGCTACCGGGACTACCGCGACCAGACAAAGGCATGGATGCAGGCGGTCGCGGAGGTCAGTGATTGGAGCGACCCGAGCGTCAGCGTCGCCACCAACGCGGAGACCAACGCCGCCGTTCAGGCCATGATCTCGGCTGGAAACGCCCAGGTCGCAGTGCTGGACAAGGTGGTGGCAGCCAAGACTCCGGCAGATGTGCTGGCCATAGGGCAGGACGTGACCACGACGCAACAGACCTTCGCCACGGAGTGGGCCATCGCTAAGTCGGACATCTTCCCGCCCGTGGCTGGATCGTCTCCGTCGCCCGGCGCGTCTCAGCCGACGCTGGCGCTGCCGTCCGGCACCCCGGCTCCGACCGCCAGCCCGGTCGTGACGAGCAGCCAGGCTGCTACAGCGTCGCCGACGGCCGCCGCAACGCCAACCGCAAGCGCGTCACCAAAGGCCAGCTGAGCCGCCGATCGCGTGAGCGTCCAGGTTGAGACCGGCCCGGCCCTGCGACCGGCCGGTGCCTGGGACTGGCGCCGGGCCCGGCCCGTGCCTGTTGCGGGTTGATTCCGGTACCGATGGCGCGCCAGTCCAAAGTACGGCTTGTGACGGTTGGGTGTGGTCTGTACGGTTCGCATCGCTTCGGACCCGGGGTTGGGTCTTCGAATGTCAGATCCCCTAGACGCACCGCGACAACCAAAATGCAGAGGAAACTCATGGCTGCCATGGCCGCAAACGGACTCGGTCGCATGCTCACCGCAAGCGAAGTTGCTGACATGCTTCACCTTCATGTGAACACGGTGAAGCGCCTGGGCGATCGAGGTGAACTGCCCTTCTACCGCGTCTGCAAGCGGGGCGATCGCCGCTTCCGCTTGGAGGACGTGATGAGCTTTCTGGAGAGAAACCGCTAGTACCGCACTCGTCTGGGTAGAGTCGAGGGGGGCGCGCCCAGAAGGGGGGG
>JANYJG010000130.1 GCA_025358515.1 Chloroflexota bacterium
CCCGCCACTGCAGAACCCCCGCCACTGCAGAACCCCCGCCACTGCAGAACCCCGCCACTGCAGAACCGCGCCACTGCAGCCCCTCAGGACCGTAGCCGATAGGCGCCCGGCGCCGGGCGTCGAACAGATAGCCCTGCCCAAACGAGACGCCAAGCCCGTTATCGGAGTCAGCCCCGTGCCTTGTGGCGCAAATTCATTTGGCGCGGGGTATGGGCCGCCGGGCCCCTAGGCCGGGAGTGGCGTCGGGGCGGATGCCGGCTCGGGTGGCAAACTCGGCTCGGGTGGCACACTCGGCTCGGGTGGCACACTCGGCCTGGGTGGCTGCGGCTCGCGGCGCCGTTCCACGACCGGCAGCAGCATCGCCGCGCCGATCAAATAGCACACGGCCCCGAACCCGAACGCGGCCCGCGGTCCCGCCCCATACCCAAGCCAGCCATTGACGGTATCCATGATTCCGGCCGCGCCGATGGCGAGGGCGAACGTTCCGGCTGCCGCGGTCGCGACGTTGCTGATGCCCATGAATCGGCCGGACGAAGCCTTGGGGATGATCTCGCTGATGAGCGCCCAATCCACGGCCAGGAACGAGCCTGCGGAGGCACCGAACACTGCCGCTCCGGCGATGGTGATGGGCACGGCAGGTGCCAGCGCTCCCATGCAAAGGCCCACTGCACCAAAGACGCACGACCCATAGATCACTTTCTTGCGTCCGACGCGATCGGACAGGCGACTGGCCGGCAGGACCGCCAGGACGATGCACACTGCCACGACCGCGAGCAGGATCAGCTTGGTCTGGCCAGTCTGATCGGAGTTCATGCCAAAGGACTGGGCGAGGTAGAAGGTGCTGAAGTTCGGGTAGAAGGCCGCGCCGACAAGAACGAAGAAACGCGAGCCGACGAGCCACAGGAAGCTGTGCTCTCGCAGCAGATCGCCGGCCCAGGTCTCGCGCAGGATCGATACCCAGGATCGCCCATTGCGGGGTTTGGTCCGCTGGCCCTCGTCCACCTTGACCACGACGCTGAGCATCGTCAGGAACTCCACGGCCCCAAGAGCCATCGTCCCGTAGAAAAAGGCGTTCGGATCGGTGCTCGACAGCGCCACGGCCACGGCCGCCACCACGTATCCGAAGACGTTGCCGAGGCCCTGGAACAGGCCGATCAGGCCAGACGCCAGGCCAACCTGGCGGGCCGGCACGAGATCCGGGACGTATCCCTGGAAGGGGCCTTGCGAGAAATTGGAACTGAACTGCAGCAGGGCCACAAAGGCGGCGATGGCCGGGATGGCGTTGGACGACGCCACTCCCCACAGGAAGATCAGGTCGAGCGTGGAGCCAATGAAGATGTACGGCTTGCGGCGGCCCCAGCGCGTGATCGTGTAGTCGCTGATGGTGCCGACGATGGGCTGGACCGCGATGGCGATGACCGTGCCCAGGACTGCGATCTGGAAGGCGCCAATACCTTCGCCGCCCTTTGGAACCAGGTCAGTGAACTGGAGACGTCCATTGACGATGTCCAGGATGCCGGCCCAGACGGTCGAAATGCCGAACCAGTAGAGCGACATTCGGACCAGTTGCGCCACCGGCAGATGCCCGACGGGGCGCCCGTCGGCATCGAAGGCCGGCTCCGCTGCCTGCGCCGATGCCAGTTCCTCTGCCTTGGGCTGGCTCGCCATCGAGCGACTCCTACGTCAGCCTCGAGCGGTCGGCTGCAGCCACTGCGGTCGAACGGGTCGTGGTCGCACCAGTATCGTTGTTCCGGCCGGCCTTCTGCGCCCGCGGACGCCGTAGTGTCTGCCGGCCGACACCTGCTTCCAAGGCGGGCTGGTAGGCTCGATCCATGAGGGCTCTGAGGGTCAATTCCGCTGCCTCGCAGCTGTACTACCTGTCACTCGGCGATTCGCTGGCCACTGGAGTGCAGCCCATCGGCGCGCCAGATCGGGAGTTTCGCACGGACGAGGGATACTCGGATCAGCTGCACGCCATTGCGGCGGCGCGGCTGCCGGGCCTGCAGACGGTGAAGCTCGGCTACCCGGGCGAGTCTACGACAACCATGGTGGAGGGCGGCCTGACGACCTACCCCCACGGCAGTCAGCTAGCCGAAGCGGTCGCCTTCCTGCGTGATCACGGCGGGTCGGTGGCCTTCGTGACCCTCGACATCGGCTTCAACGATTTGCCCGCCTACAACGTGAATGCCATTCCGGCCGGCCTGGCCAGCGTCTCGCGGAACCTGCCCGGCATTCTCGCCACGCTTCAGGAGGCAGCCGGTCCCGACACGCCGATAGTCGGCATGAGCATCTACGACCCGTTCCTGAGTCTGTGGGTAGGCGGTCCGGAGGGTAGGGAGCAAGCTCGGGTCTCGGTTTGGGAAGGTGTTGTCCCGATCAATGCCCACATGGCGGAGATCTACCGAGGAGCCGGGCTCACGATGGCGGACGTCGAGGGGGCATTCTCCACGACTGACTTCGAGACGATGGTTCCCTTGGATGGCTTTGGTGATGTTCCCACTAACGTCGCCCGCGTCCTGGAGTGGACATGGGCCGGGACCCCGCCGCCGCTGGGCCCCGACCTGCATGCCAATAGGAATGGCTACCGTGTCATCGCCGAGGCATTCGCACGGATTGTGCTCCCGTAGGGCTCGGCGCGACCGGATCGGCTTTGACTCGGCCTAGTAACCGGCCATCGCCGATTGCGATGCGCTGGCCGTCCCCGTTGGTGAAGCGACGAACCAGACGCCGTTCTTGCCCTGGCCTTTGGTGTCCCTGGCCGCGGAGTCGCCGCCGAAGTAGTAGAGGGGTCGGTGGTTATAGGTGACCTGGATCGTGCCGTCGTCTCGCGTCGTCGTGCCGAAGGCGCTCATCGCGTCGCTGGGTCCCTTGACCGCGGTCCCGGCGGCAGCGACCAGAGGCGGCCAGTTGGTCGCGCACGAACCCGTACAGGTGCTCTTGTCGGCCGTGTCTGCCGTGAGGATGTAGAGCGTCATTCCGCCCTGACCGGTCAGGTACATGCCCAATGAGGGGCTGTTGGTCTCGGCCAGCGTCAGGCTCGATGCTCCGCCGCTTGCGCCTGAGGTGGCAGCCGGCGTGGCCGTTGGGCCGGCGAGGGTGACCGAAGGCGTGGTGCCTGCGGCAGCGGTACATGCGGAAACCACCACCAGTGCGGTCGTGGCCATGCCGGCCAAGGTGAGCCATCGTGAAGTAGGACGCATGGTTCTTCTCCTGGGCTGGTGCCGAGAAGCTCGGCCGGGCGAGCCCCGTTCGGATGGGCCCCCATCGGCGACGAGGGCTTCCGGTATGGGTACGCGGGAGCCCTACCGCCCGGCTCTTGCAGGTGACAATCGTCCCGACCTGCGCACCCAGAGGGCTGTTCTACTCGCTTCTGGGGATTTCGCGTAATGACCTGACCGGCGACGCCAGGACCCACAAGAAGGCAGTACAGGCCACGAGTCCGCCGATCAGGATCGTCGTTCTGATGGGCAGGAACGTGGCCATAATCCCACCGATCACCGCGCCAAGGGGCAGAGTGCCCCACACGATGAAGCGCATTGTGGCGTTCATGCGGCCCTGCATCTCAAGAGGCGTGATCGCCTGACGAAAGCTGACCTGATTCACGTTGTAGACGATGGAGCCGAGGCCGTTTAGGAATTGGGAGAGCAGGATCATCGCGCCGGCCGCGACGGCCGTTGAAGGTAGGAAGGCCACGAGGAGCGTTGCGGGCCCGCACAGCAGGATCGAGCCAATGATCGACATGCCCACCCCAATCCGTTTCGCCAGCGGCACCGCGACGATGGCTCCAAGCAGCAAACCCGTGGCCCCGAGCCCAAACGCGGTTCCCACCAGGCCGGGGTCCAGCTGAAGCTCTCGATAGGCGAAGATGGCGAATGTCGAAAAGGCTATGGCGCTGCCCAGATTGGACGTGGCGGTCGAGCCGGCGATCATGCGCAGGTAGCCATTGCCCAGGACGTACCTGAGCCCTTCGGAGATATCCTGGCGCAGGCTGGTGTGGTTGCCGCCCTCGTCCATGCGACGTTCGGGCTTGGTTTCCGGCTTGCGAATGAGGCCGATCAAAGCAGCCGAGACGAGGAAGCTGATCGCGTCGATAAAGATCGCGAACGGAGCGGCCACGATGTGAATCAGGCCGCCGCCGAGCCCCGGCCCCAGAACCTGGGCGGCCGCACCGGAGATCGATAGTTTTCCGTTGCCGTCCGGAAGATCGTCTCGATCGATCAGCGCGGGCAGGTATGACTGGTCGGCTACATCGAAGAAGACGCTCAAAGCTCCGGCGATGAAGCCCACCGTATATAGCTGCCAGATCGTGAGAACGCCGGCCGCGTACGCCAGCGGAATGGTCAGCAGCGCCAGGGCGCGGCCCAGATCACCGACGATCAGCACTGGACGGCGCCGCATCCTGTCCAGCCACGCGCCGGCAGGCAGGGCGAGCAAGATGAAGGGCAGCATCTCGAATGCGCCCAGCAGCGCGACCTCGAATGGCGTGGCCCGGAGGATGACGGCCGCGATGAATGGGATCGCGAATTGGCTGACCTGGCTCCCCATCTGGCTTACGGTCCCTGCCAGCCAGATCTTGACGAAGTCTGCGTGGCGCCATAGCGACGGCCTGTCAGGCAGGGCAGAGCCCGCAGTTTCGATCATAGGAGCATGTTACGGCCCGGTGGCGCGCCGAGTTTCGCGGGCTCAGGACACCGGAACGAGGTATACGAACTTGCCTTCTCGATCGGCGATTATTTTGCCCTGACGCCAGATCTTGTAGTCCTTGGACAGAGCGCGGACTGGCACCTCGGCGTCCGGCGGACGCGAATCGCCCCAAATACTGGAGTGACGCGGATACCACACGTCTTCGATTCGGACCGAAGTGACGGTGTAGTTATTGGTATAGGCCGGATCGTCAGTCGCGCTGAAGCCCGAGACCACCCAGGCATGCCAGCCGTACCACACGAGCAAGCCGGCGGGGCGATTCGTGATCCGGATTTGCTTGGCAACGATCTGGACGACCTCTTTGATTGAGGCTCCGGTTCGGACCTCGGACTTGCCGTAGCCGAGTTGCTCGAGGCCCTTCGCCCAGCCGATCGGATCCGCCCCTCCGTACGAGTGAATCCCCAGCCCGGCGGCCAAGCCTAACAGTCGAACCTGAGTGTTACGCGTCGTGTCGGCGCCCTGATTCATGATGTTAATGGAAGTCTGCATGGCCGCGGGCACGCACCACTTGTCGGTGAATTCACCCACGAAATCGCCCTTCTGGTATAGGTCCATAGAGAACGGACCGGGCGTGCGGACTGGGCTTGCGGTGGGGCTGGGCCTGGTGATCGCCGGCGATCCCAGCTGCGACGAGGTGGCCGAAGGCGACGCGCTGGAGTCGGCGATTATCGGCGGGACGGAGAACGACTCGGGCGCCGCCTGGCGTGCCCACGGAGTCACAATCGGATCTATAACCAGGGTCACGTCGGGTAACGTCTGGGCCAGGGCGAAGACGGAGCTGACGACGAGGAGCCCCACCGCCAGCAGCGTGGCCGCTCGTCTTGGCATGGCTCCGGGTATACCGACACCGCGACGCACTCCGAGTCCGAGCCAGGGCGCGCCGGCCGCAGGTGGCCTCCCGATTCCCGCCATTCGCGGAATCAACGCCAGCATCAGAATCGTCATCCTGACGGCCATGCCAATCGAGTACCCCGCAGGGATCGCCGCCAGTCCAAATGTCGGAGCCAGTGCTCCGGCGCACAAGACCGTGGTTGTGAAGCCCGCCAGCGTCGCTATCGTCGGCATGATCGTGTTCTTCGTGGCGTAGATTGCCCGGGCTAGCAGGTAGGCCACGCTTTCGAGGGGGATCGAGAAGGTAAAGACAGCCAGGACCAGGGTTGTCTGAGTGATGGCCTGCTCATCGAAGGCTCCCCCGCCCAGGAAATAGCGGATGAAGAGCCCCCCTAATACGAACATCGCCACGGCGGCGCCAGTTGTCAGGACAGCGATTGTGGCCAGGTTCGTGCCGAAGATCCGGCTGAAGCCCTTCTTGTCGCCATGCGCCGCGGCCGCAGATAGGGCCGGGAATGCCGCCAGTGAGAACGATGCCCCGATCAAGCTGACCGGCACGCCCTGGAAGTTGCGGGCGTAGGCGAGCGAGCTGATCGAGCCCGGCACCAGCGTGGATGCCAGCGCGGTGAAGTACAGGAATGTGAGCGGCTCGATGGGCTGGCTGATCATCTTGGGGAGCATGAGGCGCATGAACTCGCCGAGGCCCTTGACCTTGAGTGACAGGCTCGGCCGCGGGCGGAACCTGGTTCGATATATGCCGATCAAACGGATGCCGAGATGAGCGATCGCACCGCAAACTGCCCCGATCGCCGCCCCGTAGATCTGCTGGCCGTCCGGGAGTAGCGGCGAAATAAGCACCACCCCGGCGACGATGCCGCCGTTGTACATGAGCGGCGCCAGGCCGTAAGTCAGGAAGCGCTTCTCCGCAACCAAGATTTCGCCGAGAACGATGGACGCGGCGAAGATCACCGGAGTCAGGCACATCACCCGGAACAGGCCGATGTAGAGGTCGCGCTGATCGCCTGTGAAGCCTGGGACGATCAGGGCGACAGTCTGCGGGGCAAACACGAAGAGAAGCCCCGCGGCCACGGTCATGACCGCCACGGCGAGGGTCAGGATTGTCCGGCCGAACGCCCGTGCATCCTCCTCGGCCTTGTCGCGCAGGCCGATGAAAAGCGGGACGAACGGGGCGATGATCCCGCCGGCCACGAGCACGTCCAGGGCCAGTTCCGGCAGCACGAACGCGGCGTTGTAGGCATCGAGCTCGGGTCCGGCACCGAAGGTATGGGCGAACATCTTGTCGCGCATAAGGCCCATGGCGAATCCGGCGAAAGTGAGGATCGAGAGGATGACCGCGCCCCGGGGTAGGGCGGTGGCGACGAGCGATCGAACTCGGTGCAACAATCGGGGCGGCGGGTCGGCCCGGACGGGCGACGCTGGGCGCGACTGCAACGTGGTCTCCTCAAGTCAAGATCGATCGGGCGCACCAACCCCGGAATGCTAGACGGTCGACCGACGAACGAAACCGCGCCAATGTGGTGGCGGCGGCCTGATTCGGCCCGTCGCACCCCGACAGTCATGTGGCGCCAGTACATCCGGCTCTCAACGAATCCGCCCGACGTACGGTTTGAAAGTGGCGTCGTTTGGCCGACAGTCCATCCATGAGCCAAACGGCGACGCCGCCCCTCGATGCTTTGGATCAATGGGGCATCCAGTTTCCGCTGCTCGCACAGGATCTCGCCGAACTCGAGCAGGCGAGATCGTCGAGCCTAGCCGGATCCACTTCTTCCTGGCGCTTCTCGATCCCGACGGTATCGCCGGCGCGCGCGGTCATGTTGGATCAATGGGGCATCGAGTTCCCGATTCCGGACGAGCAACTCGCGGCTTTCGCCCAGAACCGCCCGAGCGGACGTGGTCAGGCTCGCACCTCCGTCCTCGTCGGCAGCCTGCATGGCATCTCCCAGTTCGCGGCATTGGCGGCGATCTTGGCGGTCGTCGTTGCCGGCATTGGCCCTGCCTTCCCTGCGTCCGCCTCCCCCGGCGCCGCGCCGACCGACGGTGCGCCCGTTCTCCTCGTTCTAGCCGACTCGGCTCAGATCGGGAATCTTCCATCCATAACCGAGCAGCCATCGGCGGTCTCGACGCCTACACCCGGACCGACACTCGGACCGACACCCGGCCCGACGCTCGGACCGACGCCCGATCCGACGCCCGATCCGACGTTGTCCGCCGAAGCATTCGCACTCAACCCCTTCTTGAACGCTCCGGCGGCAGTCGAACCTCAGACACGTCCGTTCGCCGTCGAGTTGAGCCCTCTTCCGACGATCGGGGACGCGAGGGTTTATCTGGTTGCCCGGTTGGGCGCCAGGGTGGATAGACACTGGGGCATCGCTCAATCGTCGTGCGCCAGCCTGATATTCGAGTACGAGGCCAACTGGAATCCACACGCCACCAACAAGACCAGTGGCGCCTACGGTCTACCCCAGGCCAAGCCGGCGAGCAAACTCGCCAATTGGGCAGAGGCAAAGGGAAAGGCCGCGGAAAAAGCCGGCGACCCGGACGGTGCGTGGCTCTACCGCGCCTGGCGGGATAATCCGGTAGTTCAGGCGGAGTGGGGCGTCGACTACATGACCAGGCGGTACGGATCGCCATGTGCCGCTCTGGCTTTTCGAAGCGGGTACTGGCAGGGCGGCGTCCTGATCCCGGGAGTCGGCTGGTATTGAGCGTGCGGCCTCTCCGGTGCCGAGCTATAACCACAGCGCTGGTATCGGCGCCTACATGCCCCGCGGGCGGCGTGGATGGGTCGTGTCCCCAGACTTGGTGTAACAGCAGGTAGGCCGTGAAAAGAAACGGCCACCGCGTCATCCTCGCGTCGTTGGAACTAGAGAAACCGACGACGAAAGGGACACCACGATGGCCGACGACAGCATGGCTTTGCTCGACAGTGTTCGCAAGGCGATCGAAGA
>JANYJG010000155.1 GCA_025358515.1 Chloroflexota bacterium
ACACCACGGAGGCCGACAGATGAGACTGGTGACGATCCGACCGCGCGCCGGAGTGGCGCCGCGCGTCGCGCAGGAGGCGGACGGCACTGCCAAAGGCGCCGCGGCCGGCGAGGCACACGGCGCCGCGGCCGGCGAGGGATACGGTGCGCCGGCCGGCGAGGGATACGGGCCGGCGGCACTCCTGGGCGCCTGGATGGCGGACGAGTTCCGCGTGGCCATTCTCCTGGAGAGCGGCGCGGCGTTGACTATTGGTGCCCTAGCGCGGGTCGCGGGCTGGCCAGTCTCGGGCGCCATCGATCAGCTGACGTTGGCGGAACTGCTCGCCGCGGACCCGCATTTCAGCGCCATCCGAGAGGCCTTGGAGGCCGCCGACGAGCAGGCTCTCCAGGAGGTGGCTGTGCCGCCCGATCGGTTCTGTTTCGGAGCCCCGATTCCGCGGCCCGGAAAAATCGTTGGAGTTGGCTACAACTACATGGATCACATCCGCGAGCAGGGCCTGGCGACGCCGACGCGGCCCGTGCTGTTCTCGAAGTTCGCGACCTCTGTAATTGGCGACGGGATGCCCATCCGCAGGCCCAGCGGGACGCATGCGCTCGACCTGGAGGCCGAACTGGCGATCGTTATCGGGCGTCGGGCGAGGCGCGTCAGCCCCGAGGCCGCGATGGACCACGTGGCCGGCTACACCGCCGCCAACGACGTCACGGCTCGCGACTGGCAGGGTCAGCCGAAGGCGCTCCGGCCCGGCGAGAAGGGCGATGGACAGTGGCTTCGGGCCAAGGGCTCGGACACATTCCTTCCGCTCGGGCCCATCCTCGTGACGGCAGACGACGTGCGAGTGGGAGGCTCGAACGGCGCTGGAGGCGCCACGGGTCGCGGACTTCGGGTCCGGAGCTGGCTGACGTCGACCGACGGACGACTGATGGCCGGGGGACAGGCCACGGCCGCCGAGCCCATCTTGATGCAGGACGGCAACACCTCGGACCTGCTCTTCGGCGTCGCTGAGCTGGTTTCGATCATCAGCCGGGAAGTGACGCTGGATCCCGGCGACGTCATCATCACCGGCACGCCGAGCGGCGTTGGCGTCTTCCGCGAGCCCCAGGTCTTCCTTCAGCCGGGCGACGTGGTGCGCGTCGAGGTCGAGGGCATCGGCAGCCTGACCAACCCGATCACGGATGAGGACGGGCATGCGCCGGCCGGGTCGCCAGCGGCGGCTGCGATGGCGATGTGGAATCGGCCGGCCTGAAGCGGCGGGGGGCGGGGACGCGGGGCAAGGGGCGCCGCAACCCTCGGGCCCGAATCAGCCGGCCAAGTGCCGCCGGGCGGATTTCTCGGCCGTGACGGGGTCCGCGGGCGCGTCCGCCGCCGACTCCGCGGGCGCCGGCTTGAGCGCCTCCGCGGGAGCCGGCTCCTCCTCCGCCAACTCGCCCGCCGGCTCCTCGGCACTGCCCGACGCCGTGAGATGGCTGCCCAGGCGGTCTGCCAGCTCGACCAGAACCTTGCGCACCTGATCCGGCCCGAGCAGCCGCATCTTCGCCGTGCTCGGCCCGCTTCCCACATGGACGGTAATCGCGTCGGCGGGCGCGGCCGCGAACATGTCCTCGTCCGTTGCGTCGTCGCCCACGATCAGCATCTGCGACTGCGGCGCGGCGTGGGTCAGCGCCTTGACCACAAGACCCTTGTTGATCCCGGCGTCTCGAACCTCAACCACGGCGTGGCCTCGCAAGACCGCGGCCGAAGTGCCGACCAGCACATCCGTGAGTTCCCGCACCAGCGCGTCGGCCTCACGCGTGCCGACCGCAGCAGGCACATTGCGGTAGTGCCAGACCACGGAAGCGTCCTTCTCCTCCAACATCGACCCGGGAACCACGGCCACGCGATCAGCCATGACAGCGCGGACCTGCCCAAGCCAGGCGGTGCCAACGTCACGTTTGACCCATTTGTCCTGGCGAGCGTCGCGTGACCACAACCCGTGCTCGGCGTGCAGCCCGATCGGCAGGTTTCCCAGCCACAGTTCGAGGTCGTCGCGCCGGCGGCCGCTGATGACATCCACCTGCGCGCCCGGCAGCAATGCCAGCGTGGCCAGGATCCGCAAGATCTCGGAATCGGGGCTGGCTTCCGCGGGCGACGGCCGCAGGCCCACCAGCGTCCCGTCGTAGTCGAGCAGGAGCGTCAGCGGACGTCCTTCATCGGCGAGCGCGGCGGCGGCTACCTCGGCCGGTTGATCGGCCTGAGCCAGCTCCACATTCTGGTGGCGCGACTGCCCTCGTCGCGCCTCGGCGGTTAGTGCGGAGACGAACTGGCGCGCCCAGAGATGCACGTCGTGGGCCCGCACGCGCTCGCGCATGCCTTGCATTCGGGCTCGACGTTCCGCCTCGGGCATTTCGAGCGCGGCGTGGATGGTCGCCGCCACGCTATCGAGGTCGTACGGATTGACGAGCAGGGCGTCGGTCAGTTCCGCGGCGGCGCCGGCGAACTCGCTCAGAACGAGGACACCGTCGCCGTCCGTGCGGCTGGCCACGAATTCCTTCGCTACGAGGTTCATCCCATCTCGCAGCGGCGTGACGAGGGCCACAGTCGCTGCCCGGTAGAACGCCACCAGGCGATCGCTGGTCAGATTCTGCGAGATGTAGTGGATCGGGTCGTAGCCGGGGGAGGCGAACCGGCCGTTGATGCGCCCGACCATCTCGTCCACCGTGCGCCGAAACTCGCGATACTCGTTCACGGAGCCTCGCGAAGGTGAAGCGACCTGAACCAGCCGAACCCGTCCTCGCAGTCGGGGGTATTTCTCGAGCAGGCGCTCGAACGCAAGCAGGCGTCTAGGGATGCCCTTCGTGTAGTCCAGCCGGTCCACCGCAACGATCAGGGCCGCATCCCCGGCAGACGCGCGCAAACGCTCCGCCTCTTCCTCTATCGACGGCGTCTTCGCCAGTTCTTCGTAGTGGGCCACGTCGATGCCCATAGGGAAAGTTGCCACGCGCACGGTGTGGCCGGCAAGGCTAATCCGACCCGGTCGCGTTTCACAGCCGAGCACGTTGGCTGCAGACGTCATGAAATGCAGCACGTAAGACACGGTGTGGAAACCGATCAGCGTCGAGCCGAGCATTCCCTCGAGCAGCTGACGGCGCCAGGGCAGGATCCGGAAGACTTCGGCCGAAGGGAACGGCACGTGAAGGAAAAACCCGATCGGCGCGTCCGGCAAGCGCCGCCGAATCATGGCCGGCACGAGAGCCAGCTGGTAGTCGTGGACCCAGATGAGGTCGCCCGGCCGATACGCCTCCACGACCGCATCGGCGAACCGCTGATTGATGCGCTGGTACGTATCCCAACCCTCGATGCGGTTCGGCAGCCGGTCCGGGTGATAGTGGAGCAGCGGCCACAGGACGCCATTCGAGAAGCCGTCGTAGTAACGCTGGATTTCCGCCGCCGAAATCTCGATTGGGATGGCCCGAAGGTCTGCCAGGCGCTTGCGCAGCGATGCCTGCTGGCCCGCGGTCAGGCGCCAAGTCTCGCCCGGCCAGCCGATCCAAAGGCTTTCGCCGCGGTCGTGGTATCCACTCAACCCGGTTGCGAGACCGCCCGGGCTGGTCGCAACGACAAGCTCTCCCCGCTCGACACGAACGGAGATGGGCAGCCGATTCGAGACGAGGATGATCCGGCGACGTTGCGTCCCTCGGGCGGTGCCGGAACTTCGTCCCTGGCGGCGAGCGGCGCCTCCGCGAGGCGAGCGGGCAGGTTTCTCTGTCATCTACTCTTCAAAAAGGGGCGAAGCATGACCGGCTCCGCGAGTGCCCAGTCTAGATTGATTCGGGCCCAGCGTCGAAGGAAGCGCGCCCCGGCCGGCGATGGAGCTAGCCGCCGAGCGCCTCCAGCAGACCCCGGATTGAGCTGGGGAGCCTGTCCGATTCGTCACGCATGTCCGCTACCAGTCGGCCGAGCGCGCTCTCGATGAGGAAGACGTCGAGGAGAGAAACCCACTCGGCCTCCTCGCCGGGCAAGAAGGATGCCCGGCCGGTCGTCCCGCGATAGCCGCGCAGGAACGCAGCCGAGACAAGTAGGTACCAATGGCGCGCCCAGACGTCGAGCGCGGCCGCATCCTCCTGCCGAAGCGAGCCGCCCACGTCCGCCTCGCGCAGCCGGCCCAATGCCACATCGTGGAACGATTGGAGCATGGCCACGACGTCGCGCAGGGGCGATCGCTTGAGGCGCCGTTCGCTGGCCGGCCGACCGGTGTCCCCATCGAGATCGAGCATCACCCGGCCATGCTCCGTCTGCATAACCCTGTCGAGGCAAAGAGCGCCGGGAATGCGAATCCGGGCGCCGCCCAACTTCCCCGCTCGGAGCGTCCCCAGCCGATCGGTCAGCCGGCCCCGAAGCGCCAGGACCTGCTGGGCATCGGCCAGGCTGGCTTCTTCAAGCCCGGACGTGCGATTGGACAGCAGACGATAGGCCCTCATCGCCAGGCCTTCGATCGACTTGTGCAAGGACCGCTGATACAAGCGAGTGAAGGGCTCCGGCGCGAAGATCGGATCGTTTGGTTCCGACGCCAGCAGCAAGTGCACCTCTCCGACCCGGTCGCCGATCGCTCGAGCCGTGTCCAAATACGAGCCCAAGAAATCCGCCGCGTGGCCCGTGCTCCACGGCGCCTCGCCGCCCGCCGTCGGGTCCGTGGCGGCGGCACGGAGCATGTCCGCAGCGGTCAGAGACAAAGTCCCGGCCTCGGGCGCGGGGCTCGGCAGCGGTCCGGGCGCGGGGCTCGGCGCCGCCGCGGCCAGTTCCAGGTAGCCCAGGAACGAGTTGCGCATCAGGTCTTCTACGTTTCCGTCGTGCGGCATCGCCGCCCGCAAGAGAGCGACCACGCCACTCTGTCCCGATGCCGGCCGGTACGCCAACTCCCCCAGGATCGGAGCCACCCACACCGCACCATGGGCCGTCAGAAAGTGGATGACCTCGGTGGCCGGATCAGGGCCGATCTCTACGAAATGGCGGAACTGTAATACCGCCGCCTTCCCGTCCATGCCGGCGGGAGTCGCCTCATCGGCCGCCGCAGTCTCCGCGGTCAGGATCGTCTCTCGGCCCGCCGAACCTCGCAGGCTTGGACCCGGTCGGCCCACTAGCGCACCGTGACCGCTACTGAGCCGTCTGCGCCTCACGATCGCATCCACGAGCCGGGCCGCGAAACCCTCATCGGCAGCGGCATCGACCAGGAAATCCGACGGCCCGTCGCCGGATGAAGAAAGGGCGGCGATGCGCAAACCCGGTTCCTCCGCCCTGTGGCTGCGGCCATCGGCGAACACCAGCGAGTGATGCAACAGCGTCGCAGTGGTCAGGGGGATCAGATACGTGTCCGGTTCGCCGTCGGTGTAGTTCACCCGCAGTCCCACCACGGTCGCCGCTCCCAGGCGCGCCGGAAGGTCGATTCGATCGACGATCTCGGCGACAAGAACGCGCCGGCCTCGACTTCGATACCAGGATCGATTCCTAGCCCACTCGGCCAGCACTTCCGCCAAGCGCGCGGCCTCGGCAGTCCCGATGGCGGGCCGAAGCACGTTCGTCGCAGGCAAGACCGCCAGAGCGGGCGCTCCGCCGGACGCGTCCGCCTTCGCCGCAACAGATTCGAGCATAAGCCACATGAACGCGTGGGGCGCCAGGCTGAGCGGATACGGCGAGCCCCCAACCACCGGAAACTCGATCCGCCCGAACATCTCGACCGGCTGGCTGCCCTCGAATTCTTGCAGAGCTAGTTCGACCGGCTGGAAGAAGCGGGAAAGGTTGGCCACGACCAGAATCGTCTCGTCACCGTACCGGCGCAGGAAGGCCAGGATGTGGCGGTTTTCCGGGTGGAGCAGTTCCATGCTGCCGCGGCCGAAGGCCGGGTGGCGCTTGCGCAGGGCAACCACCCGCTTCATCCACCACAGCAGCGAATGCGGATTGGCCTGCTCGACGGCGACGTTTACCGCTTCGAAATGGTTCTCCGGGTCGGTGACGACGGGCAGGTACAGCTGCGCCGGGTCTGCTGTGGAGAAGCCTGCATTGCGGTCACCGGTCCACTGCATCGGCGTGCGAACGCTGTCCCGGTCGCCCAAGTGGACGTTGTCGCCCAGTCCAATCTCGTCGCCGTAGTACAGGACAGGCGTGCCCGGCAGGGATAGGAGCAAGCCCTTCATGAGCTCTATGCGCCGCCGATGATTACCCAGCAGCGGCGCCAGGCGGCGTCTGATGCCCAGGTTGACCCTCGCCTGTGGATCGCCGGCATAGACGCGATACATGTAGTCGCGTTCTTCGTCGGTCACCATCTCGAGAGTGAGTTCGTCGTGGTTGCGCAGGAAGAGAGCCCACTGGGCACCATCGGGAATGGGCGGCGTCTGCTCGATGATGTCGGTGATTGGCAGGCGGTCCTCCATGCGGATGGCCATGAACATCCGCGGCATGACCGGGAAGTTGAAGGCCATGTGGCATTCGTCGCCATTGCCGAAGTACGTCACCGCTTCCTCGGGCCACTGATTTGCTTCGGCCAGGAGCATGCGGTCGCCGTAGCGCTCGTCTACATGCCGGCGCAACTCGCGCAGGAAAGCATGCGTTTCGGGCAGGTTCTCGCAGTCGGTGCCGTCGCGCTCGTACAGGTATGGAACCGCGTCGAGGCGAAGGCCATCCACGCCCAGATCGAGCCAGAAGTCCATCGCCCGCTTGATGGCCAGCCCGACGCGAGGGTTGTCGAAGTTGAGGTCCGGCTGGTGGGAGTAGAAGCGGTGCCAGTAGTAAGCGCCGGCCACCGGATCCCACATCCAGTTCGAGGTTTCGAAATCCTTGAAGATGACCCGCGCGTCCGGATACCGGTCCGGCGTGTCGCTCCACACGTAAAAGTCGCGCCAGGGACTGCCCGGCTTGGCGTGTCGAGCGCGCTGGAACCACGGGTGCTGGTCCGAAGTGTGATTGCAGACCAACTCCGTGATTACCCGCAAGCCGCGTCGATGAGCCTCGCGAATGAACGTTTCGACGTCGCGCAGCGTCCCGTAGGCCGGGTTCACGCCGACGTAATCGGCGATGTCGTAGCCGTCGTCCCGCAGGGGCGAGGGATAGAACGGCAGGACCCAGATGGCGGTCACGCCCAGGTCGCGCAGGTAGTCGAGCTTCTCGGTCAGGCCCGGAAAGTCGCCCGTGCCGTCGCCGTTGCTGTCGTAGAAGGCACGGACGTGGACTTCGTAGATGACGGCGTCGCGATACCAGGTCGGGTCGCCACGGCCGAAATTAGCGGACGAGTCGCGTCGAGCGCGGACGCCTGCCTTCACGGGATGCATGGACGCGATCCTACGCCTTCGCGGCCAGACGCCTTCGCGGCCAGACGCCTTCGCGGCCAGACGCCTTCGCGGCCAGACGCCTTCGCGGCCAGACGCCTTCCGGCCAGCTATCCGGACAAGTGGCACAATCGAACCGTGCTCAGCCATGGAGCCAGCGACTCGGCCGACCTCGCCATTTCCGACAGCGGTACCGCCGCGCTGATTTCCGTTGCCTCAGCGGTTGATCTCAGAATCCCCACGACGATGCAGGCACTGGTGAAGGCTCGACCGGAGGCCGGCGCGGAACTGCGCGAAGTCCCCGTCCCCAGCCCGGGCCCCGGCGAGATCCTGATCCGTCTGGAGGCGGTCTCCCTGTGCGGAACGGACCTCCACATCTACCGCTGGGACGACTGGGCTCAAAGCCGCATGGGCACCTACCTGCCGCGTATCTTCGGCCACGAGATGGCCGGCCGCGTCGTGGCCCACGGGCCCGGAACCGGCGCCGTGCCGCTCGGGACGCGGGTCGCGGCCGAGACGCATCTGGTGGACTGGACCTGCTACCAGTGCCGGACCGGCCGCGAGCATGTTTGCGCCAACCTGCGGATCCTGGGCGTGGACGCGGACGGCGCATTCGCCGAGTACATGACCCTGCCGGAACGCAACGCCTGGCCGAGTGAAGGGCTGGCGCCGGAGATCGCGGCGCTGCAGGAGCCGATGGGCAACGCTGTATTCGCGACGTTCGTGGAGGAGATCACCACCGCCAGCGTCGCGATCCTGGGTTGCGGCCCGATCGGGCTGATGGCCGTGGCTATCTGCAAGTTTGCCGGCGCGGGGCGAGTTTTCGCCACGGACATCATGCCGCACCGCCGCGAAATGGCCGCTGCGCTCGGGGCCGATTGCGTCATCGACGGCGCCGGCGACGTGGTCGCGGAGATTCGGCGCGAGACCGGCGGCACAGGCGTCGACGTGGTCCTCGAGATGAGCGGCGCAGAGGCGGCCATCCACCAGGCCTTCCAGATGACGACCAACGGCGGACGCATCTCCCTGCTGGGGCTGCCGTCACGGCCGGTCACGCTGGATCTCAACAACGACATCATCTTCCGCGGCGTCCGCGTCTACGGCATCACCGGCCGCGAGCTTTGGCGAACCTGGTACAAGACCGCCGCCCTGCTGCGAGAGGGCCTCAACGTGGCCCCGATCATCACCCATCGGCTGCCCCTCAGCCGCTACGCGGACGCCTTCGATCTGCTGAGTCAGGGCGTCGCCGGCAAGGTCGTCCTTCTGCCCTCGGAGGTCTGAGCCATGACTGTGGAAGGCGGGCGGCCGAACCCGCTCGAATTCCTGGACGACGAGATCGCGGAACTCAAGCGCGCCAATCTCTACCGACCGATGCGGGTCTTGAACTCCGCCCAGGGCGCGGAAGTCGTCGTGGACGGCAAGACGCTGATCAGCCTGTCCTCAAACAACTACCTGGGTCTGACCACGCATCCCCGTCTCAAGGAAGCGGCCATAGCCGCGACCCGCGAGTTCGGGGCGGGCTCCGGTGCGGTGAGGACCATCGCCGGCAACATGACGCTGCACGAGCAGCTCGAAATGGAGCTGGCCGCATTCAAGCACACGCAAGCCGCTTTGACGTTCCAGTCGGGCTTCGCCGCCAACACGGGCGTCATCCCGGTAGTGACCGGCGAGAAGGACCTGATCGTCTCGGACGCGCTCAACCACGCCTCGATCATCGACGGCATGCGCATGAGCAAGGCGCCCCGAGTCGTCTTCCCGCACAAGGACGTGGCCGCTCTGCGCGAGCTTCTGCGAGCGGCGCGCGAGAAGGGGCGAGCGGACTCGGGCGAGCCGTACCGCCTCATCCTGGTGGTGACGGACGGCGTCTTCAGCATGGACGGCGACATCGCCCCGCTGCCTGGGATCGTTGCGGCGGCCGAGGAGTTCGGGGCGGCGGTCATGGTCGACGACGCTCATGCCGCGGGAGTGCTGGGCAAGAATGGCCGTGGCACGGTTGATCATTTCGGCCTGCACGGCCGGGTCCACATTCAGGTCGGGACGATGAGCAAGGCGATGGGCGTGCTGGGCGGCTACGTCGCCGGCAGTCAGGCGCTGCGCGATATGCTGATCCAGCGGGCCCGCCCGTTTCTCTTCTCCACTTCCCACCCGCCGGCGGTCGCCGCGTCGTGTCTGGCCGCAATCCACGTCCTACTGGAGGAACCCGAACTGATCGAGCGGCTCTGGACCAATACCCGGTATTTCAAGGGCGAGCTGGCCCGCCTCGGCTTCGATACGGGCGCATCGGAGACGCCGATCACGCCGGTCATGATGGGCGACTCGGCCACGGCCACCAAATTCAGCCGCCGACTGTTCGAGGAGGGTGTCTTCGCCCAGCCGGTCGTCTATCCGACGGTCGCGCTCGACGGGGCTCGAATTCGAACGATCGTCACGGCCGAGCATTCGACCGAACAACTCGACCGCTGCCTGGAGGCATTCGGCAAGGTGGGCCGCGAAGTCGGCCTGGTGTCGGCCTAGTGGCGAAGCGCGCGCCCGGACAGGCGTTCAACGTGCCGCTCGACGCCCATCTCCATACCGACCTATCGCCCGATTCGCAGGTTCCGCTGGAGTTGTACGCGGCTCAGGCATTCGAGCGCGGAATCCCCGAAATCGCCATCACGGACCATCTCGACTTCATGCCCGGCGCGCCTGCCTACCAGTACACCTCCTACAAGCACCGCGAGCAGGTAGTCCGCGACGCCGCCGAGCGGTGGGCCGGCAGGGTCACGATCCGGTTTGGCGTGGAGCTGACATACGAGAGCCGCTACGAGGACCAGATCCGCGAGCACCTGCGAACGCATTCGTACGACTACTCGATCGGCTCCGTCCATGGGCTCTCGGACGGGCCTTATGCGCGCGATCGGATCGCATCGTTCGTGGCCGGCAAGAAGCTTGCCGAGGTAGTGGCGCCCTACTTCGCGGAAGTGGCGCTCGCCATTCGGAGTGACCTCTTCGACACGCTCGGCCACATGGACATGTGCAAGCGCTGGCTCGTGCCGTGGTTCAAGGCGTCGGACTTTACCGCCGCGCCGGAGTTGTACGAGCCGCTGCTGGTCGCACTCGCTGCCAGCGGTATGGCTCTGGAGGTGAACGCATCCGGGCTGCGTCACCCCACCGGCGAGACGTACCCGGGGCCATGGGTCGTGCGGCGGTTCCGCGAACTGGGCGGGGAACGGGTGACGATGGGCTCCGACTCGCACCTCCCCAATTGCTTTGCCTTCGGACTCGAGGAGGCATGCGAGATCCTGGCCGCCGCGGGCTTCGACCGGCTGAGTCTGCAGCGGGCGGTGGATCGCGGCGATCTGGTACTGCCGGAGCGGTTCCGCAGTACGACCTGATCTCCCGGGCTGACACTTGGCCGACACCGCGGGGTTGCGCGGCCCGATACCATTTCGCGATGGAATTGGTCGTCATCGGCGCAGGCCCCGCATATTCGGATCGACGCGGCTCCGCGTCGGCGAGCTATCTGGTGCGCACCCAGGGAGAGTCGCTCCTCCTGGACTTGGGCCAGGGCGCCTTCGCCAACCTGGCGTCCGCGATCGAGCCGAGCACGCTGACCGCGGTTGTCGTGTCGCACCTGCATCCGGACCATTTCATCGACCTGGTGCCGCTGCGCCACTACCTGCGCTACGAGTTCGAGCCGCCGCGGCGGGTGCTGGTCCTTGGCCCGGCCGGCTTGGGCAATCGACTCGACGCCCTCCATGCCTACCCGGGGTTCACAGCCGTGTCTCTAGACGTGGAGCTGCTGTCGGCCGCGCAGCCAATAGGGCCATTCGAGCTCGAGGCGCTCCTCGTCACCCACACCGACGAGAGTTACGCCCTGCGGGTCTCTGGGGCCTCCGCGTCAGGCGCCCCCGCCGGCCCCGGCCTCGTCTATTCGGGCGACTGCGGCCGTGCCGACGACCTGATCCCGCTGATCCGGCCCGGCGATACGCTCCTCGCCGAGGCCTCGTTCGGAGGCCGGCCGGTTCCTGCGGGCGCCGAACATTTGACCGCCGCCGAGGCTGGTCGCGCCGCCACCGCCGGCCGTGCCTCCCGCTTGCTGTTGACGCACGTCCAGATGGGTTACGACCGCGGAGAGGCACTGGCTGCCGCCGAGTCCGCCTTTGCCGGCCCGGTTCAGCTGGTCACCGAGGGGGATCGCTTCGAGATCTAGAGGAACCGCCACCTCCGGCGCCCGCACCCTGACACGCGGCTCGGACTCGGTCAAGATGGACCCCTGCGAGACGAACCCCGGCTCGACCGAGCCATGAAGGAGACAGCGCGATGGCTGATAGCGCAACTCAAGCTCGACCGACAAGGGACGAGGGGCCGCTCTCACCAGAGGAACTGCGGCTGATCGACGCGTACTGGCGGGCGGCGAACTACCTGAGCGTCGGCCAGATCTACCTGCTGGACAACCCTCTGATGCGCCGCCCCCTCGTGGCGGAGGATGTCAAGCCGCGGCTGCTGGGCCACTGGGGCACCACTCCGGGCCTCAACCTGATCTACGCCCACATGAACCGCGAGATCAAGGCCCGCGACCTCAACTCGATCTACATCATCGGGCCCGGACACGGCGGCCCCGGCCTCGTCGCCAACACCTACCTCGAGGGTTCGTACAGCCAGTTCTACCCGAGCATCACCCGGGACGAGGATGGCATCCGCAAACTCTTCCGCCAGTTCTCGTTCCCAGGCGGCATCCCCAGCCACGTCGCGCCGGAAACACCGGGCTCCATCCATGAGGGCGGCGAACTCGGCTACTCGCTCTCGCATGCTTACGGCGCCGCCTTCGACAACCCGGATCTGCTCGTCACCTGTATCGTCGGCGACGGCGAGGCCGAAACCGGCCCGCTCGCGACGGGCTGGCACTCCAACAAGTTCCTCGATGCCAGGCGCGACGGCGCGGTCCTGCCGATCCTGCACCTCAACGGCTACAAGATCGCCAACCCCACGATCCTGGCTCGCATCCCCCACGAGGAGTTGCGCGACCTCATGGTCGGCTACGGCCACAAGCCGTACTTCGTCGAAGGCGACGATCCGGCCACCATCCACCAGCAGCTGGCCGCGACCCTGGACACCGTCCTCGACGAGATCCGCGACATCCAGGCGGCCGCCAGATCGGGCAAGACGACGGCGCGGCCGATGTGGCCGATGATCGTCCTCCGAACGCCCAAGGGCTGGACCGGCCCCAAGGTGGTGGACGGCAAGCAGGTCGAGGGCACGTGGCGCTCGCATCAGGTGCCGCTCGCCGAGACCCGCACCAACGCCGCCCATCGAGCCCAGCTCGAAACGTGGCTGCGTAGCTACAAGCCCGAGGAACTGTTCGACGAGAATGGGTCGCTTCTGCCGGAACTGGCCGCGCTGGCGCCGACGGGTGACCGCCGAATGGGCGCCAATCCGCACGCCAATGGCGGCCGGCTGCTGCGCGAGCTGATCCTGCCGGACTTCCGCGAATACGCGGTGGACGTGCCCAAGCCGGGCGGCTCGATGGCCGAGGCAACGGGCGTAGCCGGCAAGTTCGTGCGCGACGTCATGGCCGCCAACATGACCAACTTCCGAATGTTCGGCCCCGATGAGACGGCCTCCAACCGGTTTGGGGCCCTGCTCGAGGTCACCGATCGAACCTGGGATGCCGAGATCGTCCCCGGCGACGATCACCTCGCACCGGACGGCCGGGTGATGGAGGTTCTCTCAGAGCATCAGTGCGAAGGCTGGCTGGAGGGCTACCTCCTGACCGGTCGGCACGGCATGTTCAACTGCTACGAAGCCTTCATCCACATCATCGATTCGATGTTCAACCAGCACGCCAAGTGGCTCAAGGTGACACGCGATATCCCGTGGCGCCGCCCGATCGCATCGCTCAACTACGTGCTGTCGTCGCTGGTGTGGCGTCAAGACCACAACGGCTTCACCCACCAGGATCCGGGTTTCATCGACCACGTGGTCAACAAGAAGGCCGAGATCATCCGCGTCTACCTGCCGCCGGACGCCAACACCATGCTCTCGGTCACGGATCACTGCCTGCGCAGCCGCAACTACGTCAACGTGATCATCGCCGGCAAGCAGCCCGCCCCCAACTGGCTGAATATGGAGCAGGCGGTCCTCCACTGCACCCGCGGCATCGGCATCTGGGACTGGGCCAGCAACGATCGGGGCGACGAGCCGGACGTGGTCATGGCCTGCTGCGGTGACGTCCCCACCCTGGAGACCCTCGCCGCGGTCGATCTGATCCGCC
>JANYJG010000163.1 GCA_025358515.1 Chloroflexota bacterium
TACGTCCCAGCCCAGGACGCGCCGCTCAGTGTCGCCGCGTCAGGTCTCGCGCCATGGTCACCGGACCTCACTCAGAACTGGTTCGACGGGTTGCTGCCCGAGGAAGGACGCCGGGCTCGACTGGCGGCGAGGTTCGGCCTAAGGACCGAAGACACCTTCGGGCTCCTGGCTCAAGTTGGAGGGGAGTGCGCCGGAGCAGTCACAGTCTTGCCCGATGGAGTCCACCCGTCGGCTGGAAGGTACGACCTCGTTCCCGACTCGACCATCGGCGAACAGCTCGATGGCTTGCCGTCGCTTGCCGACATCCCGGACGCCGAGATCCGGATGTCGCTTGGCGGAGCCCAAGAGAAGCTCCTCGTAGCCCGCATTGGCGACTCCTGGGCGATACCTCTCGAGGGCGCCCCCTCGACGCACATCCTCAAACCCGAACCCGAGCAATGGCCGGGCCTCGCGAGCGCAGAGGCGTGGGCGCTGGTCGCAGCCTCGAGGGCGACGCCGGCCGCCGAGGCGGTCGTCTCCAATACCCTTGGAGCCCGTCCCGTTCTGGTCGTCACCCGCTATGACAGGCCCGTGCGCGACGGCGTGGTCACGCGGCTCCACCAGGAGGACCTGTGCCAGGCGCTGGGCCTGCCACCCGGAGCGAAGTACGCCCCGGTCCCGCCGAGGCCAGACTCGCCTTCGTTCCTGCGACTTGCGAACATCCTGCGCGAGCGATCAGCCGACCCGCCGGCCGAACTCGAGCAGCTCCTCGCCCAGGTGGTCGTGTCCGTCGCGCTCCGCAACGCGGACCTGCACGCCAAGAACCTCTCGATCATCAACGAGGCCGGCGTCGTTCGACTCGCACCGGTCTACGACGTCTCTGCGACAACGGCCTTCGTTCCGCGCACGACGAGCGTTGGCCTGCCGGTCGGCGGCAAGTTCAAGATCACCGAGATCGGCACTGAGCATCTCGTGCGTGAGGCGCTGACGTGGGGCGTACCGGAACGCCGATCCCGGCAGGTCGTGGCGGATGCGATCGGGCATCTTCGAGAGGGGATAGAACTCGCGGACCGCGCCTGGTCCAAGACGCCCAAGTCGGCCCGCGACGCGGCCATCGCCGGCGTCTTCGCTGTTGCCCAGGAGGAGCCGGCGCGCAGGGGCCCTGCCGGACGGCAATCGCCCGCGCGACCCGGTACGGCGTGATGTCCAACGCAGGCGGGCGGCCCCTCTAGAGCAGCCTGGTCACGCTGAGGGCGTGAGCGGTTCGCGCGACATCGCCGTCAGCATAGTTGAGGATTGGCGACGTCAAGCGGCCTCATCGGCCAGAGGCCGATCAGTACTGCGCGTTCGTGATATGGGCGTCACACGAGCGGCTGATCGTGGCGGTACCATGTCTGCTGGTGTCCAAAGACGACGAGGGGGCCGATGCCAGGCTGGCTGCGACGACCCAGTGGTGAACCATCCGCGCGGGACCGATTGGATCGCCTGCGGGAGCGGATAGGGCGGCTCCGAGCCGAAGGGATCAAGGCGCAGCTGGAAGTGGAGCAGCGCTTCGGCAATCCGATGGCCGCTCCGGAAGCCGCGCGACCACGCCTGATCGCGCAGATGCTGCAGGACGAGCGTATGCCCCGGGCGGCCCGCCCCGTCCGCGACTGCGTGGGGAGGCTCTGGGACGAAGTCGAGGTTCTCCGGGCGAAACCGGAACCCGAAGAGCGCGACATCATTGCGCTCGAAGCGGCGGTCACGGATTTGGAGGGCCAGTTCGCTCCACTCGGTGCGTGGTTCCTGACGCGAGCCACAGTGGCGCTCGGCCCGGTGGATGTGAGCTCGACGAGCCCGTTCCGCGAGATGCTCACCCGCTCACTTGTGGTCGATCGGGACCTCCTGCCGACTCCCGAGTTGATCCTGCGCTGCAACCTTCTCATCAAGGCTGGCGAGGCGAAGGCGGCGCTCAAGGACGCCGAGGCGGCTGCCCGCCGTCCCGACGCTGATCATCGAGCGTTCACTGTGCATGCAGCGACACTTCGGCTTGCGGGTCGGGAGCTCGATGCCGCGGACGGTTTCCGGCGCGCCTTCGAAGCGTCGCCCGGGCCCGACTTCGATCTGCTCGTGCAGGCAGGCAAGTCGCTCCTGCTCTCGGGTCGACACCAGGACGCGCTCGAGGCGGCCGACGCCGCGCTTGGCGCTAACCCATCGAACCTGCCGGCGCTACTCCTCCGTGGGGATGCGCTCCGCTTCCTCACGCGATTCGACGAGGCGGAGGCGGCCTATCGCTCACTCCTCGAACGTCCGGATTCGCCCGACGTGCGGCTACGCCTGCTGCAGGTATTCGTCGCGCTTGGCCGCGCCGAGGATGCCGAGCGTGTGTTGGAGGCTGTACGGAGCGACCCGAAAGCGTCGCCCTTCGAGCTTGCCCTGGCCTTCCACTTCGCGAACCGTTTCGACGAGGCGGCGGCCGTCTCGCTTCAGGCCATGGCCGATCCCGGTCTTCGGCCGGGCGCCCGGCACCAGATGGAACGCCTCCAGACGGCGTTCGACTGTTCGATCGGATGCCCGGAACACGCACTGGATGCTGTCGAGCGACTGCTGGGCCACGATCCCGACGATGCGGATCTCGAGGACTGTCGATCGATCGCGCTCTTAGAACTCGGGCGGTTCGAGGACGCGATCGCGTCGAGCAGACGGTCCAAAACGTTGATCGACAAGAGCGACTTCGACACG
Source organism: Chloroflexota bacterium (assembly GCA_025358515.1). Lineage (GTDB taxonomy): Bacteria > Chloroflexota > Limnocylindria > Limnocylindrales > CSP1-4 > Fen-1039. The sequence continues at coordinate 2,701 of JANYJG010000163.1, forward strand.
AGCCTTGCCCGCGCTCTTCGTTGGTCGGGCGACGCAGGCAGTGCCCTTCCGCATGCTCGCCGTTCGTATGGTGCCCGCCCCCGCCGAACCGAAGTCATCGCCGAGCTGGCCTGCTGTGTGCTGCAGATGGGGAGGCTCGAGGAGGCGCGCGCCCTCGTGGACTGTCTCCCCCCTGAGGCCAGCGGTGATCCTTACGCGCTCTACGGCCGCGCGGCGCTGGCCTGTGCCGACGGCGATCCCGACGAGGCGCGGCGGCTCCTGGCTGTAGCGGCGGAGATCCGTCGCGAATTCGAGATTAGTGAAGTGATCGACCCCGTCTTCCACAACGGGACGGTGCTCGACGACGCTCGGCGCAGCAAGCTCCGCTCGTTGATAGAGGGGAACGCGCTTCGTCGCGTGGCGCTGGTGGATAACGTTCCCCCGTCGCTTCAGCACGGCGACCATATGGTCATCCAGGCTCTAGCACAGCACGCTGACCTGGGCACGCCCAGGGAAGTCTCACACTGGCTCTACCTCCCGGACTGTCGGTCGGCCGAGGATGCCGCCGATGCACTTCGGTCGGATGGGTACACGGTCACACTCGAGGAGTCGCGTGGACGCTCGGACGGCCGGTGGTGCGCGAAGGCGGTGCACCAGATCGTCGTGTCGCCCACGACCATCGCGGCGACTCGAATCTCGATGGAGAGACTGGCGGCGCGCCTGGCCGGCGAGTACGACGGCTGGGAGGCAGCAGTCAGCCCTTGAAGGCCGGTCGGAGCGCCGCTGCGGTTCTGGGAGTGCCAGCCCGGAGAATCGTGGAGCCCCTCAATTAGAGGGGCTCTTCACGAGGGATTATGCGATTTGGAGCGGGAGACCGGATTCGAACCCGCGACATCGAGCCTGAGGGCTTCTGCTTGGGAAGTAGCGGCGTCCGAACGGTATGTCCCAAG
>JANYJG010000179.1 GCA_025358515.1 Chloroflexota bacterium
TCTCGCTCGCGATAAACAAGGGCGAAACGGTTGGACTCGTGGGCGAGTCCGGGTGCGGCAAAAGCACCGTCGGCCGAACCATCCTGCGCCTGTACCGTCCGACAGCCGGCCGGGTCATCTTCGACGGCCAGGACATCACTCTGGCCGAGGGCTCGACTCTGGGAGCCGTTCGACGGCGGATGCAAATGATCTTCCAGGATCCGTACTCCAGCCTGAACCCGCGCATGACCGCTGCCGGGATCATCTCCGAACCGCTGGAGATCCACGGCGTCGGCCTTGGGCGGGAGCGCCGCCAACGTGTCCGCGACCTGCTGGCCACGGTCGGTATGGACCCGGACTACGGTGATCGCTATCCGCACGAGTTCAGCGGCGGCCAGCGCCAGCGCATCGGCGTGGCCCGAGCCCTGGCCTTGCATCCCGATCTGATCGTCGCCGACGAGCCCATCAGCGCCCTCGACGTCTCGATCCAGGCCCAGGTCATCAACCTCCTGGAGCGGCTCCAGGGCGAGTTCGGCCTGACATACCTCTTCATCGCCCACGATCTTTCCGTGGTTCGGCACATCAGCGATCGGATCGCCGTGATGTACCTGGGCAAGATCGTCGAGATGGCCGGCTCGCGCGACCTCTACGAGCGACCGCTCCATCCGTATTCAATCGCCCTGCTCTCGGCAGTGCCGATCCCAGACCCCGCGGTTGAGGGACGCCGCCGCCGGATCATCCTCACCGGCGACGTGCCGAGCCCGTCGAACCCGCCGTCAGGCTGCCGCTTCCACACCCGCTGCTGGCTCCGGGAGCGCCTTGGCAACCCGGAGAGATGCGTGGCGGAGGAACCAGCGTTGCGCGAGATGGCGACCGGGCACCAGGTCGCCTGCCACTTCGCCGAAGAGGTCGATGGCACGGCCGAGCAGGTCCAGGTCACTGGTCGGGCACCTGCCAAACCTTCGACCGGCCCGGGAACCACGGCTGGCGCGGTCGCCACACCAGGCACGCTGGCCGCAACCGGTACCGCGTCACGCGCGGCAGTCTTGCCGGCGCAGGCGGTGACGCCCTCGACGCCCGGCGAACCTCGGCCGCTTCCTCGCCGGCGGAGCTAGGCTTCCACTTCAATTTCTATCTGGTCGCGGGCTTCCGGCAGATCATGATTTCGCCGAAGCCGTTGGCGCCCCTGGGACCCTCGCAAACCACGTCCTGTCGAGCGGTGCGCGGCCAGCATCTGGGGCTAATCCATGGATTCGAGCACGAATACCGGGATCTGCCGATCGGTCTTCGCCTGGTAGTTCGCGTAGTCGGGAAAGGCTTCGACGGCGCGCCGCCACCAGATGGCCTTCTCATCGCCCGTGACTTCGCGCGCCGTATAGTCGTGTTTGGTCGCGCCATCCTGCAGCTCGACGTGCGGGTTCTTATCGAGGTTGTAGTACCAGACGGGATTCTTCGGGGCGCCGCCGAGTGACGCGACCACCGCGTAGGCGCCATCGTGCTCGACGCGCATGAGGGCAGTCTTGCGGAGCTTCCCGGTCTTGGTGCCGACCGAGGTCAGCACGACAACGGGTCTCCCGCGAAGATCTCCGCCCTCCTGGGCATTCGTCGCCTCGTAGATCTCGGCCTGCTTGCGTGCCCAAGCGGAAGTGCTGGGTTCGTATTCTCCGGTGAGGGGCATGTATTCCCATTCCTTCCTTGACTCGCCTGCTGCGGGACCACGATACCCGCTGCGCGGCGACCCGAGCGCCAGCGGGCCTAGTACGACTTCCGCTCAACCATATCGACGACTCGCACTCGTGGAGCACCGGTCATCGCCGCCATGGCCTGCGAGGACCGCCACAGCTCCTCCAGCGCGACCTTGAACGCCTCTGCCTCTCCAAGGGTGTCGAACTCGAGGTCCACCGCGACTAGCGCCACCAACCCAACGCTATTGCCGGGCGATCGGCCTCATTGGGAAGACGCCGATGACAGCCGGACTGGTGGGATCGAGCAACATCTCGCAGCCGACTTCGCCGCCCCTAATCAGATCGCCGAGGAACTGGGCCTCCCGGGGCGGT
>JANYJG010000182.1 GCA_025358515.1 Chloroflexota bacterium
CGATACAGCAAATAGGCGTAGGCCCGCCTCGACGAGCGGCCCACGCGGCCCCGGAGCTGGTACAGCTGGGCCAGCCCGAGCGTATCGGCCCGGTCGATGACGATGGTGTTGGCGTTGGGTATGTCCAGACCAGATTCGATGATCGTGGTGCAGACTAGGACTTCGGTTGCGCCGCCGGCAAAGGCGAGCATCACCTTCTCCAGCTGACCCTCCGGCATCTGGCCGTGGCCCACGGCGATCCTCGTCCCCGGGAGCAGCTGGCGGAGCTGCTCGGCCTGGGCCTCGATTGTCTCGACGCGGTTGTGGACGAAGAAGACCTGGCCGCCACGATCGAGTTCGCGCAGGATGGCGTCCCGCACGAGACCCGCCGATGCCTCGGCCACCCGGGTCTGAATCGGCAGACGATCCTCCGGCGGGGTCTCGATCAGCGACAGATCGCGGACGCCGGCCAGGGCCAGGTTCAGCGTTCGCGGGATCGGCGTGGCGGATAGCGTCAGCACGTCCACCTCGCGGCGTAGTTTCTTGAGCCGCTCCTTGGCTGCGACGCCGAATCGCTGCTCCTCGTCAACGATGACCAAGCCCAGGTCGCGGAAATGGACATCTTTGGAGAGCAGCCGGTGCGTACCGATGACCAGGTCAACGGAGCCGTCGCCCAGCCCTTCGATAGCTGCGTCCTGATCCTTGGGCGAGACGAAGCGGCTGAGCAACTTGACGGTCACCGGAAAGACTGCCAAGCGCTGGCTGAACGTCTGGAAATGCTGGGCCGCCAGGACCGTTGTTGGGACGAGCACCGCTACCTGCTTGCCGCCCTGGATTGCCTTGAAGGCGCCGCGCAGCGCGACCTTGGTTTTGCCGTATCCGACATCGCCGACCACGAGCCGGTCCATCGGCCGGCCGGCCTCCATGTCGAGTTTGACTTCGGCAGCGGCCCGGAGCTGGTCGAGCGTCTCCTCGTACGGGAATGACGCCTCCATCTCCTGCTGCCATGGGGAATCGGGCGGATAAGCGAAGCCGGGCGCGGCGGCACGCGCTGCGTAAATCTCCAGCAGGTCCTTGGCGAGGTCCGTGACCGCTCGCTTGACGCGCTGCTTGGTACGCAGCCACTCCGACCCCCCAAGCTTGCTAAGCCCCGGGTTCTCGCCGCCGGAATATCGGCTGATGCGATTTATCTGCTCCACGGGCAGGAAGATCTTGTCCGTCCCGGAAAAGCTCAGCTCCAGGTAGTCGCGTTCCTCGCCGGAAACCCCGCGCCGCAGCATCCGCTCGTAGCGGGCGATGCCGTGATCGACGTGGACGACCAGATCGCCCTGAGTCAGCCGCTCCAGAACGTCTCGCGGAACAACTCGCCGCAGGGCCTTGGGGCGGCGAACTCGAACGGAACCGAACAGTTCGCGATCGGTGACGAAGACCAGGCCGTCCGGACCGTCCGCGAATCCGCCGTTGAGGCTGCGGCTCACCAGCGTCCGCGTGCCGGGCGCGGGCGGCTCGGACAGTCGCTCCACGGCGGCCGTCGGGAGACCCTGCTCAGTCAATATGTCGGCCAGGCGGGGTGCCTGTTCCGAAGCCAGGACGACACGCGAGTTCTGGGCCGTCCAGGCGGCAACGGTTTGACCGAGCCGCTCAGTTCGGGCGGGCGGCAGCGCCGGCTCGCGCCAGCCGAAGATGTCTCCCAGCGGAGTGCCGCCGCCGGTCGGCGTGGCCGCTTCCGATTCCCAGGTCAACTCCAGGGTGCGGCCGCGGAGGAGGCGCGACTTCCAGTCCCGGGGCCCCAGGTATGCCTCCGGCCAGCGTTCCGGGAGGTCCCCGGCGGCGATCAGCTCGGCCCGCCGTTCGTCGGCCTGGCGCCATAGGAAATCCGCGGACTCGGCGATATCTCCAGGCTCGTCGAGGATCAGGAGGGTCTCGGGCGGGATATGGTCCAGGCCGGTGGCGGGACACAGGACGGCCGCCCAGACCTCCGCCGCGTCGCCTGTTTCCAGGGCCCTGGCCGTGGCGGCAACGTCGTGGACGTGCCCGGAACGCGCGCCCAGCTCGCCCGTGCCAGCGTGGATGCCCTCCTCGAACCGGACGATGTCCTGGGCGAGACGTTCCGGCAGGCCGGCGCTCGACTTTGCTGCGCGGCCGGAGACGCGGGCGAGGCGCTCCCGAATCTCGGTCAGCCCCCCGGGCGGCACCAGGAACTCACTGGCGGGGAGCAGAACCAGTTCATCCAGGGGGTGGACGCTGCGCTGGTCCGTCGGGTCGAACGCCCGCATCGAGTCGATCTCGTCCCCGAACAACTCGATCCGGATCGGCAGCGGAGCCGCCGACGGAAAGACGTCCACGAGGCCGCCGCGGCGCGCGAATTCGCCGCGTCCGGCAACTTCGAGAACTGGGTCGTAGCCGAGCGCGAGGAGCTCGTGGAGCAGCTCGTCCTGACGAATTCGGGCCCCGACCCGCAGCCGTCGAGGCGCGGCCGGCACCTCTTCCGGTTCCAGAGTGTGCTGGAGCAACGCCGCGACGCTCGCGACTAAGACCCGAGCGCGGCCGGAGCGCCAGGCGGCAAGGGCGGCCACTCGAGCCGCGGTTTCGTCGCGAACAAGCTCGCTGCGCTCGTACGCGAGAGCGGTGCGGGGCTCCAGCACGGCCACAGCGTCGGGATCGCCGAGCCAAGCCTGCAGTTCCTCCGCCACGCGATCGCCGATCTCCGAGTCACGCGCAATCCAGCACAACCGCTCCCCGGTGAGAGCTGCAGGCCCAGGCGCGGCGGCGGTGGCACCGTGGCCGGCTGGCGCAACCGCGGAAGGGAGGGCCAGCGCGGCCGCCAGGAACGACTTGGCTCCGTGCGGAACCCCCGCCAGCGCCGCGTGCCTGCCTCCGCCGGGAAGCGTGGCCACGCCGGTTCCGAGCCTTGTCCGCAGCGTCTCGAACGCCCCGCTGGCGTGGAGGAGCGGCGGCAGGAGGTGCAGATCTGGCAGGCGCCTCAACCGCGGCGCGACGCCGGACCCGGGTGTGGCGCTGGCGGCCTCCCGGCCGGCCGCGGCCTTCTCGGCCTGGACCGCCTGATAGGCGACTCGAATCTCAGTGTCGACGCGGCGCGCCTTGCCGCGCTTGCCCCGCCCGATCTGATCGCCGGGCTGCCATTCGGGCGCGAACTCGCCGTCATCCGGCTCCTCGGCGTCCCCGTCCTTGGGGGCGCTATCCGGCAGGCCCAGGCCGTCCTCTCCGAGGGGATCGGCCTCGCCGCTCAGGGCGGCCTCGATCTGGCGGCGCAGTGGGCGGCCCGATCTAGCCCTCACTCTCCCGCCTCCGTGGCCCTCGGCTTGCGCCACCCAGTCCGCGTGCGGCGAATGCCATCCTCGCCGGGAGGACCGTCCACCTCGCCGGGAGGGGCCGCGCGCTCACCGTCGTCCGCCCTCAACTCGAAGGCGTTGAAGTGGTTCGACGCCTTGCTCGTTCCATCCCTGGCCCACGCCTCGACGGCGTCCGCCGCGGCATCGAGCAACTCCGACAGGCGATCCTTCTCGCCCTTGAGAAACTGGCTCAGGACATGGTCGATGGCGTCGCGTCCCGGCTCGCCGATGCCTACCCGCAGCCGGCTGATCTTCTCGTTGGCGAGTTCCTCGAAGATGGAACGCAGCCCATTGTGTCCGCCGGCGCTGCCGGACTCGCGGAACCGGAGCTTGCCGAATGGCAGGGCGAAATCGTCGGCGACGATGAGGATGTCAACCAGGGGGGCGTGCTCACGGGCCAGCACTTTACGGACGGCCAGGCCGGATTCGTTCATGAAGGTGAGGGGTTTAACCAGCAGCAAGTCGAGGCCACGGTAGCGGCCCCCAACGACCGAGGCTGCATCTCGGGTCCTGCCCTTCCCGGACCAACCGGCTCGATCGGCCAGCCGGTCGAGAACCATCCAGCCGACGTTGTGGCGCGTCTTCTCGTATTGGGAGCCTGGGTTGCCGAGGCCGACGACGATCTTCACCGATACTCCCAAGCCCGACCGCAGGTCGGCCAATGGCCGGCCGCGCGCTACTGCGACACGCAAAACTAGCCCTGATCCGAGTTCGGAGGGCCTGCGGGGATGGTATCAGGGGCCGGTCTCTACGACTGAAGCGGCCATGTCGCGCCCCCCCCCAGCGAACGCCGCGCTACCGCGCGCCGGGTTCCGGGCCCGCTTCGACGCCCAGCGGCGAGTTGATGACGCGGTGCTCTATGGCTCGCATACCGGCCTGCTCGATCGGCTCGGCGTGATCCCAGCCGCAGACGTGCAGCGTTCCGTGGACCGCCAGCAAGAGCATCTCCTGCGCGGCTGTCCAGGCCACGTTGCCGGTCTGTCCGCCACGGCCGTCGCCGGCCTGGAGGGTCGCTCGTTCCACCGAGACGATCACGTCACCCAGGTGAGCCCGCAAACCGGGCGGCAGGGCGAAGGCCTGCTTGAGAGCCGCGGCCACCCATGGGTCGCGCTTCGTGGTAACCCCACGTTCGTGCGGCGGGAAAGCCTCACTAGGGAAGAATGGGAAGGACAGGACGTCGGTGGGTCCGTCGTGGCCCATATGAACTGCGTTCAACTCGGCCAGCTCCGAGTCGCCGGACAGTACCACGCCGATGGACGCCGGACCGGGTGCTCCCGCGGCCTCGAGCGCGGCTCGGACAGCCGCAGCCAGGCGATGTCGCGAGACGATCGGAACGACTTTGGGACGGACGGTGATGTCGATCCGGAACGGGGGCAGATACACCGACGATAGGACGCCCTCGCCGTCCGAGTTAACCTCGGAGCCGACGGATGCAACCTCGACCAAGGCATCCTCCGCGGGGCCGGACGTCCCTTCGATGTGGGTCAGTTCTCCTACGATCCCAGCCCCCGATCGCGATGCGATTCGAGTTCCACGATCTTGCTCTCAGGATATGCGATCCGCTGGTGATACATCCCGAGCAGCTGCCCGATGAAGGCCTCGCGGATGTTGTCCAGATCTCGGATCGTTATGTCGCATTCGCCCAGCTGCCCGTCTTCAAGGCGCTCCTGGATTATCTTCGTAACCATGGCCCGGATCGTGGCTTCGTCGCGACTGGACAGTGATCGCACAGAGGCCTCGACGCCGTCGGCGAGCATCAGCACGGCCGCCTCGCGAGATTGTGGCTTTGGGCCGGCGTGGCGGAATTTGCCCTTGTCCACCGCGTCGGCCGCAGCTTTACCCTGCGCCGTCTGGAGTCCACCGTACGGCGCCGCGGCGGCTTCTCGCGCCTTCCCGTAGACGAAGCCCAAAACTGCCGTCCCATGGTGCTGCGGGATGAATGCGATAAGCGGCTTGGGCAGGCTGGACCTGTAAGCCAAGTCGATGCCGTCGGCGACGTGCTGGCGGAGTATGGCCGAGGAGACGTCGGCGTCCAGCTGGTCGTGCACGTTCTCCCCCGGCGACTGGTTCTCGATGAATGCGAGAGGGTTGGCGAGCTTGCCGATGTCGTGATAATAGGCAGCGGCTCGGGCCAGGAGGGGGTCGGCACCGATTGACGCCGCGGCGCGCTCGGCCAGATTGCCGACCATCAAGGAGTGGTGGTAAGTGCCCGGTGTTTCGGTCAGCAGGCGACGCAGCAACGGCTGGGAAGGATTGGCCAGCTCGAGCAGTTGCGACCCGGTCAGGATCCCGAACATGTTCCCGAGCAGCGAGAAGCTGCCGATCGTCACCACGGCGGAGATGAGCGCCCCAGCGGCCGCCGCGCCCCAGAGTTGCAGCATTCCGGTCATATCGTGCTGGCCCATCAGAGCGAAAGCCGCCACGACGGCCAGATCGGCGGCGGCCACGGCCAGGGCAGCCTGGAGGAAGTAGTGCTGACGCTCGCCCTTTCGCACCGCCAGCGTGCCGGCAAACCCGCCCAGGAAGACATACGCCGCCAGTTCCAGAGACGAGCCGTTGCCCAGACCGGCGAGGACGGCGAGCACCGCCACCATAACCACGCCCGTCCCGGCGTCGAGGAGCAGGGTCAGGAGCATCCCGGCCGCAGCGGTTGGGATGATATACGGCAGCCAGGCCCGTCCGCCGGGCAGCTTGACCGCCAAAACCGCCACTACGAATATCAGGCCGATCAGGACGAGCGTCTGGCCGCGATTCCAGTACTCGGACCGGAAGCGCCAGACCCAGCTAAGCAAGAGTATTGCGGTAATAGTTCCGAGCAGCACCCAGGCGGCCGACTTGCCCCAATCGACCCGCGAGTTGTCGAGGCCGAAGTAGCGAATCTGGGCCATGTTCGCTTCGCTGATAGGGTGGCCTTGATCCACGATCACCTGTCCAGCCTGGAGCTGATCGACCACCATCGGGACGGCGGCAGCCTTCGCTGCGCGCGCCTGATCGGTGAGCGACTTGCTGTAGGTGGAGTTGGCCACGAACCGCGGCGCGGCGAGCGCACCCGCCAGCTGCTGCTCGGTGTCGCTCAAGCCGGGAGGTAGATAACGGGATGCGAGCGATGTGCCTCCGGCGGCCAGGTCGGTGTCGCGGATCTCGGTCCGTTCGCCCGCCCTGAGGGATTCCTCAGCGGCCAGCTCCACGTCCTGCCAGCGGCTCGGGTCGAGGTCAACGAGGATGGCTTTCGCCGACGCGGCGAGGTCCAGCAGGGCGGCCTTGAGCTGAGCCTTCCGTACCTCGGCTGTCTTGTTGGAGCTGAAGATCGCATCGACGGGAGCCAGAGAGCCCGACAGGGCCAGAACTTGCTGGTCGGCGACCGTTGCGGCATGGTCGGGCGTGTAGTCGTAGACAAAGCCGACCGACGCGGCGGCCGCGTCCCGCTGCACTTGCGTCTCGGCCTCGTTGGGGATCGAAGCGGCACTGGGAGCCCGAACTGTGGTTGCTGCAATGGCGTCCTTGGCAAAGCCTGGATTGGTCGGGGCGAGGTCGAAGGCGACCCCTGCGCCGATGGCCAGGACAAGGAGGGAGACTGCGGACACGAGCCGCATGGCGTCGCGCCGACCGAACGGACTTGGTCGTTCGTGCGGCTCTCTCAGCAAGGTGTGTCCGTCACAATCCGCCGGCGCTGGCTGCGAGCAGCTGCGTCACCAACTGGCTGACAGCCTTCCCGTCGGCCCGGCCGCGAGTCTTGGGTGTAAGCCAGCCCATGACCTTGCCCATGTCGCGAGGAGTGGCAGCGCCCGTCTCGGCGATGGCCTGCCGGACCAAGACCGTTAGTTCGGCCTCGGACAGCGGCTGAGGCATGAATTCGGAGACGACCGCGATAGCGGCCTCCTCTTTGGCGACGAGGTCTTCGCGGCCGCCGACGCGGAATGCGTCGACGGATTCGCGGCGAACCTTCATTTCGCGGGCAAGGAGGCCGATCATCTCGTCATCGACAAGCGTGTGCTTGCCTTCTTTCTCGGCGCGCTGGACGGCCGCAAGCACCATGCGCAACGAGTCGCGGCGCATGGCATCACCGGACCGCATAGCGGCCTTGATTTCGGTATCGAGTCGATCTCGGAGGGACACCGGTGTGGCACCTCGGGGCGGGCAACGTGGCTGGAATAGCGCGCGAGGCCCATCGACGGCGTGTCGGTCGGGGCCTAGGCTGGCTGCTGGCGCGCGACCTTCTTGCGCTTCGCTTCCTTGCGCTTGCGCTTCACGCTCGGCTTCTCATAGTGCTCACGGCGACGGGCCTCGGCCAAAATGCCGCTCTGCTGAATCTTTTTGTTGAAACGGCGCAGGGCACTCTCGAAGCTTTCGTTTTCACCCACACGGACTTCTGCCAATCCGGAAATCACCTCCTTAAGGGCTCCGATCCGCAGTTTCGATTCGACTCCGCCCTCCTGCGAGCACGCTCGAACCGCCCACGGACTGGGCTCGCGCAGTGTAGCCCGATGGCCGTTCGCGCGTCTACCGGAGAGTGAGCGGGTCGGGCGCCGAGGCTACTCGTGGATATCGGCCCGTCGCAGGACCACGAACCACAGCCCGTACAGACCAACCAACCAGACCGCCACAACGGCCAGACCGACCGGAGGGGGCAGGGCCACCCAGCCCGGCGAACCATTGGGGCCGCTGCCGCTCGCAACCAGGCCGACGGCGAATTGGACATCGGAGATGAGCGCGCCCAGCCGAATCGACAGCGCCATCTGCGGCACGTAGCGTAGATCCCCGGTCGCCCGCGACATGATCAGGCCCGCCGCAATCCCCTCCGCCACAACGTACATCCCCGCCACGAGCATGCCCGTTGCCGGGGAGCGGAATTTGAGCGCTGCAAGTCCGGCCAGGCCCATGGCTGCAACAGCGACGACGACGAAAGAGCCAGCCGCCAGAAGCGCGCCTCCAAGACTGATTGGACCGATCGGACCGATCGGACCCATCGGACCGCCGAACTGGTCGCCGTTTAGCTGACCCGACGTCAGGGCCGATGGGTCGCCCGGATCGACTCTTACGACCAGGGGCGCCACCATCCCCAGCACGACGATCACTCCAAACGTGAGCAAAAGGAGTCCAACGAGCCAGCCGAGCCGCGCGGCCAGATAGCGGACCCGATCGGGCCGGAACAGAGCCACGTTGCGGATGGTGCCCCAGGAGAACTCATTGCCGAGCATGGATGCGGCCAGGAATGCAGCCCCGAGGATGAGCCACATGATGGCCCCTTGGGTCATGGTCGCGATGCTACGCGGGAACTGGAACGGCAAAGCATTCAATGCCCGCTGCATGGCCTCTTGCGCGTCGATCTGCTGCAGGAAGTCAGGCGGGACATCGCCGACGTACTGGATATGGCTGTTGCCGGCGGAAAGGGCACCGGCGACGTAGGCAAACAGCGCGAGGGCAGGGATGCCCAGGACGATGATCCAGACGTCCCATCGCCGCCGGATGCGGAGCCAGTCGGCGCGCAGCAGCGAGCCCATCACACCCCCTCCGTCAGTTCCAGGAAGACCGATTCGAGAGAGGCCCTGCGGACGACGAGCTCGGCCGGGTAGAGGCCCTTGTCAGCCAGCAGGCAATTGATGGCACTCGAACCGAGTTGCGACGGGACCACGAGCAGCGTGTTCTCGCGCTCGGTAGTGGCTTCGGTCGCGAGGCCGGCTGCCTGCAGCACGCGCGCCGCCTGCTCGGCCTGCTCGCTCGAATCGAATGCCACCACCAGCCGCTGCCCTCGCTCCAGGAGCTCCCGGGTCAGGCCGTCGGCCACGAGCCGGCCGCGCTGCAGGACTGCGACGCGATCACACAGCTGCTCCACTTCAGTCAGCACGTGCGTAGACAGGAAGACCGTCCGACCGCTCCGGGCCAGCTCGCCGATCAAGCTGCGGACCTCTACCACGCCGCCCGGATCAAGGCCGTTGGTGGGCTCATCGAGAATCACCAGCATCGGGTCCCGAAGAAGGGCCAGCGCAACCGCGAGCCGCTGCTTCATCCCGGTCGAAAAACCGTCCACCTTGCGCCGGGCAACGGATGTCAGGTCCACGAGCCCGAGGGCCCGATCCGCAGCGGCAGAGCCGGCAGCCGATGGCATCGCTGCCAGCGTGGCGAACAGCCGCAGATTTTCGTGGGCCGATAGGTAAGGGTAGAAGGCGGGCTGCTCGACTACGGCTCCCACCTGAGCCAGGCAGGCGCCATCGTGAGGAGAGCCGCCGAGCAGCTTGATCGAGCCGCGCTCCGGACGCAGCAAACCGAGCAGTAGCCGGATGGTGGTGGTCTTGCCCGAGCCGTTCGGCCCCAGGAAGCCGTATACGGAGCCACGCGGCACGTACAGGTCTATGCCGTCAACAGCGGGAACGGCGCCGAAATGCCGCACCAGTCCATGAGCTTCGATAGCGGCGTCCATATCCCCTCCTTCTGGCTTCGCGCAGTCGAGCGGAGTCTACACGGCAGTGAGGCGCCGCTGCCGGCCCGCGCTGCGTCGATCAGCCCGGAGGCCAGGCCATCGGGCGGCCGCCGAGCATGTGGAGGTGCAGGTGATCGACCGACTGGCCGCCGTTTCGACCGACGTTGAGGACGAGCCGATAACCGTCCTCGGCGATCCCCTCGCGCGCGGCCAGCTCGGTGGCAACCAGGCCCATCTTGGAGATGAGGTCCTTGTCCGTGGCCTGGATCTCGCCGATCGAGGCGATGTGCTTGCGGGCGAGCAGCAGGAGGTGCGAAGGCGCGGCGGGCGCGATGTCACGGATGGCGACGACCGAATCGTCGGAGTAGACCTGGGTGGAAGGAAGCTCGCCGGCGATGATTCGGCAGAAGAGGCAGTCAGACGGCATAGCGGCTCCTGTTGGACCGGAACGGCCTGGACCGGAAGGCGAGGTGGTGCCGCCAGCTGCGCTGGTGCCGCCTGCGGTGGAGCCGCCAGCTGCGGTGGCGCCGCGTCTGATCTTGCTACTTGTGCGGCAACTCCACCAGTAGCTCATTTGCACCGCCCGTGCGTCCCCACCTATCCACCGCCAGCAGCCGGCCCGCGATCCGGTCCCCCGCATCGGTACGCACCGTCTCGGCCCTCACGAGGCCGATGGCGTTCTCCAGGGACTGCTCCCCAGTTACTGCCGGCACTTCCACCAGGACGTGACTCTCGGCGCGGCCAAGCCACAAACCGTCTAAGCGAGGCCGCTCGAAGAGGACCTGCAGGTCGCGTCCCATCTGCCCCGCGGCAAACTCGGCCCGCGCCTGCGCCGCCAGTGCCAGGGCCTCGGCCGCTCGCCGCTTGGCGGTCGGCGCGTTTACCTGACCGACCATACGCGCCGCCGCGGTCCCGGGCCGCGAGGAATAGCGGAAGACGTGCATACCCGCCAGATCGAGGCTTCGCACGAACGCCGCAGTCCGCGCCCATGCCGCATCATCCTCGCCGGGGAAGCCCGCGATCAGGTCCGCGTGGATGGCGACACCCGGGATCGCCCGCCTCACCCGCGCAACCACATCGGCGTAATTGGCGGTGTCGTAGCGGCGGCCCATGCGCCGCAGGATCGTGTCGTCTCCGGACTGCAGGGGAATGTGGAAATGGGGCAGACAGCGCCCGTCGGACAGGCTCCACACCTCTAGCAACTCGTCGGTGACGTGCTGCGGCTCGATCGAGCTGAGGCGAATCCGCTCCACGTTCGTTTCGGCAAGGATGCGCCGGACGAGGCTCGCCAACGGCTCTGAGGTTGGCGGTCCCTGGCCCGCTCCAAGGTCCCCGCCGTCGTACGTGCCGACGTTGATGCCGGTTAGGACAACCTCACGATGGCCCGCCGCAAGAGCGCTGCGCACCTCCCGGAGGATTGCCGCCGCGGGCTCGGATCGCTCCGGCCCGCGAGCCCGCGGAATGATGCAATAGGTGCAATGGAACGAGCAGCCGTCCTGGATCTTGATGAAGGCGCGCGTTCGACCTACGTAGCACTTGAGTCCGCGCTCGAGTCCGCGCTCGAGTCCGCGCTCGGTCGAAGGCGGCGGCGGAGGCAATCCATCGACCGGCTCCAATAGGCTCACCAGTTCACTCCGGAGCCGGCCCATCGATTTGGAAGCGTTGTCGAAGAGGCGTGCCGCATGATCGGCCGTGGCAAACGCCTCGGGATTCACGACAACCGAGCAGCCCGTGACCAGGATGTGGGCGTTTGGGTTCGTTCGCCTGGCCCGCCGAACGGCCTGCCTGGACTTCTGATCGGCGAGGGAAGTGACGGTGCATGTGTTGACCACGACCAGATCCGCGGCCTCGTGGCTCTCCACGAGGTCCACGCCGCGAACCCTCAGCAGCTGCACCAGCACGCCCATCTCGGCCTGGTTGACCTTGCAGCCCAGGTTGGCAATGGAGGCGCGACGGACGGGGCGCGGGGCCGGGCACTGGTCGGGGCGCGGGGCGGGGCGCGGGGCGGG
>JANYJG010000221.1 GCA_025358515.1 Chloroflexota bacterium
TGCGGAGGACCAGCGGGTGCCGGCGTTGCCGTCTGTGGCGTTGATGGCAGGCGTGCCACCGTTCTCAACCGATGACGCTGTCGTGGGCTTGCCCTGTGAGATGTTGGTCGATGCCGCCGAGACGAGGGGCGCGTTCACGAACGCGCTACCGCCCAGGCCGACGACACTGCCGACAAGGCCAACGGCGAGAGTAAGCGCCAGCATCCGGAGACGCCGCGCTGGTTGTACCTGCATGTGGTCTATTCCTTCCTGCGTTGGATCAGCGAGATCCGTGCCGGCCATCTTCCGCTTATGCAACCGGTCAAGCTATGCGTGAGGTTACTTATCGTCGCGATACAGGAATCGCGGCGGACTAACGTCGCCGGCCATTGTCCGGGCTGGCGCACCGTGGCTGAGGCCGGGATCGAGGGGTGCCGGCGAAGTCCGTGCAAGCTCGCTGGACCGTCGGTGGGTGGTTTTCCGTGGCCCGACAGCCAGCCTTGCGCCGTCATGGAGCCTGGTCCACCACTCAACCAGGGTCACGTCAGGAGACGCCAAGATGGGCCGGCGCTTTGCCGGCCCATCGCTTGGTAGGGGTTACGGGTATGGGACGACGGTGCTCGTCGTCATGTTCGGGCTACGGGTAGCTCACCACCGGAACCACGGCATCGGGGTTAGCGATGGTCGACGACCCACCTGTGCCGTTGATCACGTTCTGGATGCCACCGAAACCGGCGGTGGACAGGAAGATCGTGAGCGCATCCTTGACGCTTCCCGCCGCGAGCTTGGTGGGAACCACGAACGCGTTGGCGGAATAGATGTTCACGCCCTGATTGAAGAAGCTGTAGCTTCCTATGCCCCAGGCCGTGAAGGTCTTGACATCGTTGGTGACCTTGATGGCCGGGTATCCCAGCGTGCCGTCACGCTGAGTCCAGGCGGCCTGGCTCGGCGCGTCGTACGGCATCTCGTTCTGGAAGAAGATGATCTTGCCGTTATCGCCGTTCCAGATAACCTCATTCTTCTGGTAATGCTCGACAAATAGGCCTGTGGCGATAACGTTATCGCCGTTAACAATCAAACCGGTATCGGCGGTGTTGCTCGTCCAGCCAGCGCCGGTTCCGTGGTCAGCCCGCCAGGCCCAGATGTTGTCGAGGATAACGTTGTCGGAGTTGACCTTGAGGCTGACGGTCGCCTTGCCGACGTTGGCGCCGCCAATGCGGAAGTAGACGTCCTGGAGCACGGTCGGATCAGCCGAGTCGCTCCAGTGGTTGTTCTCGCGAGCATGGCCCTTGTCGCCATGCTCCGTACCGACCTGCAGCAGGACCGGCGAGTTGACCGGGCCGGCGTCGAAAATCAGGTCTGAGATCTCTACGCCCTCGACGTCGGCAACCTTCATGGGGACGACGCCGTGTTGCGGCACTATCGTCGCCAGGCCCATGCCGAGCACGATGGTATTGGGGCGCTTGACCTCGATCGTACGACTGACGTTGTAGATACCCGGGGTGAGGATCAGATTCTTGCCCCGCGCCAGCGCGTTGTTGATCGTCTGGACGCTATCGGAGGGCTTGGCGATGAAGAAGTCCTCTATCGCGATCGAGTGGCCGGCGGTCGGACCGCTGCCCCACGTCGTGCCCGAGGAGTTGACCTTGGCGTCGGGTACGAAGACCCGGAAGTGGCTCTCCGAGTCGACGTACAGGAACGGCTTCTCGCGTGACTCGGGGTTGGTCGCCAGCGTCGTGTACGTGGGAGTCGGGAATGACTGGGCGGGGGCGCCAGTGACGCCCGCGAACACCTGGTTCCAGACGGCGTTGCTCCAGCCGCCGAGGTTGCTGTTCCTTACGAAATACTGCTGCTGCGAACCGTTGATCACGGTACCCGAGAACTGGGAGTCGGCGATGAAGCCGCCGCTGGCATAGGACGGGCCCGAGCAGTAATCCATGAGCGTGGCGCGGCCGTTAACGTTGACCCGCCTGAGGGACGTGGCCTGCGAGGTCGCCCAGAACTCTCCGGACTGGCAGCCACCTTTACCAGCGACGTTAATGGTCAGGTTCGATACCGAG
>JANYJG010000021.1 GCA_025358515.1 Chloroflexota bacterium
GTCGGGGTAGGCAAAGCAAACGACATCGAGTTCGATTGAAGGCACTGCCGGTGCCAGGCTTGCGGCCGAGGCAGCCCAACCCACGCTCCTGCCTGCGGTCGTCGTCACGCCATTGCCTCAACGATGCGGGCCGTCGGCTCCACCCCGGCCGCCGCCAAGCGCCGCTGCAGGCGAACCCGGGAAGGCGGCTCGACCCCGAATTCCGCCAATCGAGGATCCGCCAACACGGCCGCGGCGTCCCCCGCCAGCGCAACCCGGCCATCCGCCAGCACCACCAACTCGTCGGCGATCCGAGCCAGCACATCCGTCTTGTGTTCCACCACCAGAACGCCCGCGCCGGTCTCGCGAGCCGTGCGGGCCAGGGCGTCGGCGACCAACGCCGTTCCGGCCGGGTCGAGTTCGCTCGTCGGTTCGTCCAGGATCAGGTACCGCGGTCGCAGCGCCAGCACCGAGGCAAGCGCCACCAGTTGGCCTTGTCCACCGGAGAGGCGGGCCGGGTCGCGCGACGCTAGTTCCTCGATGCCGACCGCGCCAAGCGCCCACCACACCAGCTCGACGACCTCCGCGACCGCCAACCCCAGGTTGCACGGCCCGAAGGCCACTTCCTCGAAGACCGTCGCAGTGGTGTTGGAGAGTTGTGTTGCGGCATTCTGGAAGAGCATTCCGCAGCGCTGAGCCAGCTCATACGGTCGCAGAGTTGCGGTCTCGACCCCGTCGATTCGCGCCGCGCCCTCCAGACGCCCACCGATAACCCCCGGCGCCAGTCCCGCAGCCACCAGGCACAGGGTTGTCTTGCCCGACTCGTTGGCGCCCACCACCCCAACAACCCTGCCCGGCTCCACTCGCAAATCGATTGCCCGCAGCGCAGGAGTGCCCGCCCCAGCATAGCGGTATCCGACGGCCACAAGTTCGATCGCCATCAGCCGATCCGTCCCGCGAGGCGCAGCCCGACGATCGCCACCAGGCCCAGCAGCGCCGCCCATCTCAGAACCCTGTCGACCGGGCCGTCGGCCGGAACGCGCAGCAGCGTCTGGCGGCCCGGCGCGGAAAACGCCCGAGCCTCCAGGGCCATCGTTCGCTCCTCGACCTCCGTCAGCGCCCCGAAGACGATCGGCGCCGCGAGCGGCAAGATGCCCCGAGCGCGCTGCCATATCCGGCCCTGCGTATCCATTCCTCGTGCTCGCTGTGCATCCATGACCTCCCCGACGCGCTCGATGGTTCTGGGAACCATCCGGACCGCCGCCCCAACGACGAAAGTGCCTCGGCGGCCAACGCCTCGGCGGGCCAGATCCGCCAGCAGATCGTCCACGGGCGTGGTCAGGTAGACGAAGGCAATCGCCGACGAAAAGGCGATCAACCGGGTCGCGGTCAGCAGCCCGAACCACAACCCATGCCAGGTCGGCGCCAGCGGCCCGATCCGGACGATCGGGTCAGACGCGCCGGGCAGCAGGAAGAGGTTCACCACCAGGATCGACACGACCAAGGGCAGGGCCGCGAGGCCGATGACGATCAGGCCGCGCATGGTTCGGGAGGCCGCCGCCATGACCACAAGAACGGCCAGGACGAGCCCGGGGCCGAGCCAGCCCGGGATTGTGAAGGCGGCCACTACCTCAAAGGCCGCCACGGCCAGCTTTGTGGCCGGGTTCAGCGAGCGGTAGAAGCCGCTGGATCGGCGGGTGACGTAGTCGGGCAGGCCGAGATCGGCGCTGGCAGAATCGGGCAAGGTGACCGTCACTCGGGGCTAATCGCCGCCGGCTCGGCTTCGGGCCCCAGGACCTTCTCGCCATTTGGGAAGCGAGCCACAAACCGACGAGAAAGGTTGCCGACGATGACGAAGACGACAAACGTCGTGATCATCTTGTCGATGGGGTCTGATAGGAGGCCCTGCTTGAGGGTGGACTGGTAGAGGCTGTCGCCGCCGGCCCGGAAGGCGGCCACGATGGCATCGGTGCCGCTGCCGGAGAGACCGCCGTAGAAGAACGCGTATATAGGCGCCGAGATGATCGCGGCCACGATGCCGGTGAAGAGGCCGGCGCTGATGGCGAAGACCGCACCGACGTCCCGCCGAAGCACGAGCGCCCAGGCGACCAATCCCACGAAGACGAGCATCACCGCCAGGAAGAACAGGCGCGACTGGTCGAAGAACTGGGCGTCCTTGAAGGTGGCACTGGCGAACTGATCCGGGCTGGAGAAGGCGCGGCCATAGGTGTACAGCGCCATGGTGCCGATCAGGACGACGGCCAGGACGGCGGCCACGACGTTAAGGGCGCGGCCTCGGCGCGGTCGGAAAATGCCGAGCTGGCCCCAGAAGCCGGCCAGAAGCCCGATAGCCGCGGCAGTGATGGCGAACGGGCCAATCTGCGACCCGGAGCCGATGCCGGGGGCGTACTGCCAGATCAGGTTGGAGAGGGCGCCGGTGACGAGTCCAGGAATCGGGCCGCCGAGGACACCCACGAGGATGGTCCCGATGGAGTCCAGGTAGATGGGCAGTTTCAGCCCGCTCTGGACGGTATAGCCGAGGACGATATTGATGGCGATCGCGACGGGCATCAGGACAATGACGCGGGTCGTGAACTGGCGAGCTACCCAGCGCCGAATATGATCCATCTCTCCTGCTCTCCTCAGTGGGGACGCGGCCAGGTCGGATGAACGGGTGCCGCGCCCCGAAAGCTTCGCAGGTCTGGCCGATACCCGCCAGCCCGCCGCCACTCGATCCGGCCCGCGCCTCGGGGGCAGCAGCACGCGGCGCGCGACCGGTCCCGGCCCGAGTTCCCCCGGCCAGAACTCGACCGGTCCCGCGTTCTTGCTCAATTCTCGCCAGGTGAGCGCGAAGCACGATCATCGAGCCGGTCGATAGCGCGGACACGGCTGTGGCGGAAATTCGACCCCCAATACTGCCGAATCGGGCGAGAATCTGCCACGATCCAGCCAATTCCGCAGATCTGACCCTTCGACCGCCTTTCGCCGACCATGTCGTCGGTGCAACCTTTGTCTAACGCTCATCTCACGAGCAATCGACCAGAAACGTCGCCACGCGGCGCGGCCCGGCGGCACGGCCACGCGGCACGGCCCCGCGGCACGGGCCACCTCGTGACACTTCGCGGCCACCTCGCGGTTGCCCGCCGGGTCTATGAGGCAAACCGTGGCTGTCGGCGCCACTCCGAACCGTCCGGCCCCGGCCCCCGTCCGGCCCCCGTCCGCCCCGCGGCCCCCGTCCGGCCCCCGGCGCCACTCCGGCCCGCGACCTTACCCGGCCAAGCCCGCCGCCAGGTCACCGACCCGCTCGATGAAGCGGGCCATGAAACGAGCCACCTCCACCTCTATCGCCACGTCCAGGTTCGGCGGGCGGCCCCAGACGCGGCGCCAGTCCGCGACCGTCTCGCCGGTGGTGAGCCGACCGCTCAACTCCACGTCCACCGTCACGGCCTCGGTTCGCACCAGCGTCTGGTCCAGCGCTGTGGCCAGGGCCAGCGGGTCGTGGATGAACGCCCCGTAGAAATGGTCGTACCGACTGTGGAATTCCATATAGAAGCGCAGGGCATCGGCGAGGTATCGGACCACGGGGTTGACGCCGGGCATGTCCGATGCTGCGCCGCCCGCGATCGAACCATCGGGCGCACAGCCGGCTCGGGCTGCCAGTGCGGCCAGGTGTTCCGGCAAAAACTTGGCGCGCTCGGTCACGTCGAGGCCGAGAGCAATGGGCCGAGCAAACGCAACGGGCCCGGCGACGTCCGACCCGGCGACGGCTGAACCAATCGGCGCCCAGGCCTCGAATACGAGCTTGGCCGCCTCCGGATCGACTGAGACGTTCCATTCGGTCGTAGGCGCCGTGTTGCCGGGCGATCGATAGCTCCCGCCCATGATCACCAGGCGTCGCAAAAGACGCGGAAGTTCGGGCTCGCGCAGGACCGCCAGAGCGACGTTGGTGAGTGGCGCGAGGGTCACGAGTGTCAGCTCGCCGGGGCGGCGGCGCGCTTCCTCGACGATCAGGTCCGAGCTAAAACGCGCGGAGAGCGGCATGCGCGCCGGCGGAAGCTCAGCGTAGCCGATGCCGCGCGGGCCATGCGTCTCAGGCGTCGTGACGAGGGCGCGGGCCAGCGGCGTCTCGCGTCCGATCGCCACCTCGACGTCCGAACGGCCGACCAGCTCCAGGATGGCGCGGGTGTTTTCCGCAACCTGGCGGGCATCGACGTTGCCGGCGGAGCAGGTGACGGCGACCAACTCGCACTCCGGGGACGCGACCGCGTACAACAGGGCCAAGCTGTCATCGATGCCCGTATCGCAGTCGATGAGAATCGGGATGCGGCGCGCCGATCGGCCCACAGGGATGTCACTCACCGCCTGATCGTAAGGCATGCCATTACCCACCGGCGAGCCATGCCAGAATGACTTCGACGACGGAATCTACGGATCCAACCGTCGAAACGACCAGTCCGGGCTCGTCGGGAGCCAACGGTTCGAGCGTCGCGAGCTGGCTGGCGAGCATCGAAGGCGGCATGAAGTGGCCCTGACGCCGCTCCAGCCGAGCGGCCAAAATCGCCGGGTCAGTGTCCAGATCAACGAATCGGACCGATGGGTGACCGTCGCGCAGCGTGTCGCGGTAGGACCGCTTCAAGGCCGAACAACTGACCAGGGCGTTCTCGCCTGCGCCCCCATTCGCGCTCTCGCGCTCACCGATCCACGCTGCCAGCGCCGCCAGCCAAGGCCGGCGGTCCTCGTCAGTCAACGGCACCCCGGCCGCCATCTTCGCCACGTTCGCCGGGGAGTGGAACTCGTCGCCCTCGGCCGCCCGCCAGCCCAGCCGTTGGGCCAGCGCTGCCCTGACCGTCGACTTGCCCGATCCGGTGACGCCCATGATGACTAGGGTCGTGGTTGCCGTCGTCACCGTGCGCGTCGATACACGCCGTCGGCCCTCGTCATAAGGTCCGCAATGACCATGTATCGACGCAGGGCGGCCACATCCTCGTGGTATTGGCCCAGCCGCTCATTGACCTCGCGCTCTGGATAGGCCCGATGCTCGGCGAAGCACTGCGACACCAAATAGCGCAGGATCACGTCGCGTTTGTTGGGCCGGGCGGGGATGGAGACCAGCCGGCCGTCCCGAACGAAGGCCCGCAGCACCTTGGCCTCGAAGCTCAGCGGTGAGTGGGCGGCGCCAGACTCGGACGCGGACTCGGGGCCCGCGGCGGACTCGGCACCAGACTCGGCGACGGACGCGGACCGGGGCAGCGACGCGCCGCGCCGGGCCACTGCTTGCCGGGCCACTACTTGGGGCTCGGATTCGTTCACGCGCGCCGTGGCCTCTCCCAGATTATCGGGCGGGCGGCACTCCGGGCCCAACGATCGGTGCAGCTGGGTCCTGCGGCGCCGGCGGCGTCGGGGAGCCGACTGGCGGTTGCGGGTACGGCTGTGCCGACATGGGCGGCTGATCCTGCTGAGGCGGGTACTGGGCCGGGTATTGAGGCTGGCCGTACGGCGGCTGGGCCGGGTATTGCGGCTGGCCGTACTGAACCGGCTGCTGGTAAGGCGGCGGCGCCTGGTACGGAGCCTGCGGCTGAACGATGGCAATCGGTGGTGCAACATTCACGGGTGGCTGGTCGGAGGCGGATGTCTGCGCGACGTCCGGAGCTGCGCCATCCTTGCCCTCGAACGAGTCTTTGAACCCTCGAAGAGCCTTGCCGATGGCAGCGCCGGTGTCCGGCAGCTTGCCCGGCCCAACAATGATCAAAAGGATCACCAGGAATATAACCAGGTGAGCGGGAGTCAAGCCCCAAAGCATTTCGGTTACTCCTTGCGGTGACGACTGGTGTCGCCGCGCTGTCGATGGCCAGACTGCGTTTGCGAGCCGATCAAGTCCTTCGGACCCGCCGGCCAACCCGGCTGGAGAACCGGGACGTGCGACTCCGAATGGCTGCCGCCTGACCAGTGGCCAAGGTCAGGATACGCCTACATCGAGCTGGCGGAAACCCTATGAACGATCGTTCCACGCCGAGGGCCAACTGGGCGTAATGAGGTGACCCGAACCGCGGAACGGACGAGCCGGCGGGCCTAAACTGGTGCCTGACAT
This sequence comes from Chloroflexota bacterium, assembly GCA_025358515.1. GTDB lineage: Bacteria > Chloroflexota > Limnocylindria > Limnocylindrales > CSP1-4 > Fen-1039. Next base: position 6,068 of record JANYJG010000021.1, read on the forward strand.
GAGATGGCTGATTGCGCTGGCGCCGATAGGTGCCATGGCGCTGCTCGTCCTGAAGGTGACCTCGCATCACGATGTCGGCGTCCACTTGCGCGGGATTTTGCGCAAGACTTCGCGCGGGACTTCGCCCGGTCCGATCGGCATGGCGCGGCTGATCTGGACGACGCTTTCGCTGGTGGTTGTCGCGGGCGGCGTCTTTCTGGCCCACTGGCTCGGGATCTTCTCCGTGCCGCTCGTCGCGCTGGCGTTCGTACCGTTCGGCATTGCCCTGCGGTGGTGGTTGACCGCCAATCGTGCCTCTCGTGAGCGCGATGCCCAAATCAGAGCAGAAGCCCGTGGCAGGCATCTCCCGGCAGCCGCAGAATTGCCCGTCTTTCTGGTCCTCGCCGCGATCGCCATCGCAGCGGGACTCGCTGTCGGAATCATGGTCGGGCCGCACTAACACGCGCCCGGCCCTCGACTGCCCTGAGCCGCGCCGCTCAACCGAGGCTCTTCGTTACGAGCGGCCGGACATCCCCCGCCAGCCGCTCCAGCGTCTCGCGGTCATACGGGGCCGGCATCTCCACCATGGTTGTGTAGAAGCCCGCGGCGCAGTACTCCAGAAGCCGCTCGGCGATCGACTCCGGCGTGCCGAAGATTGGCCGCGAAGGCTCCAGCGTCTTCTCCACCGCGACGCGATTCCGCTCCATCCATTTCGACCATTCGCGCCGGGCTTCGGCCTCCGAATCGCGGATCACCATCCACAAGTTGTTGGTTCGCTCGATCTCGCTCTCGTCGCGGCCGACCTCGTCGCAATGCTGCCGCAAAACCCCGTCTAGCTCCTTGACCTCGGCCGGCAGGCCGAAGGCATTCCACATGTCGGCGTACCGGGCTGTTGTTCGGAGCGTCTTCTTGCGGCCGTTACCTCCGATCAGGATCGGCAGCCGCTTCTGGATTGGCACGGGGTTGATGTGGAGGCCATTCATGGCATAGCGGCCACCGGCCGGTGACGTTACAGCGCCGCCGGAAACGAGTGTCCGAATGGCGCTCACGGACTCATCGAGCCAGTCCAGGCGCTCGCCGGGGCTGCGTCCGAAGTCGAAGCCGAACTCGCGATGCTCCAACTCGAACCAGGCGCCGCCGATGCCCAGGATCGCCCGGCCGTTGGAAACGTGATCGAGCGTGGTAACGATCTTGGCCACGAGGCCGGGGTTGCGGAATGTGTTGGCGCCGACCATCAGGCCCAGCTTGACCCGCTCGGTCGCCATGGCCCAGGCGGTGATCGCCGTCCAGCCCTCGTGGATCGGCTGGTATGGGTCGCCGAAGATGGCCTGAACGTGGTCCCAGGTCCAAAGCGTTTCGTAGCCGAGTCGATCGACCGCCTTCGCCGCTTCGAGCGTCTCGGGCCATGTCGCGGCCTGGCTCCAAAGGGCGATGCCTATCTTGAATTCGCTCACATCGGACTCCTTCCTGGGATGAGAGGGGTCAACCGCCAGGACCATCTATAGGTCCCCGGCTCAATCATGTATTCAGGCAGCGTGTCCGGGCCGCAACTTGCGGTGCCCAGGCCTCTGTGGGCGGCGTCCAAATGGACGATTGTTTCCGGACGCGGAACCAGGTCAACATCGTGCCCGGCGGTGGCCAGATCCGTCGCGCGGAAGTGGGTCGCGGAGATCTGGAATTGCCGATCCCCCGCCAGGCGGAAGCCCCGCCCTCGACCGTCCGAGACATCGAACCAGCGGACGGCGTGATGGCCGCCATTCTCCTGCGGCTTGACGTACGGGACGTACTGATCCGCCACGGACGACCGCCAGCGCCCGACCGGCCCGCCTCGCCGCCGATCCGGGTACGTCTCGACAGGCCCGGGGCCAAGCCACTCGACCTGATCGAGGCCGGGCACCGTCTCGAAGACGACGCCGACCCGGGCCAGGTCCGTCAGTTCGGCAGGGATAACGACGTTCTCGTCCACGAGCACGCCGCCACTAGACAGGGCCCGGAGATGCCGCTCGTGCTGGACGACGATTCCGGCGGCGGTCACCACACTGTAAACAACGACGTAGGAGCCGTCGTGGCGGCGCAAAGAGGCCAGGTTGCTCGTGAGCCGGTCCAGGCCCCACTCGCGCCACTGCGCGGCCACGCCGCCGAATCGATCGTTGTCCGTTGGCGCGCGCCACAGGCACAGGCGTGGCGAGTCGCTCAGCAACTCGTGGATCAGCTGACCTTCGGAGTCGAGGTGGACCTGATCCCCAGGGGCCAGCTTGGGTGCCACACGAGGCCCCGGCGGTGGATCGTCCCGGCCGGGCAGAACGGCAACCTGGCCCCAGCACACCTCAAAGTCCGCCGGCGCCCAAGGCTGCGGACCGGCCGTGAAGAACCGGACGGTCAGCTCCAATTCACGTTCGTCCCGCACTGGTGGAAGCTCCCAACCGGTGACGTTTACCCAAGCCTTGCCGCCGGGCGCCAGATCTGGCAACGCCAGCTCGCCGCGATGGAGGACTTCGCCGTCGGCGGAGAGATCCCAACTCGCCCGAAGCCAACCGAGATCGGTGAAGTACTGGCGATTCCAGACCTGCAGCGCGCCGGTGCGGAAGATGTCGGGGGCGGCCGTGATTCGAACCGGCGCCGCCAGCTGGCGGTGCTCCCACAGCGCGGGTTTGGGCCGCCGGTCCGGCCAGACCAATCCGTCGAGACAGAAGTTGGTGTCGTTGGGCACGTCGCCGAAGTCGCCGCCGTAGGCCCAACGCGTGGTTCCGTCCGGCAGCTTCTGGACGAGCCCGTGATCCCACCACTCCCAGATGAATCCGCCCTGTAGCCCGGGCGTGGATTCGATCGCCTCCCAGTATTCGGCCAGGGTGCCGTTGCTGTTGCCCATGGCGTGCGAGTACTCGCACATGATCAGCGGGTGGCGCTGCTTGCCCGATTCGGCGTGATCGAGGAGAGCCGAGATGGGCGGATACATTGGGCAGGTCAGGTCGCTGACGCGCTGGTCGCTGGCCCAATCCCAGCGGATCGCGCCCTCGTAGTGGAGCGGTCGCGACGGGTCGTAGCGGCGCAGCCAGCCGGCAGCGGCATCGTGGTTGGTACCGTGCCCGGACTCGTTGCCGAGGGACCACACGATGACGCTGACGTGGTTCTTGTCGCGGCGGGCCAGACGCGAGACGCGGTCCACCCAGGCGCCCAGGTAGCGCGGATCGTCGCAAACCCGATCGATGAAGGCGTGCGACTCGACGTCCGCCTCGGCGATCACGTACAGACCCAGCTCATCGCACAGATCCAGGAAAGCTGGGTCGTTGGGGTAGTGCGAAGTCCGGACCGCGTTGAAGCCGAACTGCTTCATGGCGATGACGTCGGCTCGCATGGAGGCGGCGGAAACCACGCGCCCGGTGAACTGATCGAAGTCGTGGCGGTTCACCCCGCGCAGCAGGACTCGAGCACCGTTGAGCAGCAGGTCCAATCCGCGAATCTCCACCCGCCGGAACCCAACGCGTAACTCCACCTGCTCGACGGATTCGCCGGCCGGGGACCGCAGCACAACAGTCAGCGGGTACAGGTTGGGCTGTTCGGCGGACCACGCCGCCACATCGGGGATTTCCGTTGTCAGGCGGATGCGGCCGTCGACGGCTGGTCGCAGCTGATCGGCCAAGGCCGCCCAGTCCGCTGCCTCGTCCTGCGTAAGGTCCACGCCGGAGACGAGCCGGGCCACGAGTTCGAAGCGGTGGCGGCTCAGCGGCTCCGAATCGGCCCGAACGACCCGCGGTCCAGGCTTGAGGCCGGCGAACGGCACGGCGGCCGAGAGGCTCGCGGTCTCGCCTAATCGCGCCTCGACCGTCCAATCTGCCTGGTGCGGTAAGCCGTCGAAATCGATCTCGGCCGAGATCGCCAGCGTCCCAGTCCGCAGATCGTCCGTCAGGCCGGCGTCCACCCGAACATCAGCTAGATGGACCCGCGCCGTCGCGTATAGGAAGACGGAGCGGGTGATCCCGCCGTGCCACCACTGGTCCTGATCCTCGATGAAGCTCGCGTCGGACCACTTCACCACCCGCAAGCGGATGACGTTGGGTCCGGGCTTCAAGAACTTGGTGAGGTCGAATTCCGAGGCCAGGTGCGAGTCCTTGCCGATGCCCACGTCGTGGCCATTGACCACAACGATCAGCACGCTCTCGGCAGCGCCCACGTGCAGCACAATGCGCCGTCCGGCCAGCCAGGGCCCGGGTACTTCGACCTCGCGCTCGTAGACGCCGGTTGGGTTCTGTTCAGGTGGAAGCGGCGGATCGCCTGGGAACGGCATCTGGACGTTCGTGTAGTGGGGCACGTCTTCGAAGCCCTGCATCGTCCAGCAGCCCGGGACGTCCACTTCCGCCCAGTCGGCCGCGAGCTCGGCGTCCGGTTTCGGAAGCAGCTGGAAGCGCCAGCGGCCGTCCAATTCGATACGATCGCGATGGGGCACGCTGTGCATCGGAAGGCGATGCAGCGCGGTCAGCTCGGGCTCGGTCCAGGGACGAAATGCCATCGGGCGACCCTCCGCCTACGCCACTTCGAGGTCGAAGAGGCAGGCCGCAAAGTCCCCTGCCGCTCTCGAATCGGCTGGGTCCTCGGAATTCACTAGCAGGCCGACCCGCATCAGCTCGTCGCCACCGTGGACGCCTGCGTTGGCCCTAGCGACGGCGTCATCGCCGGCCGGCCAGACCGACACGCTGTAAGAAGCGGCGGCATCCAGGCCGCGCAGACGTAGGCGGGACGGACCCGAATTAGGCCGGTTCAGAATGCGGTAGTGACCCACGACCGCCCGGCGACGGTCCTCGGAAACGGTCAGCCAGGCAGTCTCGTTGCCGTCGCCCTCGAATGGACTTCGGAGGCGCACGAAACGGCCCCGCTGGAATAGATCGCGCCGTTCCTTGTAGAACGCGACCTGGTCGGCGACCTGGATCCGCTCTTCCTGCGTCAGGGCCGTGGGGTCCAGTTCATACCCCAGGACGCCAAAGAAGGAGACGGCGGCGCGAGTTTGGAGAGGCGTGACTCGGCCCACCTGGTGATTGGGCACGGCAGACACATGGGCCGCCATCGAGCTGATCGGGTACGCCAGCGAGGTGCCCCACTGGATCTTGAGCCGTTCGACCGCGTCCGTCTGGTCGCTGGTCCAGGCCTGGGGCGCGAAGGCGAGCATGCCCGGATCGAAGCGCCCGCCGCCACTCGCGCACGACTCGAAAAGCACCTCCGGGAACGCCCGCGTCAGCCGCTCGAACAGCTCGTACATACCAAGGATGTAGCGATGGAAGAATTCGCCCTGGCGTTCCGGGGGCAGGGCCGCACTAAACGGCTCGGTGATGTTGCGGTTCATATCCCATTTCACGTATGAGATGGGAGCGTGGCCCAGCAGGTCTGAGAACACTCCGAAGAGGTGATTTACGACCTCCGGGCGAGACATATCCAGTACGAGCTGGTTACGACCCTCGGTTCGGGGCCGGGCCGGGGTGCCCACTGCCCAGTCGCCGTGATCGGTGAAGAGCTGGCTGCGCTGGCTGACCATCTCAGGCTCGATCCAGATCCCGAACCGCATGCCGAGGGCCTCGATCTTGCGGGCCAGACCGTCGATCCCGCCCGGCAGCTTGGTCAGATTCACGGACCAGTCGCCCAGGGAGCTGTTGTCGCTGTCTCGTCGGCCGAACCAGCCGTCGTCCAGCACGAACAGCTCGATGCCCAACTCGCGAGCGGACGATGCGATTTCGAGGAGCTTCGGCTCGTCGAAGTCGAAGTAGGTGGCTTCCCAATTGTTGATTACGATCGGGCGAGGGGCGTCCCGCCAGACGCCGCGGGCGAGCCTGTCGCGGAAGAGGGCGTGGAATGCATCGGACAGCGCCCCGAGCCCCGCATCGGAATAGGCGAGGATCGCCTCGGGCGTGCAGAACTCGGCGCCGCGTTCAAGGGTCCAGGCGAAGCCCTCCGGGTTGATACCCAGGCGTACTCGGGAAGTGCCGTAGGTGTCCACGTCCGCCTCCGCAAGGAAGTTGCCGGAGTAGACGAGGCTCAGTCCATAGGCCTCGCCGTGCTCCTCCGTCGTTGTGGGGCGACGGAGCACCAGGAATGGGTTGTGCTCATGGCCGGAGGCGCCGCGAAGGCTGCCGATGGACTGCAAGCCGGGACGCAATTGACGCTCCACGACGTGCCTCTCACGGGCCCAGGCTCCGCTCAGCTGAACCATCTCCCAATCCGAATCGGGCAGATCCAGGGAGGCGCTCATGGCGCACTCGACGACCTGAGTCAGCGCTCGCACGTTCCTGATGCGGGCACTACGGGCCACGATCGGCCTGTCGGAAAAGAGGGTGTAGTAGAGGCGGATCTCCAGGTCGGCGGGAGTGTCGGCAAGCTGGATTTCGAGCGTCTCCGCTTCCTCGTATGCTTGGACGTACGTGGACGGGAGTCCGGGGAGCGCCGGCTTTCCGGCGAAGACTCGATGGCCCGTGTACCGCAGGTCCAGCATGGTCGAGCCGTCCGGCTGACGAACCGACACAGCCGGAACTCGATAGTCGCCTATGCCCGCCGTGGGGTATTCGAGCGGGACCGGGTCGCCAAGCCGATTGTCGAAGCCCAGGAACTCCCTCGATATGAACTGGGCGTACGAAGCCTCATCCGCCAATGGACTGCCGAAGTACAGATGCCCGAGCGTGCCGTTGTCGAGCACACGTATCAGATAGCTCAAGTGCTCGTTGCGCAGATGAAAGACCCGCGTGGCGTCATCAAACGCGATCGACATGGCCGCTCCCCGCGTGTCGTTGAAGCCGATATACCGGCTGCGCCAAGTATGGACCGCGCCCGGGCAATCGTACTTCTGGCCCGGGCGTTAGCCCTTTGAAGAGCCCAGCGTTAATCCGTTGACGAAGTAGCGCTGGAGAGCGAAGAAAACAAGGATCGTGGGGATCGCCGCAAGTAGGGCGCCTGCAGCCAACTGGTTGTAGTTGCTGTAGAACATACCGTTGAGGTTCTGCAGCGCCGACGTAATCGGCCGCCTGTCGCCGCTCTTCATCAAGATCAAGGCCCAGAAGAAGTCGTTGTAAATGAAGGTGAACTCAAGGGTTGCCAGCGCGGCAAGAGCGGGGCGGCAGAGAGGCATGATGATTTCCGCCCAGATCCGCAGGACCCCGGCGCCATCCACAAGGGCCGCTTCCGTCAGTTCCTTGGACAGGGTCTTCATGTAGTTGCTCAGGACGAAGACGCAGAACCCCATCTGGAAGACGATATGGATGATGATGATGCCGATGTACTGGTCGTATAGGAGGCCGTTGTCGCTCAGGGGCGCCGGAATGTGGAGAACGGTCCAGAGGTACAGGTGGAACAGCGGCAGGATGATGACCTGTTGCGGGAGCAGATTGCCGGCCGTGAACAGCATCAGCACGATCAGATTGAAGCGCCAGCTGAACCTCGTCACGGCGAAGGCGACCATCGATGCAATGACCAGGGTGATGATCACTGCGGGGACTGTCACGATCAAGGTGTTCAGATAGGCCTGCGGGATGTTCGCCCCGCTCCAGGCAGTAACGAAGTTGTTTAACGTAAGACCGGTCGGGAGGGAGAAGTAACCGTTGTGCGTCGTATCCGAGTCGAGCCTGAGTGACGTGTACACAGCCCAAAAGAGCGGGAACGCCCACACGACGGTGATAGAAATGAGGAACGCGTATACCGCGATCCGGCCCTTCCGGATCCGACGGCGGGGTTTGGGCCCGGCAACGGCTGCGCGTCGCGCGGCCCGAACCGGCGGCGGCCCGGTCAAGTCGTCCAAGTCGCGCAGGGGGCGTACACCGCTCAATGGCGCAGAGGGCTGCGTGGCGGCGGCGTTGATTGGCTCGAGCGGCATCGTGGCCTCGTCGCTCACTTGTCGTCCTCCCTCAGCATCCGCGTCAGGAACACAACGATCGGTCCCAGGGAGACCACCAGCAGCACGACCGCGATGGCCGAACTGAAGCCGACCCGAGGCGATTCGCTGAGGCCGTTATTGGTGATGAGGGTCGAGAGGAGCTCCAGACCGCTCTTGCCACCGTTGAAGATGTAGGCGATGTCGAATGCTCGCAGCGCTTCGATCGCCGTGATCACGATGATGACCACGTTGATGGGCCTCAGCACCGGGAAGACGACGTGGAAGAACGTCTGCCGGGCATTGGCGCCGTCTATCGCCGCGGCCTCACGAAGCTGCGGGTCGAAGCTCTTGAGGCCCGCCAGATACAGGATCGTTATGTAGCCCACATGACGCCAGCTTGCAGCGATCAGCGCGGCGAAGAGGTTTATGCCGCTGTCTCCCACCCAGTCGGTGTTTGATATGTCCGGCAGGAAATGGGTGAAGGGCAGCCTCGGTATGTGAGCCAGCAGGCTGTTGATGAAGCCCTGGCCCACATCGGGAGCGTACTGCAGCTGCCAGATGAGCCCAATGACAGCCAGTGAGAGCACGACCGGGGTGTAGAAAACGGATTGGTAGAAGTGCGAACCCTTTATGTCGCTGTCGAGAACCACGGCCATCAGAATCCCGAGAGGTGTCGCGACGAGCATAAGGAACGCCAGCCAGATCAGGTTATGGGTGAGGGCCGGCATGAAGAATGGATAGGCCCATACCTTCTGGTATTCGTTAATGCCCACGAAGTTCTTGCCCGTGATCGGCCCAATACCCGTCCAATTCGTGAACGACAAGCCAATCGCAACGATCGTCGGGCCCCAGATCAGCAGCAGATCAATGATCAGGGGGATGCCCACCATCAGGGCCAGGATGATCTTGTCACGGCGCGACAGAGGGGAGAACCGGCGACGACCGCGGCCCCTCAGACGTGGGAGATGGAAATGCCGACGGCCGGGGCCGGAGGCGGGGGAAGGTCCGGAAGGAACGGCTGCCCCCGTTGAGTCGAGCGAACCCGGCTCTGCGGAGGCAGCATCGTCAAAAACGTGGTCAGCCATCGTTCGTAATAGTTGCGTGACGGTGACTGGCCATCAAATACCTACTACGGGTTAGGCGAGGGAGTCCCAGAAGGTCTGGATCTTTGTCAGGAACTTGTCGAGGTCCTGATCCGGCTTCTGCAGGAATTCGATAAGGAACGCCTGCATGCCGTTTTGGCCGGAGAACTCCGGCTTGGTGTCGCGATCGAGGAACTGGGTCAGCTTCTTGGCGCCGGCGATGACCTGGGCCTGGTGCTTCTGAAGCGGCGTGTACTGGGACACGTCGACGTCGTTGGCGGTGGCAATGCCGGAGGTGTTCGCCTTGGCATAGATCAGCTGCGCTGATCCATGAGCCAAGAAGGCCATTAGGGCCTTGGCGTTGGGAAGATCGGCGGTAAGGTTCGGCGACTTTGCCGAAACCATGTAGCCGTCGATCGGGGCGTCGAGGGCCTCTTCGGCATCCCACTGGGTGCCGTGGTGCGGCCACGGGAAGAAGTCGAGGTCGGCGAAGTCCGCCGCGCCCGCAGCCTGGAAGGTTTCGGCCACCTGAGGCTGGAGC
>JANYJG010000035.1 GCA_025358515.1 Chloroflexota bacterium
GCCGGCGCGTGCCCGTGGACTATCTGGCAGATCGCTGGATCCACGCCCTGAGATCCCGGTCGGAATCGCAATCTGGCTAGGAACCCGGACCGCTCTAAGTCGTTGCCCCGTCGCGTCCGTAAGTGATTACGAATGCGCTGCCAGGGGATTTGGCCATGTGCGTCCCGTGCTGTGCCCGGATGGGCGGCGGAACCAGCGCCGCCGCTGGCGTGGCAGAGGCATGATCGGCTGCCGGATCGTCAATCTGACCGTTCGTAGGCCGTGGCGACGAGTGCGCCAAGACTGACCAGTGTACGAACCGCCGGCGCCCCCGGCGGTTCTGCCGTTCTGAGGCAGGTACAGGTCGAGCGTCGTTTCATCGGCCCCGACCGCCACCGCCTGAACCAGCGTCCTGACCGCCGCCGCCTGCTCCTCCAGGGGCTGGCGGGGCAGGCGATCTACGTCGACCGCCAGGGCAGAGAGCGCCATGTCCACACCCATGCCATCCACGCGGGCCGCCGAGGCGTACCCCTCCAGCCGGGCCAGCAGGGCTTCCAGGTCCCGCATCTTGGACGCCAGGGGCTCCAGCAGGGCCTTGAACTCAGAGGAGCCAGGGCGCGGCCCGTTGAGGGCCAGATCACCCATCCTGGCCTTCACCTGGTCCAGCTCGGACAGAGCCCTGGCGCGGTCCTCTGCTGCCGTGCCCTGGGCCTTCCGGCTCTCGGCCTGGGCCTTGGCCAACTCGGCCCGGTACTCCGGCGACCTGACCCCATTGGCCATCGCCGACCACGCCGCCGCCTCGACCGACTCGACCCGCATGTCCTTGGCCTTGCACAGGCCCTTCACGCGCCCCGAGCAGCGGAAGTAGTCGTAGGTGCCACCGCTGCCGCCATGGGCCTGGACCTGCACCAGGGAGGCGCCGCAGGCGGCACAGCGGGCAACGCCGCGGAATGGGTTGACGCGCTCGGCGCGTGCTGGCTGCTTGTCGGGTCCTCGGCGCATGGGCGTGGTCCTTCGTTCCAGGGTGGCGCGCACCTGGGCCTGCTTCGCCGATTCGACGAGCAGGCCGGTTGCCAGGGTGGACAGCAGCAGGTTGCGGACGGTCGACGGGGTCCATCCAGTGCGCGTGACGATCCCTGGCCGCACAGTCGGCACGACACCGGAAGCCTTCATGTGCTCGGAGGCATCGCGCAGGCTGGAGCCGGCGAGAATCATGTCCCACAGCGGACGGATTAGGTCGGCCTGTGGACCGGCCACCAGGCGCTTACGCTTCCCGATCGGCTCGACGACAAGGCCGGCCGGGATGGCGCCGCCTGTCCAGAACCCTTGCCGCTTGGCGTGCTGTCGGCTGGCCGACACCCGGGCGCCGATCGTCTCGCGTTCCCACTGTGCAATCGCCCCCAGCATGTGGCAGAAGAACCGGCCCATGGGCGAACTGGTGTCCAGGCTCTCGGTCACCGACACGATGGCAACCGCGTCGTTGGTCAGGTCCAGCAGGCTAACCAAGTCGCGCACCGAACGGGTTAAACGATCGAGCCGCCAGGCGACCACGCCGGCGCACTCCCGGCGCCGCATCGCCTCGACGACCCGCTGCATGCCGGGTCGTCGCAGGTTCTTCGCCGACTCGCCCGGGTCGGCTATCTCCTCGCCGACCGGCCAACCCTTCGCCGCTGCATAAGAGCGGCAGGCGTGGAGCTGGGAGTCCATCGAGATCCCGCCGGCCGCCTGGTCCTCGGTGCTGACGCGGGTGTAGAGAAGCCAAGGAAGGGCAGTCATGGGCAGGCCCGGGCCGCGGTCATTGACGGTCACCCCCGCTTCCCGTGTTGCGCTCCATGTTCGTCCACCAGCTGGGACGCAGCAAGACGGCGTTGGCATCGTATTGATTACGGTGATTGTCGATCCATTCCGTTACGTAATCGGCGACCGGAGCCGCCGGCTTCTCGCCGTATAGCGAGGCCGTCAGGCTGCACCGATCGCGCGGCCCGTCACTAAGCACCAGGCCCTTGTTGTAGTCTCGGCAGAAGATGCTCAATCGCTGCGACGAGAAGACGCCTGGAACCGCTGCGAACGAAACAACAAGCGTTGAAAGGCCCGCCTCGTGGTCCAGTTTGATTCGCTCTCCGTGGCTGACCGTGACTGCGAATCCGCGCGACTTGAAGGCCTCCTCGATGACGGAGACGATGCCGACGTGGTCATCATTCGCCGGCAGTAGGATCGCATTATTGTAGCCG
>JANYJG010000092.1 GCA_025358515.1 Chloroflexota bacterium
CGCTGCGACCGCGGTACCTGATCCTGGACGAACCGACGAGCGAACTCGACCCGGCCGGAACGGCGTTGGTCGCCGACGCCCTGGCCCGCACGGCTCGCGAGACCGGCGCGGGCGTTCTGCTGGTGGAACACAAGACGGACGTGCTGGCTCGGATCGCCGACGAGATGGTGGTGCTGGCGGACGGCCGGGTTGCGCTGGCGGGGGACGCGGCGGCCGTGCTATCGGATCCTCGACTGGCGGAATTCGGGGTTGAGCCGCCTTCCCGTGTTCGCCTGCAGCGGCGACTTGCGGCGGCCGGAGTGGAACCGACGGCCCGCATCGTTGAGGCAATGGCGTGACGACGACCGCAGGCCGTGGCGTCGATTGGGCTGCCTCCGCCGCTGGCCTGGCACCGGCCGTGCCTTCAATCGAACTCGATGCCGTTTGCTTTGCCTACCCCGATGGCACGCGGGCGCTTCGCGATGTGTCGCTGCGGGTCGCGCCGGGCGAGCGGTTGGCTATCGTCGGTCAGAACGGGTCGGGCAAGTCGACGCTGGCGCGGCACCTCAACGGGCTGCTGCGACCGACCTCTGGGCGCGTCCTGGTCGCCGGGGTGGACGTGGCGGCGCAGCACGTCGCCCGACTGGCGGCGCTCGTTGGGCTGGCCTTCCAGAACCCGGATCGGCAGCTCTTCGCGGGTCGGGTTTCGGCCGAGGTGGAGTTCGGGCCGCGCAACCTGGGCATCCGGGGGGCCGAACTGACGGGGCGGGTGAGCGCCGCGCTCGAGGCGGTGGGTCTGGCCGATCAGGCGGCGACCAACCCCTACGACCTGGGCTATTCGCGCCGGAAGCTGCTCGCCCTCGCGTCGGTCCTGGCGATGCGCACCCCAATTCTGATTCTGGACGAGCCAACAACGGGCCAGGACGCTCGGGGAGTGGTGCGGATCCGGGACGTCGTGGCGGACGCCGCCGCGGAAGGGCGGACGGTCATCGCCATCAGCCACGACATGACTTTCGTGGCCGAATGTTTCCAGCGCGTGGTGGTCATGCGGGCCGGTCGAGTGGTGCTGGACGGGCCGCCGGATATCGTGTTTGCAGAACAAGCCTGGCCGGAGTTGCGGGCAACCTACCTGGAGCCGCCGCTTGCGGCGCGCGTTGGCTCGCGGCTGGGGCTGGGCTCGACGCCGACGGAGGCCGCCCTGGTGGCGGCGCTGAAGCCGGCCAACGCGACTTAGGTCCCATCGCGGGCCGGGGCCGCGGGCCGGGGCCGCGGGCCGGGACCGCAGGTCTGTCGCCTCGCCGCTCACGCCAAGTTTGCGGAACGGGTAGCCTATCGAGCCATGCGCGTACTCGTCCTCAACCCAGGGTCCAGCTCGCTGAAGTCGAGCGTGGTTGAGGTCGCCACGGTGGCCGCGCCCGTTGCCACGTCCCCCGCCCAGGCCGCGCCCCCCGCCGCCCCCCCCGCTCCGCCGCCCCTCGCCAAACTCGACCTCGATTGGGGAGCGGACGCCACCGCAGGAGGCAACCCCGCCGCCGACATCCGCAAGCTGCTCGCCCACTATGAGGCCAACGGCATCCCCGTCGCGTCGCTCGGTGCCGTGGGATATCGCGTCGTCCACGGCGGCACAAAATTCCACGAGCCCGTCCTGGTATCGTCGACGGTCATTGCGGAAGTGGACGGGCTCCGCGCCCTTGCCCCGCTCCATAACGGCATCGCCGTGGCCGCCATGCGCGCGGGCCTGGTCGAAATCCCGGACCTGCCGCACGTCGCCGTCTTCGACACCGCTTTCCACGCGACGCTGCCGGAGGACGCCTACCGCTATGCCGTGCCGACTAAGTGGTACGAGGATTGGGGCGTGCGCCGGTACGGGTTCCATGGCCTGAGCGTGGCCTGGTCCGCGGAACGCGCCGCCGCGCTGCTCAACCGCCCGACCGGCGCCCTTCGGCTGGTGGTCGCTCACCTCGGCAGCGGTTGCTCCGTCACTGCCACCGATGGCGGCCGTTCGGTTGCGACAAGCATGGGCATGACCCCGCTCGAGGGCCTGATGATGGGTACTCGCAGCGGTTCTATCGACCCCGGCATCCTGTTCTATCTAGTCCGCCAGGGCCGCCTAACCGCCCATCAAATGGGCGATCAGCTGGACCACGCCTCAGGCCTTTTGGGTGTATCGGGCCAGACCGCCGACGTGCGCGAGCTCCTCAAGCTCGAGGCAGCCGGAGACGAGGCAGCCACCCTGGCCCTGGCGATCTTCGTGCGTCGGGCGGCCGAATGCATCGCCGCAGCCGCAACTTCGCTGCCGAGTCTGGACGCCATCGTCTTCACGGGCGGAATTGGCGAGAACGCCGCCGGCCTGCGCGTCCGGATCGTCGCCCGGCTGGCGTCCATCGGCGTTGCTCCGATCCCGGAGCCCGCAGCCGCACCCCGCGAGGACGCCGCGCTGGGCGCGCCTGGCGCAACCCCGGCCGTGCTCCGCATCGAGGCCCGCGAAGATCTCGTGGTAGCGCGCGACGCTGCCCAATTCGTCGAGCCTTAACGTCTAGTCGAGCCATCGGGACCGCCAATTCGTGATCCACGTCGACAACCTCGTCAAGCGGTACAAGAAAGCCAAACAGAACGCCGTCGATGGCATCAGCTTCGATGTGGACGGCGGGCAGTTCTTCGCCCTGCTCGGTCCCAACGGCGCGGGCAAGACCACGACCATCTCCATCCTGACGACGACCCTCGCCCCAACCTCTGGGTCGGCCACGATCGACGGCCGCGACGTTGCCCGGGAGGCGAGCGCGGTCCGGCGTTCCGTGGGCATCATCTTCCAGCGCCCCAGTCTCGATGCGAACCTGACGGCCGAGGAGAACGTCCGGCTCCACGCCATCCTCTACGGGCTCTACCCGTATGCGCCGTCGTTTAGGTTGATGCCGGCGGCGTACAAGCGCCAGGTTGAAGAGCTGGCGGTCATGCTCGGCCTGGAGGCCGATATTTTCGCGCCAATTCGATCGTTCTCGGGCGGCATGGCCCGCAAGCTCGAGATCGTGCGCAGCCTCATTCATCGCCCCAAGGTGTTGTTCCTGGACGAACCAACTGCGGGTCTGGACCCTCCCAGCCGCCGGACGCTGTGGGATTACCTGACCACGATTCGACGCGAGCACGGCACCACGGTCTTCCTCACCACTCACTACCTCGAGGAGGCCGAGCAGGCCGACTGCATCTGCATCGTCGATCACGGCCGCGTCGTCGCCAACGGAACGCCGGCGGAACTCAAGGCGCAACTGGCCCGAGAGGTACTCGTCGTGGACGCTCCGGACCGGGCCCGCCTCAAGACGGAACTCGCCGGCCTGCGGCTGACCGCCACCGGCGTTGGCCCGTTCGAAATCGCGCTGGAAGGCAGCCGAACGCATGCCGTGCTGCGCTCCATCGAGACGCCGCTGACGCTGGTTCAGACTCGCTCGCCCAGCCTCGAGGACGCGTATCTGGAGATCGTGGGCAAGCCCGATGCATGAGCTATATGCCATCGCCGCGATCGCCCACCGCGACTTCGTCAAGCTGCTCCGCGACCGAGTGCGGATGATCGCCGACTTCGCCCTGCCGCTCATGTTTGTGCTATTGCTCGGCCCGATGTTGCAGGCCGGCTTTGGCTCGCCGGGCGGTTTGAACCTCCAGACGTTCGTCTTTACGGGCGTCGTGGCGCAGACCGTGTGGCAGTCGGCGGCCCTTGGCGTGATTTCCCTCATCGCCGATCGCGAGGAGGATTTCAGCCAGGAAATGTTCGTCTCGCCGATCTCGCGCTACTCGATCGTCATCGGCAAGATCATCGGCGAGTCACTCGTGGCACTGCCGCAGGGCCTCGCCCTCATCGCCGTGGGCGTGGTTCTAGGGGTGCCGATGTCGCTGGCAACACTGGCCGCGCTGCTGCCCGTGGTGATCGTGATCGCCGTGTACGGCGGGACGTTCGGGCTGCTGGTCCTGTCGAATATCAGCAGCCAGCGCGCCGCGAACCAGATCTTCCCGTTCGTGATGCTGCCGCAGTTCTTCCTGGCCGGGGTCTTCAACCCGATCCACGGTCTACCGCCGGTCCTGGATGTCGCCTCCAGGCTGGCCCCGATGCGATACGCGGTCGAATTGCTGCGCAACGTCTATTACACAGCCCAACCGACGACGGCCGCGCCGGAGATGGCGCCCGCAGCTCTCAACGGGGCGGTGATCGCCGTCTCGTTCGTGGCCTTCTTCGCGGTGGGGACGGCGCTGTTCGTCCGCTCCGAGCGAAATCGCTGAGGTATCTGGCACGGTCCGCGGCTCATCAGCTACGTAGCCTCGCAACACTGAAACCTTTCGACGCGGCGTTGTCTCTGAACAGTTAGAGCCGGCGAGACGTCCCCGCCGGCAGTTGACGAGGACTACATCGTGAACTTGTTGGACAACAGACCACTTCGCGCATTCGCTATTTCCGGGATCGCGCTATTCCTGGTCGCGGGAGCCGCTCTTGCCACGTCCGGGCATCCGTTGCTCGCGGACCCGTCCGTCGCTCCGACCGTCGGAGCCAGCTCCGAGCCTGGGGCCTCCGGCACGCCTGAAGCGTCTGGGCTCTTGACCGAGGAGCCGAGCAAGGCCCCCGAGGCGAGCGAATCGGCCGAGCCGAGCAAGGCCTCCGAGGCGTCCGAAACCCCCGAGGCTTCCGAAACGCCGGGAGCGTCAAAGACCGACGGCCCTGACTCGGACAAGGCCGTAGAGGCAACCGAAGCTCCAGGTCAGAATGGCGACCAGAGCGGCGACCAGGGCGGCACGGATGCCAAGGCTAGCGGCCATCCCGAAGCCTCCAATTCGTCGAACGACCAGCAGGGCGAGAACGCCCAGAACGGCGACACAGGCTCCGCTGGCAACTCGGGCCCAGGGCAGAACCAATCCGGCCAGCACTGACATCGGCCAGCGGCGCCGGCCGGCCCGATGAACCATCGGACCCGTAAGGGCGCCGTTGCCGGAATCTCCAGACCGGGCATCATTGCGGTGCCCGGTCGCTCAGTCGAGGGACTTCGGGCAACCACGTGGAGCCGCAGCTATCGACACTCAGATCGACGCCATGTCCGGGTTGGATCGAGTCGATGACCGCCTTGCGCTGGGGGTCGTCCAAGAGGTGCTGGGCGGCAACCGCGACGCTTTTCGGGCACTCATCGACCGCGAGTCGAACTCGGTCATGCGGGTTTGCTATCGAGTCCTCGGGAATCTCCATGATGCCGAGGATGCTGCCCAGGAGACTTTCTTGACTGCCTATCGAGCCATCGGAACGTGGCGTGGAGAAGGACCGTTCGGGGCCTGGTTGGCCCGGATCGCGGTTCGGGTTGCCCTGCGCCACGCTGCCCGCCGAAGCTCGGTTCGCAAGCTCACCTGGCTGGATCCGCCGTCCGCAGATGCGTTCGCTGGCGCGCGCAGCAACACCGATGCCGACCCCGCCGACGCCGCCCTTCGGTCGGAGCGCGACGCCCGCGTCAGAGCCGCCCTGGCCAGCTTGGACGAACCATATCGCGAAGTGGTTGCCCTGCGGTTCTTCAGTGAGTTGTCGCTGGCCGAGATCGCCGCCGAGAGCGGCCGGCCGCTTGGAACCGTGAAAACCCATCTCCACAGAGGGCTGCTGCGTCTCCGAGCGACGATGGAGCAGGACGCATGAGCGGGCCGATTCTGGGGCGCTTCCGCCCCGAAGAACTGGGCTCGGCCGACCTGACCGGCATTGTCGCCGAACTCGAGTCCCTGGCCCGGGAACCGAGCCCCAAGGCCAGCGCTGGCTTCGCGGATCGGGTCAGCGCCGCCATCGCGGTCGAGCCCTCGCCGGTTCCGACGGCAGCTGCAGCAAGAGCGCTCAGGGGCGGCAGCTTGCCGGGCGTGCTCGCGGCTTTACGTGATTCCTGGCGAGTTGCAATGGGTGCCGGCCGACCGGCCGGCACGCGCGCCGGAGCCTTTGGACTGCTGCTGGTGGCAATGCTGGCCGTGGCCTCTGTTGCC
The DNA here is from genome assembly GCA_025358515.1 of Chloroflexota bacterium. Taxonomy (GTDB): domain Bacteria; phylum Chloroflexota; class Limnocylindria; order Limnocylindrales; family CSP1-4; genus Fen-1039. The sequence goes on from JANYJG010000092.1 coordinate 5,965, forward strand.
GGCGTGGTTTCCGTCGGCGCCTCCGCGATCCTGGCCCCGCAGTCGCTGATCTCGCCCCGGCTTCAGCCGGTCCCGCCGACGGCGCCTGCCACGCCCAGTTCGACTCCCTCTCCGACCGCGTCCACCTCCCCGACGGCAACCGAGACTGCCGTGGCGCCGTCCTCGCCCTCACCCGCTCCCAGCGCCTCGCCCTCACAATCCCACTCCTCGCAGCCAGGATTTAGCCCGGGCTCATCTCCAACGCCCGGCGAGACGCCACAGCCAAGCGATGAACCCGGCGGCGGACCGGGCGGCGGTGGTGGCCAAGATGGTGGCGGTGGCGTCGGCGGCTAGGTCAGCTCCCCGGAGAGCTGAGCAAATGCCCGCAAGAAAGCGGTCCGGGCGATCACCATAGGGAATGGCGCGAGCGGCAGCGCGTCGTTGACGGAGCCGCCGTCTAAGCGGACCCGACGGGCGAGTTGCGCAATCGCCGACACGTCGGCCAGCTGGCCCTCCACGAACGAGCGGCCAACGACTTCGCCGTGCCCCGGCACAACGGGGCCATCGGCGAAGTCAAGCATCCGGCCCAGCGTGCCGGGCCAGTCCATGGGGTATGAATCCTCGAATGAGGGCGGCCCGCCCTGTTCGACCAGGTCGCCGGCGAAAACGACGTGAACGTCCGGCACGATCGCGACCACGTCGTTGTCCGTGTGACCCCGGCCCAAGTGAGTCAGTTCCACGACTCGCCCACCCAGCTCCAGCTTGACGCCCTCGCGGAACGTCTTTGTCGGCGGCGTGATCCGAGTTTCGGTGTACTCCTCGGCAGCTTCCGGCATTGCTGCGGCAATCGCCAACTGGGCAGTGCGGCCGTCCTCTCGCAGGCGCATCGCGCACCGCTCGTGGCCCCATATGTCGGCCGGGAGGAACGGGAAGTTGCCGAAGGTGTGGTCGTAGTGGTGATGAGTATTCACGACCGTGAGACGCCTATCGCTGATCCAGCGGATCTCGTCCATCAGCTCGCGGGCCTGCCGCTCCGAGCCCCGCGTGTCCACCACCAGAGACAGGTCGTCGCCGATGATCAGGCCCACGGTCACGTTGAAGTCGGGGAATCGGCGAACCATAACCCGGTCGGCGATCTCGTGCCACATGTGCGCAGCTCTCGCGGCGCCGGGCGGGCCGTAAGTCGTCATGGAGTGGCAGCTGGGGACTCAACCGCGGGTTCAACGGCGCGGCAACGTCGCTCGCTAGTCACTCTGTCGCGGGGCTTGGTTCCGCGCCCTCCAAGCGCGTGACGGCGTCTTCGGCGAGGGCGTGAGCGACGGTGTCCAGCGAGAGTAGGGCGCACTTGAGACGCGCCGGGCTGATCTCGACGCCAATCAATTCGAGCAGATCGTCCGGACGCATAAGTTCGACCTCCCGGACCGTCTTGCCCTTGATCTCGTCGGTCAGGAGCGATGCGCTGGCCTGGCTGATGGCGCATCCTCGGCCGGTGAAGGCGACATCACGGACTATGCCGTCGGAGATGCCGAGCATCATCGTGATGCGATCGCCGCAGAGCGGATTCGAGCCTTCGTAGCTGGCAGTCGGCGATTCCAGGACGCCGAAGTTATGCGGGCGGCGGTAGTGCTCAAGGATGTAGTCGCGGTACAGGTCGTCCATCGGGCAAAGGTTACGCTCAGCTGTCGAAGACTCGCGCGACTTCGCGCAGTCCGACGGCCAGAGCATCGATTTCCTCGGGAATGGTGTAGACGTTGAAGCTGGCGCGGGCTGTCGCCGCCAGGTCGAAGCGTTCGTGGAGCGGCATCGTGCAGTGGTGGCCGGCCCGGACGCAAATCCCGGATCGGTCGAGGATCTGGGCCACGTCGTGGGGGTGGATGCCCGGCAGGTTGAATGACACGACTCCGCTGCGCTGGTCCGCGGACGGACCGTACAGCTCGATGCCCGGAACCTCGCGAACGAGGACCTCCATCGCGTAACGAGTCAGCCCGCGCTCGTGAGCCTGGACGGCGTCCATGCCCGTGGCCATCAGGTATTCCGCGGCCGCGCCCATGCCGATTTGGGCCGCGATGTCCGGCGTGCCGGCCTCGAACTTCCAAGGCACATCGTTCCACTCGGATCGGCGCAGGTGAACCTCGCGGATCATGTCGCCACCGGCCATGAACGGCGGCATGGCCTCGAGCAACTCGCGCCGTGCCCACAACGCGCCGGAGCCGGTGGGGCCGAGCATCTTGTGGCCGGAGAAGACGTAAAAGTCGGCGTCGATTGCCTGGACGTCTACCGGCAGATGCGGCACCGCCTGGGCGCCATCGATCAGCACCAGCGCGCCGGCGGCGTGGGCCATCTCGGTCATCTCGCGGACCGGGTTGATCGTGCCCAGCATGTTCGAGACGTGGGTAAAGGCGACCAGCTTGGGGTGCAGGTGCAGCAGGGCCTCGAAGACTTCGAGTTGCAACAGGCCATCATCGCTGACGGGTATGAATTCCAGATCGCCGTCCTTCTCCTGGACGAGCAGCTGCCAGGGCACGAGATTGGCGTGGTGCTCCATCTCGGTCAAGACGATGCTGTCGCCGCGACCGATGTGGTGCCGGCCCCAGGAATGGGCGACCAGGTTGATGGCCTCTGTGGCATTCCGAACGAAGACGATCTCGCCAGGCTCGCGGGCGTGGATGAGACGAGCGGTGGAGGCCCGGGCGCCCTCGTAGGCAGTGGTGGCGCGTTCCGCCAGTTCGTAGATGCCGCGGTGAATGTTCGAGGTGTATTCGCGGTTGTACGCGTCGACGGCCTCAATCACGGCCAGCGGCTTGAGGCTGGTGGCGGCGGAGTCCAGGTACACCAGCGGCTTGCCGAACCTGTTGGTGGTGGCCAGGATTGGGAAGTCGGCGCGAACGGCATCCGAATCGAGGGTGCGGGGCGTGGTCTCTGTCTGGGCGGGGGCGGCGAGGTCGGCCATGGTAATCCCGCCTTAGCGGGTCGCTCCGCTCGAGGCCGATCCAACAGCGGCCGGACTAGCGGCCGCTCCGGCCGTCGCATCGGCAGTCTCCGGGGCTTCGTCTCCGACTTCGGTCTCCAGTCCGGCAGCGGCCAGGATCGGCGCGTAGCCCTCTGCCTCAAGCCGTAATGCCAGGTCCTTGCCGCCGCTAAGGATTATTCGGCCGGCCGCCAGAACGTGAACCGCGTCCGGTGTGATGTAGTTGAGCAGGCGCTGATAGTGGGTAATCACCAGCACGCCCATGTTCGGGTTGAGCATGGCGTTGACGCCCTCGGCCACGATCCGCAGGGCGTCGATGTCCAGACCCGAGTCCGTCTCGTCCAGAATCGCCATCTCGGGTTCGAGGACGGCCATCTGGAGCATTTCCAGGCGCTTCTTCTCACCGCCGGAAAAGCCCTCGTTGACGTAGCGCGCCGCAATCGATTCGTCCATTTTCAGCAGGGCCATCTTTTCGCGGACCAGTTTGCGGAACTCGCCCATAGGGATGCCGCCCTTGAAGGCGTCGGTGTGATCGACGTTCGGGTCGGACTCCAGGCCGGCCCGGCGGGCGTTGATGGCCGACCGCAGAAGGCTCGCCACGGACAGCCCCGGGATGGCCATTGGATATTGGAAGGCGAGAAACATGCCCAGCCGGGCCCGCTTGTCCGCGGATAGCTTGAGCAGGTCCTGGCCGTGCCAGAGCACCTGGCCGGACTTGACTATGTAGGCGGGGTGGCCCATCAAGGCATATGCCAGGGTCGTCTTGCCCGATCCGTTGGGGCCCATGATGGCGTGGACTTCGCCCTGGCGAACGGTCAGGTCTATGCCTTTGAGAATCTCATGGTCCGGCTTGGCGGTGGGCGCCACGTGCAGGTCGCGGATGACGAGGTCTTGGTCGCTCACGATGGCTCGTTTGCTCCTTGGGGCGCGGTGGACATGGGGCCGGCCGACGGTCAGTCGGCGGTCGCGGAGGTCGATGAGATTGCGGCGCCGGCCGAAAGATCGGTCAGGGCGGCAAGTATCGGCTTGTTGAGTTGACCCAATCTCGCCGGGACGGGCAAGAGGTCGGCCAGGGTCATCGAATCGAGTGCTCCGATGATGGCATCGCGGACGCGAATCCACAGGAAGTTGACCGTGCAGTAGCCGGTTCGCTCGCAAGTAGTGTGGACCGTATCGTCCGAGGCGCAGATCATCGGCGCGATCGGACCCTCCAGAGCGCGCAGTACCTCACCCATCCGGATCTGTTCGGGCGCTCGGGTCAACTCGTAGCCGCCGTGGGCGCCTCGCGTGCTTTGGACGAGGTTTGCGTCGCGCAGGCTGATCACGAGTTGCTCGAGGTACGCCCGCGGCAGGGACTCCTGCTCGGCGATGTCCGTCAGGCTTGCCGGCCCGGTACCGAAGCGGCGAGCGAGCTGGGCCATCAGCCGCACGCCGTACTCGCCCTTCGTGGAGAAGGAAACGGCGCCGGTGCTGTGGTACGTACGTGTGGACAGGGGAATTCTCCGTGTGACGGTTCGGGTCGCGGAGCAGGGGACGCTCTCTAATTCCGACCTAATCCATCGGGAATGAGTATAGGAGCGCTGCGGAGGAGCGTCAACGCGACACATCGCGTGGCAATACGGGCTTTGGGTGAGTCCGAATTGGCCGACGGGCTATGCCTTAGGGCAGTTGCGCCGCATTGCTTTCCTAGTACCTTAGATGGGCTGCCGCGCTGGGCTTTAACCCGCGTAGCATCGACTCCACGTCGTGGAGACGCGGCGCTGTCGCGGTCCCGTAAGAGGCGCCCGATCTCAGCACGTTGGCGAGGGCATGGAAGAGGCATCAGCATGAAGCACGTCCGACTGTTTCGCGGTATTGCCCTTGGGGCAGTCATTGCCCTGTTGGTCGGGTTGCTGCCAGCGTCTGTCCTTGCTGCGGGCACCCCTACGACCACCGCCTTAAGCCTTACGACAGGCGCAACTCCGTCCGCCTATGGTGACTCGCTCACCTTCACCGCAACGGTGACCGACGGAGCCACCGGAAACGTAGACTTCAAGGACGGCTTAACGGTCCTGGGCACCGCTCCTTTGGATGGACTGAGCCCGAATACGGCAACCCTGACGGTCCCGAAGCTGAATGCAGGCGACCACCCGAGCATCACAGCGATTTACGCCGGTGACACCACATTCGATACGAGCACTAGTAGCGCGCTCGATCAATTCGTGAACCAGGCCGCCATCACCGTCACCGCCGTCACCGACACCAAGGTTTATGACGGCACGACGAGCTCGAGCGTCGTCCCGATGATCACGCTGGGCACTCTCGTGGGCGCCGAAACCGCGACCTGGACCCAAACGTTCGACACCAAGAACGTCGGCACGGGCAAGACCCTCACCCCGACCGGCACCGTCAGCGACGGCAACGGCGGCGCCAACTACGCGGTCACCTTCGTCCACGTCACGACCGGCACCGTCACCGCCGCCCCGCTCACCGTCAGCTTCGCTGCTGCCAACAAGGTCTACGACGGGACGACCGTCGCCACCATCGCGAGCTGCAGCGTCAGCGGCGTCATCGGCACCGACGTTGTGACCTGCGACCACACCAGCGCGACCGCGACCTTCGAC
>JANYJG010000103.1 GCA_025358515.1 Chloroflexota bacterium
GTGCTTGGCAAGGCCCGCAGCCACGTAGGCATGGGCGGTGGCGTAGCCATACACGAAGCCGGAACAGGCGGCCCCCACATCGAAGGCCGCGGCACGCTTATTGCCTATGGCGTCCTTGACCAGGGCCGCCGTCGAAGGCATGGGGTAATCGGGGGTTAGCGTGCCGACAAGGATCAGGTCTATGTCGTCTGGGTTGAGGCCGGCCGTCGCGATTGCTCGCAGACCGGCGACCGCAGCCATGCTCGCGGTGGTCTCGTTGGGGCCGGCGATGCGGCGCTCGCGGATGCCGGTGCGGCTGACGATCCACTCGTCGGACGTTTCGACCATGCGCGCGAGATCGGCGTTCGTAAGGACGCGGCTGGGCGCATAGGACCCCCAACCTGTGATATGGACCCCGAACCCGGAACCGGCCATTACGGCTCGACCTCGATCAGGGGCTGTTTTGCCTTGACCAGTTTCCCCGTCTCGGCAACCAACCGGATCACACGGCCGGATATGTCCGACTTGATCTCGTTGAACAGCTTCATGGCCTCGATCAGACCGATTACCTGGCCGACGGTGACCTGCTGTCCGGGCGTCACGTATGGCGGCGCTCCCGGCGACGGTGCGCCGTAGTAGACGCCCGTCAGGGGAGCCTTGATGGCCTTGACCGGGGCCACGGGGACGCTGGGTTCGCCCGTGGTGCCTGCGCCTGCGGAGGCCGCGGACCTATCCCCAGCCGGCGAAGCCACGACCCCGCCCACTGCCTGCGGCATCAACGCCGCGGGCTTGCGGAGGACGATGCCCGTGTCGCCCGACTCTACCTCCAGTTCGATGAGGTCGCTGCGCTCGATGAGTGAGCTGAGCCGGTCGATCAGACCGAGCAGCGAGGCCGTCTCCTCAGAAATTGGGGAGGGCGGAAGATCGCCCGGTTTCGGTTTTTGGGCTTCGTTGTGCTGGTCGGGCATCGCGTCCTTCCTCACTCGCTCCAGCGCCGTATAACCAGGGCGCTGTTCTGGCCGCCAAAACCGAAGGAGTTGGAAACCGCGACCTGCATCTCGCGCCAGCGGGGTTGGAGGGGCGTGAGGTCGAGGCCTTCGGCCAGCGGATCGGGGTCTTCCAGATTGATGGTCGGGGGCACACAGCCCGTGCGCAAACTCATGATCGAAGAGATGGCCTCGATTGCGCCGGCGGCGCCCAGGGTATGCCCGATCATGCTCTTGTTGGCCGTGATGCTGACCCGTCCGGCGCGCTCGCCGAAGAGCGTCTTCATGGCCTCGAGTTCGCGCGGGTCGCCCTCCGGAGTGGACGTGGCGTGGGCATTGACCATCTCGACGTCGTCGACGGTCAGACCCGCCTTCTCCAGGGCCCGCCGGATTGCCCGCACGGCACCATAACCGCCGGGCGCGGGCAGGGTGATGTGGGACGCATCGGCTGTGGCGCCGTAGCCCACGACCTCCGCCAGCGGCTCCGCTCCGCGTTTGCGGGCATGCTCGAGGGACTCCAGGCACAGGACGCCAGCGCCCTCACCGATGACGAAGCCGTCGCGGCCGCGGTCGAATGGGCGTGACGCGCGCTCGGGCTCGTCGTTGCGGGTCGACAAGGCGCGCATCGCGGCGAAGCCGCCGACGAGCGACTCGGAGCCCGTGGCTTCCGTGCCGCCGGCAAGCATGATGTCGGCGTCGCCGCGCCGGATCGTCTCCCAGGCCTCCCCAATGGCATGGCCTCCGGTCGCGCAGGCGGACACGACGGCGAAGTTGGGGCCCTGGGGCCCAAAATGGATCGCGATCACACCCGCGGCCAGGTTGCTGATCGACATCGGGATGACGAAGGGCGACATGCGGTCCGGGCCCTTCTCGCCACACAGTTGGACCTGCTCGGCCAGGGTGCGAATTCCGCCGATGCCCGTGCCGACGATGACGCCCGTTCGCTCGGCCAGCTCGCCCTCGAGGTGCTCCGGCAGGCCGGCCTGGTTCATGGCCTGATGGGCCGCAACCAACGCAAGCTGGACGTAGCGGTCGTTGCGGCGCTGATCCTTACGGTCCAGCACGGGGGAAGGATCGAAATTCTTGACTTCGGCCGCGATACGGGTGGTCAGTCGCGACGGATCGAACTGGGTGATGGGTCCCACGCCGGACCGACCCTCAACCATGCCGGCCCATATCGATTCGACGTCATTGCCCAGTGAGCAAAGGGCCCCCATGCCAGTAACGACGACGCGCGGTGCCCGAGGCAACGCGGCTCCTGTGACTTCGTTCCTCATCGGACAAGTTTCCCTGTGCGGATTGTTGCGGCGCGATAGACATCACCTGGGAGACCGCGGGCCGAAACGGCGTTGGCCGCCTCCATGACGTCGTACTCAGTGCGGCGAATCTCGGCCTTCACCTGGCCGCCATCGATCTCGATCAGGGCCCAGCTGGCGGTGGGATCGCCGTCGAAGACGTATCCGGCGCTGCCGTCGTTGACGATCGTCCGCCAGCCTACCTCGCGGATCTCGGGCAGGTGAGTGTGGCCGCAGGCGATGATCCGGGCGTCCGTCTGACTGACCCGCTCCATCGTGACCACAGCGTCCAGATCGGCCCCGAGGCCCGCGGTGAGCGACCCCGGCGAGGCATGACAGAAGAGGACAAGGTCACCGTGAGGCGACCCCTCGTCGCCGACCCGGAGCCGCCGTTCCCATGGCAAACGCCGCAGGTAGTCGACGCCGTCTTCGCCGATCTGATCCCTCGCCCAATCCGCAGCAATGCGGTATTGCTCGGGCGGACCATCCGGGAACCACGGAAAAGCGGCGGTGAAGTCGCCATCCGCTACGGCCAAATCCGTGTTGCCGCAGGTGACGTAAGCGCCAGCCCGCTCCAGTTCCTGGACCAGCGCCAGCGTCCCGGCCGGGTCCGGCCCATTGAAGACGAGGTCCCCGCAGATCGCGACGTAGTCCGGTCGGACCGCGTTGATGGCCTTGTGGACGGCCGCCAGCGCCGGCAGGTTGCCATGGATGTCGGATAGGACGGCAATGCGCACCATCAGCGCAGGGCGCTCTCTGGGGCGATGATGAAGCTCAGGGTGGCGTCGCAGGCGACTTCGCCATCGACCGTGGCGATGCCATGGCCGCGGCCGAACTTGCTGCCCAAGCGCTCCATCGTCACTTCGAGCCGCAGCTGATCACCGGGAGTGACTATGTGCTTGAAGCGACAATCGTCTATTGCGGCGAAGAGCCCCAGGCGATCTCCGAAGCCGGGCTGCTGGGCGACGAAGATGCCCATCGTCTGAGCCAACGCCTCCACCTGGAGGACGCCGGGCATGATCGGCTGGCCCTGGAAGTGGCCCTGGAAGAACCACTCGGTTGCGGTCACCGACTTGAGGCCCACGATGCGCTTGGCCTCCGGGTCGTACTCGACGATGCGATCAACGAGCAAGAACGGCCAGCGATGAGGGATGAGTTTCTCGATCTGGCGGGTGGTGAGGATTGGGCCTTTGGTCGCGGCGGTATCGGTCACGGGCGGCTCCTGTTGGCTGAGACGACTCAGCGGTTGCCGGCGGCCACGAACGGGGCGCTGCCGACACGGTCGAGCAGGTTCGTCGTGACGCGGCCATCGATGAAGACCTGGTTGGCGAGGATGGCCCGATGCAGCTCGATGTTGGTGGTGACGCCGTCGACGAGCAACTCGCGCAGAGCGGCGTCGGCACGGGCGATAGCCGTAGGCCGATCCGGCGCCCAGATGGCGAGCTTGCCCAGCAGCGAGTCGTAGTAGGGCGGAACTTCGTAGCCGGAGTAGAGGTGCGAGTCCATCCGGACGCCGGGGCCGCCCGGGGCCAGGTACGCGCCAACGCGGCCGCTGGCCGGCCGGAAGTCCTTGCTCGGGTCCTCGGCCAGGATGCGGAACTCGATGGCGTGGCCGGTCGAGACGATGTCCGACTGGCTGAGTCCGAGCGTCTCGCCGGCGGCGATCCTGATCTGGAGGGCGATCATATCTATCCCGGTGACCAGCTCGGTGATCGGGTGTTCGACCTGAACGCGGCAGTTGATCTCGATGAAATAGGCGTCGCCCTTTGCGTCCACCAGGAATTCGAGGGTTCCGAGGTTTTCATAACCGGCCGCGACCACGGCTTTGACGGCGATCTGGCAGAGGTCCTGGCGCCCAGATTCGGCGAGAGCCGGACTCGGCGTCTCCTCGATGATTTTCTGGTGGCGTCGCTGGACGGAGCAGTCGCGTTCGCCCATGTGGATGGCGTGGCCGAAGCGATCGACGGCAACCTGGATTTCGATGTGGCGGGTGTCGTCCAGGTACTTCTCCAGGTACAAGGCGTCGTCGCCGAAGCCGGCCTTGGCCTCCGAGCGGCTGACGTTGAAAACGGCCTCAAGCTCGCGGGCGCTGCGGACGAGCCGCATGCCCTTGCCGCCACCGCCGGCGGACGGCTTGATTAGAACCGGGTACCCGATGCGCGCGGCCTCTTCGAGCGCGTGCTCCTCGTCACGAAGCATGCCCGAACCCGGGATGGTGGGCAGACCGTAGCCGCCGAGTAGCCGGCGAGTAGCCTCCTTCGAGGCGAAGCGCTCGAGGACCTCGGCGGGCGGGCCGATGAAGACCAGCCCGTGGGCGCGCACGACTTCGGCGAAGGACTCGTCTTCCGACAGGAAGCCGTAGCCGGGATGGATGGCGTCGCAGCCGGTCACGATCGCGGCGGAGATGATTGCCGGCGCCGAGAGGTAGCTGCGCCGAGCGTCGGCCGGGCCGATGCAGATCGCCTCGTCGGCAAGCTGGGCGGCCAGACTGTCGCGGTCGGCCTCGCTGTATACGACGACCGCACCGACGCCGAGGGTTCGGCAGGCACGCAGAACTCGAAGGGCGATTTCGCCCCTGTTGGCGATCAGGATCTTGTTGAACATCAGGCCTTCCCGAGGCTTGCGGCGACGGATTTGTCCGCGCCCCCAGA
>JANYJG010000132.1 GCA_025358515.1 Chloroflexota bacterium
GCTCAACTCTCCCAGACCGCGAGAGTGCTCGCACAGCAGGGGTTCGTCGTCGTCGTCTCCTCGTCAGACACCGATTTGGCACTCCTGGCCTGGAACCGCGAGAACCTCCCTGGGTACTGTGAGGTATACATGCGGGCCTCGCTCGAGACGATCCGGCGCCGCCGCAGGCGCCGCCCCGCCAGCGGCGAAGGCCATTCCGGCCACAGAACGCTCGCGGCTGACGCGGCCGAGGTCGGCCCGGCCGTCGAGGGTGCCGGCCAATCTGCCGCTCCGCCTCACCCAGACTTGACCCTCGACATGGATGAGCCCGAACCGCCCGAACTGCTCGCTTTCCGCGCTGGGGTGCTGATTCCGGAATTCATCGTAGCGGCGGCCGGAGTGGCCGGCCTCTCCCGCCCCTGGCCTGGTCACCGGGGCTAGCAGGAGCGGCAGCCGTCCAACCCCTCGAATTGGTGCCGGAGCAGGGATTCGAACCCTGACGCCCTTGCGGGCCGCGGATTTTAAGTCCGCTGCGTCTGCCATTCCGCCACTCCGGCACGCCTAGAAGGTTAGCGCGCCGGGGCACTCAAGATGGCGCGCCAAACGCGAGCGCCGCTGACGCTTGCCCTGCCTTCGACCTCGTTCCGACCGGCTTCCCACAACGTTCTGCGGGTAGTTCTACGGGCAGATTCGGCCGCCATCGGCCGAGGGGCCATTCACGAGGGATGTTGGAGGCGACGAGCGGGATCGAACCGCTGAATAGAGGTTTTGCAGACCTCCCCCTTAACCACTTGGGTACGTCGCCTCGGACGCGGACCGCCCCGAGGGCGGTTCTGCCGGCTGGGGAACCGGCGAGCTGGTGAGTCAGACTGGCTGCCCCTCGAGGATTCGAACCTCGCCTAACGGATCCAAAGTCCGCTGTCCTACCACTAGACGAAGGGGCAGAGGCTCGATCTCTAGCGCGCGGCCGTCCGGGACGGCAAAACGAAGGGAGTGGAGCGGAAGACGGGACTCGAACCCGCGACCCTCACCTTGGCAAGGTGATGCTCTACCAACTGAGCCACTTCCGCTCGATAACCATGCCGGCCATTGTATGGTGCCGAGAGCCAGGATCGAACTGGCGACACCGCGATTTTCAGTCGCGTGCTCTACCGACTGAGCTATCTCGGCCCGGACGACGACTGACTGCCCGCCGGCGCCAGGAAAGGTACCACGACCGACCGAAACGCTGCAAGGCGACCGCACTCGTGCCACGCCACTGGAAGTGGGTCTACTCCAGACCCGATAGCTGCCGCACTTCGACGGGGTCCATGGGGCCCTCGCCGGTGAGCTGCCGGAGGCGGTTGATGCGATCGGCGATTGGTGGATGCGTCGAGAAGAGGGCCCCGCCGCCGCCTAGCTTCTTAAGTGGATTGACGATGTAGAGATGCTGCGTCGCGCCGTTCGCCGAATGAAGCGGCTCCTTATCGGCGGCAAGCTTGGCCAGGGCCGTCTCGAGGCCGTGGGGGTTCCGGGTCAACTGTACCGACGACGCGTCCGCTAAATACTCCCGCTGGCGGCTTACGGCCATCTGGACCATGGCCGTGAAGATGGGCGCGAGGATAGCCATGATGACGCCCACGATCATGAAAACGACCGCCAAACCACCTCCCCCGCTGTTGTTGTTGTCATCGCGGCTCCGGCCGCCGCCGAACCAGAACGTGTAGCGCAAGAAGAGCTGGGCCAGCAAGGCAATGCTGCCGACCATCACGCCCACGATCAACGTGAAGCGAATGTCGTAGTTACGGATATGCGACATCTCGTGGCCCAAAACGCCCTGCAGCTCCTCGCGATTGAGCTTGTCCAGCAGGCCCGTTGTGATGGCCACAGATGAGTGCTGCGGATCGCGGCCAGTGGCAAAGGCGTTGGGCGAGGGGTCATCGATGATGTAGACGCGCGGCATGGGCACGCCGGCGGCCGTGGCCATCTCGCCCACTACGTTGTAGACCTGCGGGGCCTGTTGGGCCGTGACTTCTCGCGCGTGTGAGCTAGCGAGCACAAGCCGGTCGCCGCCGAAGAAAGACCCGACCGCGCTGAGTGTGCCGAAAGCCACGGCGATGACAAGCGCGCCGATCCCCCACGCGATCGGGCTGGCGCCGCTCCCGTACCCGACGGCGTAGCCAATCACGAACCCGAAGACGGCCAGGACGGCAACGACGACGAGCGCGAGCAGGAAGGAGTTGCGGCGGTTTGCCGCCTGCTCCGAATAGAAGGTTGTGGTCACAGGAATTCAGCCTCAGGGCGCTGAGGACGCGCTGACACCGGCCTGCGCGGCCACACTTCGCCTATCCCAGGTTGACGACGGGAACCTCGGCCGCCTCGGGCTCAGCTGCGAAGAAGTCGCGCTTGGTGAAGCCCAGAGGCCCAGCGATGAGCACGTTCGGGAAGGTCTGCAGCGAGTTGTTGAACTCGAGGACCGTCGCGTTCAGATGCTGGCGCGAGAACGAGATCTGGTTCTCAGTAGTGGTCAGCTGCTCCTGCAGCGAGAGGACGTTCTCGTTGGCCTTGAGCTGCGGGTAGTTCTCCACAACCGCGAACAGGGATCGCAGACTGCCGGTCAGAACGTTCTCAGCTTGGGCCTGCGCGGCGGTGCCCTGGGAGCCAGCGGCGACGGCGGCGGCACGAGCCTCGGTGACCTGCGTGAGGACTCCCTTCTCGAAGTCCATGTAGCCCTTGAC
>JANYJG010000236.1 GCA_025358515.1 Chloroflexota bacterium
GTCTTGCCTTCGCGCCGCATCTTGCGAGCTTGCTGCCGCTGCTGATTGGTCAGGTGCCGGGTCAAGGGAACCTCCGCTTCGAGTCAACTCATCGTCGTTGACTCGCCGCCCTGTTGCGAGGATCCCTTGAATCCGCCCTCCATATTCGTATTCTCTCGATCGCCCCACCGTCGCCTCGGACCCGACTGGCCAAATAACCGTGGAAGAGTACACGGCCCTTGAGTCCCCAATGCCAGCCGATGCCGCGGCGCTCGTGGGTGACCAAGCCCAGGTCTATGCAGGCAACGGGACGGAGTGGCTGCTGGAGCAGCCGCAGGAAGTTGGCGGGCTGAGTCCGGGCGAAAGCGGGTTTCTGCGTGACAACCCCTGGGCTCTTCGCCGTTCCTGCGGCACGATCATTCACCGCATGGTGGCCAATGCGCTAAGGGAAGCAGGTTTCACGTACTTCACAATCGGACCGGACTTTAGCGTGACGCTCGAGGGAGAAGACGTGCTGATCGAATTGACGACCGAGGGTCAGGTGGCTGCACACGTGGCGCGCGGCGGGGAGTATCTTGTGGCCCAAATGGTGACTTACATACTCGCGCTGTGAGTCGTGGGGCTGATCCAGACCGCACGCGAGGTGGAACGTGAGCGACCCGAAGGACATCAAGCTGAGCGCGGAGACCCGCGTTGTGGGGATCCACCCCGCGCCGCCGGCGTTCTCTGACGAACTGCGAGATGTTCGTTTCGAACCGTCTTCGGCGGGAGTCCGGTTCGTGCATGCCCGCCTCGAGCGCGTCGATTTCGCCGGACTTCGAATCGATCGGTTCGATTCGAGCGACTCGGTATTCGAGGGCTGCGACTTTCGCCGGACGGCACTTCGGGGGACCTTCAGCGTCCCCCCGCCCTCGGTCTATCGTGACTGCCACTTCGACCGTGCCGACTTACGCCAATGCAACCCCGGTCTGGCGCGCTTCGAGCGGTGCAGCTTCGATGGAGCCAAGCTGGACGGCTGGCTGAGCTGGCACGCCGAGTTCGTCGAGTGCAGCTTCTCTGGAAGGCTCAAGACGGTCGTCTTCTCGGCAGGGCTCAACGACGACCCGACTCGAGGATCGATCAGGACCGAACCCCTCGAGTTTCGAGGCAACGATTTCAGGGCGGCGGATCTGGTCGAGGTGAGCTTCTCTGGCGGTATCGATATCGGAACGCAAGTACTGCCCGAGGGCCCGGAGTACGTGCGGCTCGATGTTCGACCCGAGACGCTAGACCGCGTTGAGGCGTACGTCCTAGGGATGCCGCCAGAGGAGCGAGACGGTCCCTTCGGTGCATCAAGCACCGTGCGGGGTATCCGGCTGGCCTATCGCGGCCAAGGCGAGGCCTTCGCGAGGCGAGGCAGCGGCGGGCGTTTCGACCTTTATGAACGGGTCCTCCTCGCCGTTCGAGCGAGTTAGTGGACACATAGTCGACCGACTCCTGTGGGCTGCATCCCGTTCCCATGACGCCACCAGCAACAACGCCGCCGGTGATCGCGGCGTCCAATACGACCCTCAGCCACGGGGCTCTACTATGCCCGTGCGCGCTACTACGATCCCGAGAGTGGGCACTTCTTGAGTGCGGACTTCACAGGTTTTCGCCACCTGGTTTCACGGCGGAATCTGGCGAGCGTCGCAACACCCATGAGATTGGGGAGTTGCGATGGGTCGTCGAGGACCAAATCCAGGGTTCGCAAAGCGTGAGGCATTCGCCAGACTGATCGCGGAGGGCGTTCCGTCGGCTCGGGCGTGCCGGATGGTCGGGGTCCATCCACGCACCGGCAAGACGTGGTGCCGCTCGAGACCAATGTGGGCGCGACGGCCACGTATCCGGTGCTCGATGCCGTCGGCTCAGTCACAGGCACAACCAGCTCCAGCGGCGCGCTGACTTCCTTCTCGTATACCGCGTACGGGACGCCGGTGGGCGCGTCGTCGGGCTCCTACGCCTACGGCACGTATGGCTACGATGGCGATACCGGCCTTTACTACGGGCGGGCCCGTTACTACGACCCGGGCACCGGGCGATTCCTTAGCGAAGACCCGGTCGGATACGTGGTGAACCCGGCAGGCGAAGCGATAGCGGGACTGTCTTCTCGTGTGACCTGCAGTTCCTGCTCCGGCACTTCGCCGGCGCCGATTGAAGGCGGGCCTGGGAGCGGCGCGGAGTCCGCAGGGCGCGTAGTCTCTGTCACGTCTGATCGAGCCGCTACCGCCGGGAGTTCATATGCCTACTGTCGCCTGGACCCAATCAGTTTGGCGGATCCGGCGGGTCGTTTCGCAGTTGACGAGTTTGGCGAGCGTCTCGAAAACAATCAGGCTGCCAACGCGCAAGCACGATATATAGGGCAAAAAGTCGCGAGAGAACTGGGCTGCACCTTCACCAAGGTCATGAGAGAG
This sequence comes from Chloroflexota bacterium, assembly GCA_025358515.1. GTDB lineage: Bacteria > Chloroflexota > Limnocylindria > Limnocylindrales > CSP1-4 > Fen-1039. Next base: position 2,412 of record JANYJG010000236.1, read on the forward strand.
GCCCTTCATCGAGCCATCAGCAAGCAGGGCTTTTCGCCGGAGGAGATCGAGGAGATTGCGCGGGAACTCTTTGCGAACTGCGAATAGGGAGATCCCCCAGGCGCAAAATGGGGTGATCTAATGATGCGCTCTGGCGGCGAGCATAGGAGGGAGTTGCAATGGATCAACGAACGATGAGCATGATCAACGCTCTCGATGGCCGCCGACTTTGGGACCGGACGATGACAGTCGGCTTGGAGATGTTCCAGTTCGGCGATCGGGTGGAAACCCGTGATTTTCGTGGGATTCCAAAGACAGTCGGCGAGTGGGCTCTTCATGTAACCGGCGCTTGGCGTATTGTCGCCAGCGGCAGAGTACTCGTGGGCTGTCGTGATCGCTGGGCGCCAGCAGCCGGTTTCAGCGAGGATGATTTTGATCCCCGGCGCGGTGGCCGGTCTCGACTTGACGAGTCAATGGAGGCGTTCTTATCTCACGGTGATGACGCCCACATCGTAGAGAAGGCATCGTTGGGCGACGCCGGAGACCTCCACCTCCTGTTCGCCGATGGTTGCCTACTTGAGACCTTCAGCGACATAGGGTTAGTCGATCCCGTCGGAGACGAGGCTCCCGACGAATGCTGGCGATTGTTTGAGCCCGCCGCGGAAACACCTCATCTCGTGGTCGAGCCGGGAGGGGTTCTCTATCTGTCCGGTGAGGATTAGCGCCACAGCTCGCCTTCACATATGACGGCGCCGGCAACCTCACGAGCCAGACCAGCGGCGGAACATCGACAAGCAATCAGCCGACCGTCGCGCTCACCTTCGGCCGTGACGCAGCGGGCCGGCCGACATCGGTGAGCGCGCCATGGGGAACCACCACCTACGCCTATGACGGTAACGGCTTGCTCAAGACCGTCACCGACCCATCGAGCGGCGTCTTCACTTTCGGCTACGACCCGCTAGGGCGTCTCGCGAGCCTGTCGCGACCCAAATGGCGTGAACGACGTCTACGCCAATACGCCAACCGGCCAGCTCGCCTCCCGAACGAGCTCCAAGGGTGCGATGGCCATCGATGCCCTCTCGTACAGCTATGACGACTCCGGACGGCGAACCACCAAGACCGACTCCGCCGGCACCACCAGCTACGGCTACGACACCGCCGACCGCCTGACCAGCGTTCTCGCTCCGGCCGGGTCGAGCCTGCCGGACGAAACCTTCACTTATGACGCGGTCGGTAACCAGA
>JANYJG010000006.1 GCA_025358515.1 Chloroflexota bacterium
CCAAGACGCCCCGAGGCTGGACAGGCGCGCGCACGCCGTCAGCGATCAAGCGGGTCCGCCAGGCAGAGCGCCGGCGGGCCATCAATCAACCGCGCAAGAGCGCGGCGAAGACGTACGTCGCCAACGCCGTCAAAGTCGCGGTCGGCGGCAATGAGGCGGACACCGCCACAGCTCTCGCCGAGGCGATGAGCGCCCTCGACAGGGCAGCGAAGGTCGGGGCTATCCACCCCAACAACGCCGCCCGGCGCAAGTCCCGACGAGTTCTCAAGATCAACGCCCTAGCTGGGGGCGAGGCCGTTCAGACGACGGCCCACGTCACCAAGTCGACCGGCACGGCTGCCTCAATCAAGGCCGCTCGCGCGCGCATCGCAACGGGCAAGGCCACGAAGGCCAAGGGCCCGCAGACCGCCGCCGGTAAGGCCAAGGCCGCCCTCTCCAAGTCCGCTCGCACGGAGATCGCCGCAATCCCGGCAGTCGCCGAGAGTGAGGCCAAGGCTGCGGCTCCGAAGGTCACCAAGGCTCCGGCCAAGGCTGCGGCTTCGAAGGCCGCCAAGGCACCGGCCAAGGCTGTGGCTTCCAAGCCCGCCAAGGCACCGGCCAAGGCACCGGCCAAGCCCGAGAAGGCTGCCGCCAAAACACCGGCCAAGCCCGAGAAGACTGCCGCCAAAACACCGGCCAAGGCCGCCGCACCCAAGGCCGAGAAGGCTGCCGCCAAGGCTCCGGCCAAGGCTGCGGCTTCGAAGGCCGCCAAGGCACCGGCTGCAAAGGCTGAGAAGAAGCCGAAGTCCTGATCCAGCGATCGATGTTTCTTGCAGGGCCAGGTCGATCGACCTGGCCCTCTTGATTCGTAGGCTGTTCGGACGGCTCCGGCTGGATGACCGGCGTCGGAACCGCGCGCTAGACCGGCATCGAGAAGCGCTTCGAGGTGTGGACGAAACCCACGGCATCGTAGAAGGAGTGGGCTCCGGAGCGCTCGAGTCGGCTCGTCAGCTCCAGCCGATTGCAGCCCCAGGTTCGGGCGAGTGCGACGCCGGCCCCGACGAGCCGTCGTCCGATCCCCTGCCCTCGAAATGTCTCATCCACAACCAGGCTCATCAGCCGCGCGGTAGGGGCATCGGTGTGCGCCATCCAGGTGAGATGCACGCCAACTAGGCCCACGACGCGGCCGTTTGAAAGGGCCACCAGAACTCGGTCCGCGCCCGTCGTCGCCAGGCGATCCAACCTTGAACGCACCTGCGCCTCCGTGGACGGCTCGCCCATGAGCTGCTCCAGCAGGGGAGCGAGCGCCTCCGCATCCTCACCGCGTGCGTCCCTGATCTCGAATTCCATGAGCTCTAGCGTACCGTGCCGCGGATCGCCCGTGGCGGCCCGACGGTGCGATGCCTGTTGAAAGGTTCTGAACGCAACCTCCATAGAGGCTCCACCTCCGCTCCACGGAGGTTCCACGCCCGCAATCGAGACTCAGCGTCGAACCCGGCCGACCGACTACAACCTCAACGAAAGGCGCACCGCCACGGCGCCCGGCGGGCCGGAGTAGCAGGAGACCACCGATGAACCACATCCATCGCATCGGCCTGGTGGTCGCCGGCATCCTTGCCGGCCTCACCGTGGCCGGCGCCCTGGTCGTGGACGGGTTCGCTAGCGCCAACAAGGTGGCGCAGGCTACGGCAGCTCGGCAGACCGCTGCAGCTCAGCAGACCCCGACCGCCCAACCCAGCCCGAGCCTCGAGCCACTGACAATCTACGTCAAGCCGGCAGCCCCGCCGCCCGTCATCCATATCACCAGGACGGCACCGCCTGCGGTTTCCGTGCCGGCAGCGCCAGCGCCCGTCATCCACGTGATAGTTCCGGCACCCGGCGGTGACGGCAGCGGGGGGACGGACGACTGATGGATACGCAGCCCACGCGGACTCCTGTTCCTGCCCACTCTCCCAAGTCCAAGCCCGACGCCCGGCCCATGAGGCTTGCTCTGAGCGCCGGCGCCGTCGCGGCCATTTCCGCCCTGATGGCAGCCATCATCCTGCCTCCCCGACCGGCGACGATCCCTCCGGTCGTGCAGGCGCCACCTGCGCTAGCGGTCGATCCGGCCACCACACCGGCCACTATCCAGGTACAGAGGCCAATCCGGTACGTCCAGCTCGCGGCCGGCCAAACGGCGCCGCCCGGCGCCAAAGTCATCGAAGCGGCCGCGCCAACACCGATCACGATCGTCGTCACCGTTGCCGCGCCCGTTC
>JANYJG010000025.1 GCA_025358515.1 Chloroflexota bacterium
CCTTCCAGTAACCGAAGGAGTCGTTGGGGAAGATCTTGGACTCTGGCGTCTCCTTGAACTCGAGGAAGGCGCGATTGATACGCCCTATGTCCTCGGGCGCGAGCTCGCAGTTCTTCTTGCCTAGATTCTTGCGGAGCGGCCTGAACCACCGGGTCGCGTCGATGAGCTGGACTTGGCCCGTGCGGTTCTCGGGCTTCTTGTTGGACAGCACCCAGATGTAGGTGGCGATGCCCGTGTTGTAGAACATGTTCAACGGCAGCGCAACGATGGCCTCCAGCCAATCGTTCTCGATGATCCAACGCCGGATGTTGCTCTCGCCCTGGCCGGCATCACCGGTGAAAAGCGAGGAGCCGTTGTGCACCTCGGCAATGCGGCTGCCGAGCCCCTTTCCCTGCCCCGTCCCGTGCTTCATCTTGCTGAGCATGTTGGCCAGGAACAGCAGCTGGCCGTCGCTCGAACGCGTCAACAGCGAGTACTCGGCATCGCCTGCGTGCTCGATGATGAACCGGGGATCCTTGATGCCGTCCTTCCCGCCCATGCGCTCGAGGTCGCTCTTCCAGCTCTTGCCGTACGGTGGGTTCGAGAGCATGAAGTCGAACTCGCGCGACGGGAAGGCGTCATTCGACAGCGTGGAGTGCTCCGGGCCGCCGACGATGTTGTCGGCGGCTTCGCCTTCGCCTTTCAGCAAGAGGTCAGCCTTCGCGATGGCGTAGGTTTCCGCGTTGATCTCCTGGCCGTAGAGGTGCGTCGCGACCTGCTTGCCGTGCTCCGCAGCAAGCTGCTGGAGCGTCTCCTCGGCCACCGTTAGCATGCCGCCGGTGCCGCACGCGCCGTCGTAGAGCAGGTACGTGCCGGACTCGATCCGGTCCGCGATCGGCAGGAAGATGAGGCGGGCCATGAGCCGGACGGCATCGCGAGGGGTCCAGTGCTCGCCCGCTTCCTCGTTGTTCTCTTCGTTGAAGCGGCGAACCAGCTCCTCGAAGATCGTGCCCATCCCGTGGTTGTCCAACCCGGGATGCTTGACCGAGCCGTCGCCGTTGCGGACGGGGTTGGGGCTGAGTTGATGTCGGGGGAGACAAGCTTCTCGATGAGTGTCCCGAGGGCGTCCGCCTTGGATAGCCGCGGGATCTGGTTGCGGAACTCGAACTTGTCGAGGATGTCCTGTACGTTGGGCGAGAAGCCGTCCAGGTACGCCTCGAAGTCAGCCTTGAGCTGCTGCTGGCTCGCCCGCGAGCGCAGATCGCGCATGGTGAAGCGCGAGGTGTTGTAGAACGCCTGCCCGGCCGCCTGACGCAGGGGCCTGGTCCTGGTTGGTGATCCCGGCCTTGTCCAGCGTCGCCCGCATCTCGAGGACGGCCTCCTTGGTCGGCTCGAGGACGGCATCCAGTCGCCGCAGTACGGTCATCGGCAGGATGACGTCGCGGTACTTGCCTCGGACGTACAGGTCCCTCAGAACATCGTCGGCGATGTTCCAGATGTAACCTGCGATCCAGTTGAGCTGAGTGGATTCCATCAAGTCCCCCGGCGGACGCGCCGTTTTCTAGCCACACGGATTGCCGACGTGATCGCAGCCACGATCTTGCTGCCCCTTCGGGAGAACCCGAGGTCCTTCATCACCTCGGCCAGGAGTTCCTCCTCAGTGCGGAGGAGGGTATCCGACTCGATCCAATCAACTAGGGCAATGAGTTTGGCTGGGGAGTAGTAGTCGATGAAGCAGTTGGGCTGGACGTAGGGGCGGGGGCCGCGAGGTATACCGCTCGGCTTCGCTGGCTCGGACGCCCGCCCTGTCGACCCTTGGCGGGATGCCAGCACCTGTCTGGGGACCGGCTGATATGGCGCCGCCTCCTGTCGGGACTCAGCGCCCAAAGCGGGCTTGGGCGAGTCAGCCCGCGGCTTGTCCGAGTCGGCTACAGCGCTTTCATACGCTTGGGCAAGACGTTCCATGGACTGTTGGCGGTTTCGGACCCAGTCACTAGACCAGATCCGATAGAACCGCCAGCCGAGCCGTTCGAGGTGGTCCTGGCGCAGG
>JANYJG010000049.1 GCA_025358515.1 Chloroflexota bacterium
TCGATGTGACGCCATCCGAGCCTGCGAGATCGCGGAGGAGCGAGGCGAGCGCGAAGCCGACTGGCACAAGGTAGCCGACAGACGTAGTGGCGCTTTGGTCGCTGCCGAGGCTGCCCTCGCCGCCCTGGCTGCCGACAACGAACGACTGCGCGAGGCGCTGAAAACGTACCACCAGGCAGGCGCATGGCACTCCTCTGTTGATGAGGAGACCGGCAAGAGCATCGACATGCTGGAGTGCTGGCACTGCGGCTCCGAGTGGCCTGACGATGGCACCGTGCCTGACCATTCGGCCACCTCGACATGCGTTTGGGCGCGTACTCGTGCCCTCCTCGACGCCACCCCATCGTCAGGGCGGGAGGACTTCCGGGGCAAGCAGATCGACATGGTTCTCGACGCTCTGAGCGACGCCCAGTCGCACATTTGCCGCTGAGCGCAAATGGCAGGCGAACCGGCTGCGCCTCTACTTCCCGGAGCTGGTGGCTCCTGACCCTGAGGAGAAGTGATGAGTGAACTAGACCGACTGCGGGCGGTATGCCCTATGAGCGCTTCCGTGGTCCCGGCCGCCCGAGACTCGCGGCGCGGTAGCGTTCGACCTCTCGCGGAGTCACGCTCCAATCACGTCCGGCCTTCCGCGCGGCCAATCGTCCATTGGCGATCTGCTGACGCAGAGTCGCGGCGGTCACTCCGAGAAGCGCCGCCGCCTCTGGAATGGTCATCAGTTCGCCCAGTCCTCGTCGTTGACCGCGCTGTCGATGGAGAGAGCCACGGTTTCCATGTTGTCCGGGTCGGCGTGGCAGTCGCCCCAGATCGTGCTCCCGCCGACCGACACGCTCATCCGGCAGGAAGCGGTGAAGTAGACGGCCGTTCCGAACTCGTCGCTGGAGAAGAAGTTGTAGGCCCGGATGGCTGTTTCGTCAGACTGTCGCGCTTCGCGGCGCAGGTCGGATGCGAGTGCGTCGATGGTGGTTTCGGATACGTCGCTGATCTCGTTCATTGCCTTGATCTCCCTGTCTGTGGTGTCTCGCTTGATGTCCGTAATATACGCGCACGCGAAGAGAATAGCAATGGTAATTTAGTACTGGTACGTCGGAGGGCCGAGCAATGAGCGGCTTGGAGGGCCTTCTCCCGGCGCAGATGGGCTTCATGGCTCACCTGACCAACGATGAACTGGCCGCCGCCATCGCCGCAGCGTACGAGGAGGACTCCCATGCCCCGTGACGCCATCCAAGCCTGCGACCTCGCGGCCGCCACTGGGTCGGCACTGCCGAGCGTGGATACGCTAGCGCGAGTGCTGCATTGTATATTTTGCCCGCCGCTCGCAACCATCGATCCTGAGCGGTGCGTGAGCGGATGGACGCTTCATCTCGACATTGCCGCCGCCATCCTGGCCGCTCTCGCCACCCGCGATACTCCCGCCACCCCTGAGATCAAGGAGGACGAATACTACTCGGAGGACGAATACTTGAAGTGGCATGCGGGCATTATCTCGACTGGCCCCTGAGACGGAGGCCCCCTGTTCATCGCATCGGAACCAGCAAAGGAGAACCAGTGTTCAGGCAAGGTGATGTTCTGTTGATCCCCGTGAGCGAGGTCCCGAAGGGCCTCGTTCCCGTGGCGCGTGAGGGCGGGCGCGTGATCCTCGCCCACGGCGAAGTCACCGGCCATGCGCATGCCATCGTGGCTGCCGAAGCCGATCTGTTCGCCGATCCCAAAGCCACTACCGAGGCGGCGGACCGCTACCTGCGGCTCCGCTCGACCGTGACCCTCGATCACGAGGAACATGGCCGGATCGAACTTCCGGCGGACAACTACATCGTGCGCCGTCAGCGCGAATGGACCGATGCGGATGAGCCGCGTCCCGTCCTCGACTGATCTTCACGACTGCCCGTTGAGGCGGGCAGCAGCGAGGACCACTCGAAGCAAAGGAGCGAACATGACGACCCGCATCAGCAAGCTAACGCCCGAGCAAGAAGTTCGGATGCCCGAATGGCGGGATCGCTGGATCGATATCGGGCTCCGCATAGGCGGGATGGACTTTGAACGGTTCGAG
>JANYJG010000060.1 GCA_025358515.1 Chloroflexota bacterium
CTCCACGTCGAGACCGGGATCGAGCACGTGGACCGCATGGTCAACATCTGGAACGCCTACCAGTGCATGGTGACGTTCAACATATCTCGCTCCGCCTCGCTATTCGAGTCGGGCATTGGGCGCGGCATGGGATTCCGCGACTCCAACCAGGACCTGTTGGGGTTCGTCCACATGATCCCGACGCGGGCCCGCGAGCGGATCATCGATATCGCCGCGACTCAGCTGCCGACCGGCGGCGCCTACCACCAGTACCAGCCCCTCACCAAACGTGGCAACAACGACGTCGGCGGTGGATTCAACGACGATCCGGCCTGGCTCGTGCTGGGAGTCGCGGCCTACCTCAAGGAGACCGGGGACGTGGCCATCCTCGATGAGCCTGTCCCGTACGACAATGTCGATGGCAGCGAGAAGCCGCTGTACGACCACCTCCAGCGTTCGATGCAATACACCCTCGATCGAGTCGGGCCTCACGGTCTGCCCCTGATCGGTCGGGCCGACTGGAACGACTGCCTGAACCTCAACTGCTTCTCGGAGACTCCCGGCGAGTCTTTCCAGACGACCGAGAACAAGGATGGCGGAGTCGCCGAGTCGGTATTCATCGGCGGCCTATTCGTGCTGGCAGCCAAGGAGATGGCCGCCATCGCCGGACTGCGGGGTGACGCGGCCGAGATGACGCGTTCGAGCGAGGCTGCCGCTTCGATGACGAAGGTCGTCGAGACTGCCGGCTGGGACGGCGATTGGTTCCGCCGCGCCTACGACTTCTTCGGCAAGGTCATAGGGTCAAAGGAGAATGTCGAGGGTCAGATATTCATCGAGCCCCAGGGCATGTGCATCGTGGCCGGCATCGGCTTGGAGAACGGGCTCGCGGACAAGGCCCTGGTTTCCGTTCGCGAGCGTCTGGCCACGCCCCACGGCATCGTGCTGAACCAGCCCGCGTACACCCACTACCACGTCGAACTGGGCGAGATATCGACATATCCGGAGGGGTACAAGGAGAACGCCGGCATCTTCTGCCACACCAACCCGTGGCTGATGATCGCCGAGGCCATGGCCGGCAACGGGGAGGGTGCGCTGGACTACTACATGCGCATCAATCCCTCGGCTCGTGAGGAGATCTCCGAGATCCACCGCTGCGAGCCCTACGTCTACGCCCAGATGATCGCCGGCAAGGACGCCCCAACCCATGGCGAGGCCAAGAACTCGTGGCTGAGCGGCACAGCGGCATGGAACTTTGTGGCCATCAGCCAGTGGATCCTGGGAATCCGCGCCGAGCATGCCGGTCTGCGCGTGGACCCTGTTCTGCCCGCCGACTGGGGCGACTTCAAGGTCACTCGCCGGTTCCGGGGCGCAACGTTCAACATCACCGTTCGCAAAGCCAAGGGGACCACCGGCCGAGTGGGCAGACTCACCCTGGATGGCCGCGCGGTCGGCGGCAACCTGGTCCCGCCCCCGACGCATCCGGGTCAGTCTTTCGATGTCGAGGCCTTCGTCGAGTGAGGCCGGCCGAGGCACGACCGGGCGAGGCGGCTCCGGGCGCCAGGCCGCCAGACGACGCGCCTCCGGGCGCCAATGAGTACGGCTACTTCGACGAGGCTGCTCGCGAGTACGTCATCACCCGGCCGGATACGCCAACGCCGTGGCTCAACTACCTCGGTGAAGGCCGATACGGCGGCATCGTCTCCAACACCGGCGGCGGCTACTCATTCGACCGCGACCCGCGGAATCGGCGCGTGACCCGCTACCGCTACAACGCCGTTCCAGACGATCAACCGGGCCGATATATCTACCTGCGCGACCAGGAGACGGGCGAGTATTGGAGCCCCACGTCGCGGCCTACGGACGTGAAGCTCGACACTTACGAGTGCCGCCACGGCACGGCCTACACCCGCATCGCGAGTACGTTCAAGGGCATCGCGGCCGAAATCACGTACTTCGTGCCGCTCAGCCCGGTCGATGAGCCGGCACCGTGCGAGTTGTGGGTCCTCAAGGTTCGAAACACTGGGTCTAGCGGGCGCCGCTTGCGCACATTCAGCTACGCCGAGTTCAGCTTCGCCGACGCGTTCAACGACCTGACCAACCTGGATTGGGCCCAGCACATCGTCTTCAGTAACTGCGAGAACGGCGTCATCCGGGTGGGGACCAAGTTCAAGCCGCTGACGTACTTCTTCGGCAGCAGTGAGGTGCCGGCCGGCTATACCTGCGACCGCGAGGATTTCGTGGGCCGCGGGCGAGACCTGGCGAACCCGATCGTCGTCGAGACGGGCAGGCCGTCGAACGCCCCTTCGCCGCGCGGCAACAGCGTCGGCTCGCTGACCCACGACATCGAGCTTGCCCCCGGCGAAGAGCGACAGATCGTCTTCATCATGGGCGCGACCGACAAGGCCGCGGAGGTCGGCCGAGTCGTGGCCCGCTTCTCCTGCGCGTCTGAGGTCGCCGCCGCCTTCCAGGCACTTCGGGACGACTGGACCACCTATCTGTCTCGCTTCACCGTCGAGACGCCCGAGCCAGCCGACCCGCGCGCCGCCAACGACGCCG
>JANYJG010000076.1 GCA_025358515.1 Chloroflexota bacterium
CCCGTGGCCGCGCCTGCGGCCGAACCCGCGGCCGCGCCTGCGCCCGAACCCGCGCCGGAACCCGAGGCAGCGGCGGCGCCCGACCTCGTTCCGATGGCCGGGATCGCGGACCTTCCGCTACCCCATCTACCGACCGATGCAGCGCCGCCGGATGCAGCGCCGCCGGCCGCAGCGCCGCCGGATGCAGCGCCGCCGGACGACCCCGAGCTTCAGGCCCGCTTGGCCCACATCCATCTTCGAACCGGATCGATGGCGATTGCTCGGGCTCAGCTGGAGGCCCTCGCCGGGCGTGACCAGCTGAATGTGGCCGACAGGCTGGACCTGGCCGAGGTGCGGTGGCGAATGGGTGACCTTCACGGGGCCGGAGAGGCAGCGCTCGCGTATCTGGAGGCCGACGGGGACGAGGCGCTCGGGTTCGTTATAGCCGCCGAAGCCGCCTCCGTGGCCGGCCATGACGCCGAGGCGCGATTGCATGCCGGTCGGGCGCTGGAGCGAAGCCGGATTTCGCTCGATGCGCATTTCGCCGGAGTGCCGCGACGTATGGCCTGGCCGCAGGGGGCACAGACCGTGACTTCCGCCCCCGAGCCCGAACTCGCGGTAACCGAGCCAGCGCCGCAGCCTGCGCTCGAACCGGTGGGCAGTGTTGAGGTTGAGCGCCAACTGGGAATCCAGGAGCCGCTCGCCGATCGAACTGAAGCGAAGGCCCGAGCGGCACTCGCATCTGGCACCCAGGCGCTCGCGGCCGGCGACCAGGTCCTAGCCGCGCTCCATTTTGCCCTGGCGGTTCGGATCGATCCTTCGGTGGCCGCATCTGTGCTCGAGGCGATCGGGGAGCGGCACGACATGGTTATGCAGCTGGTCCGCGGCGATGCCCTCCGCATCCTGGGTCAAGATTGGGACGCAGGCGACGCCTCTCCGTCCGCTGCGGCCACGCCCGACGGAGGCGAAGGCCCGCCGGCCCCGGAGCCTCCGCCCGATCCGCAAGGCTGACACGGTCGTCCCGCTACACTTCGGGCGTCATCAACTCCTCGCCATGGGATCTGAACTGTGATCGAACGCACTCTTGTTCTCGTGAAGCCCGATGGCGTGCAGCGTCTGCTCGCCGGCCGAATCATCTCTCGTTTCGAAGAGCGCGGCCTCAAGATCGTCGGGCTAAAGCTCGTCAGGGTCGATCGTGACTTGGCGGAACGCCACTACGCAGTCCACAAGGGCAAGCCCTTTTTCGAGGGCCTCGTGACGTTCATTACGTCCGGTCCGCTCGTTGCTCTGGCTCTGGAAGGCCCCGATGCGATCTCGCTTGTGAGGACCATGAACGGCGCCACGAAGCCGGGCGAGGCTGCCCCCGGCACCATCCGCGGCGACCTTGCCGTGGAGATGGGCCAGAACCTGGTGCACGCCTCCGACAGCGCCGAATCGGCGACGATGGAACTGGCCATCTGGTTCGGCGCCGACGAGCTCATCTCCTACTTGCGCGAAATCGATCGATGGGTCATCAGCCCCAAGAGCTGAGGCCTTGCCGCTCAGGCTCCGACGACAGGCCCCCAAGACGCCGGGCTTCGACCGCTTGGGCCGCATTCAGTTAGTCGCCGGTCGTCTGCCCTGGCGTGGACGACGCGGCCGAACCCGATGGCGCCGGAGTGGCCGCCCCAAACGGTGCAACACTGCGGGGCGCCGCGCTGGGCGTTTCGCCGGGCAGTGGTGATCCGCCCGCTGACGGCTGCGCATCTCCGCTGTCCACCGGACCTCCTGGGGCTGGGGCAAGCGCCTGATCGAGCGCGATTCCGGTCTGGGTGGCACCCGTTGCGCCAAACCCGCCAACCGAAAGCGCGAGTGCCAGGGCGCCCATGGCCAGCACCAGAAGACTTGCCCCGATCGTGCGGTTCATTCGCAGGACGCCGGGAATCCGGCGCACAAGATCGGCAGCGTGGCGGGTTCGAGAAGTCACACCCTCCGCTACCGGAATAGCCGGCCATTGCGGACGCTCACCAACAGCAGCCTGGACCAGGCCCGTCGGTGCCAGCAGGCCGATGCCTAAGAGTCGAGCGTAGTAGGCCAGCGACAGCACGATTGCGATCGAGCCGAGCGGGCTCAGTTGGGACGGCAAACCGAGACGGATAAGCGTGGCCCGGGCTTCAAAGACGGGGTTGCCGGGCCAGCCGAGCGTGGCCACGACCACCGCCACCAGTCCCAGACCGAGGATTGGGGCGCGGCGCAGCCAGCCTCGCAATTGGGTCAGGTTAGATGACCCGAACGCCCACGAAATCGCCGCTATCCATGCCACCAGGCCGAACTTGGCCGCCACGAAGACAAGCAGCCAAACCCTCGTCGGTTGTTCCGCGGCGGGATCGCGGGCGGCGAACGCAAGCAACACGAATGCCGCGTCCTGGATGATCGAATAGGCGCCGATCTCCTCGACTTCATCGTGGAGCAGGGCACCGACGGCGCCGAGAACGAGCGTCATGACCGCGATGACTTGGATCACCCCGACTGCCGCGTTGAGCCAGTCGCCGGACAAATCATGCCGGCCGCTGCTCCAGGAAACTGCCACCAGTCCCAACCCGGCCGGGATCAAGACAAGGACCAGGGCCGGGGCGAGGCGATTGGCGGTGCGACTCAGGCGCGCCGTCGGGACGTGGAACGGCACGGCCCCGCTTCGGACGGCGAGAGCCACCCCCAGGGCCAGGAAAGCCAGCCCGATTACCGGCGTCGGGTCGTCGCTGTTCCACGCCAGTCCAAAAACCACGACCGCGGCGAAAAGGGTGCCGGCGACGATGAGTGCCAACGTTCGAAGCTCCGCGAGCCGAACGTCGGCGAGCAACGACACGCGGCCGGACCGGGCGGCGACGAGTACGGCGGGCGAGGCCGAGGCGGCCGCGGCCACCAGGGCGACCGCAGGATCCGTGGCGCACAACGCGATCGCCAGACCGCCCAATGTGGCCAGGGCGGCGGGCGCGAGCCGCTCAGGCCAGCCCACTGTCAGACCAAGGAGGCACAGGGCCAGGCAGCCGGCCGCAGCAAGGGTCAGGAAAAGCCCAACGTACCAGGATGCGAACAGGTCGCCCCCGCCGGCGGTCAGCGTGTCGGACGGTCCGATAAACAGGGCCGCGACGAATGCTGCGGCAAGCCCCGCCATTGCCACGATGCGGGCGACTCTGTGGTACTGCTGAACCAGCAGGCTCAGCACGGAGCCGCCGCCGCAAATGGCGACGAACGCGAGGAGAGTCATGAATTCGACCCGGTCGTGTCGAGGTCGCCATCTGCTCCGTCCGCACGCCCGATGAGCACGCTGGTGGCGCCGCCGATTCCGACGATCAGCAAGACCAAGGTGTAGTGGGTCAGCGGCAGCAGGGCTCCAACCCAGGCGTTCATAAGCAGTACAAGGCCCAGGGTCAGGAGCACGATGCTCAGTCCCAATCGAAGCACGTCGCGTCCCATCATCGGAACGAGCGCCAGCACCAGAATCGCCAGTCCAACAGCTTGCGCCACGGGACCTTCGAGCGGATCAACCGGTTTGACGTTGAGGCCGACGATGAAGGCAGCGGCAGCAGCTGCCGCTGCTGCAGTCGGGCCGATCGCGGATCCGGGACTCTCGAGGCTTCGGGCTCGCGCCGAGGCCCAGACCAGATATGCGGTCAGGGCCGCGCCAATGCCCCACGCTGCCAGGGGCAGCGGGTCGGGCAGGGGAGAGGCGACCAGCGGTGAGGCAAAGATTGCCACTAGCAGGCCAACGGCCATCAGGCGGGCATCTCTGGTGGAAACCGCCAGCAACCCCCCGGCAACGACCGCCAGAGCCGCGCCTACGGCAGGATCGATCACCGTGCTAACAGCGAGCCGGATGCGAGGACGCGCGACTCGGTCACCGGGTCGCGCTCGGGGCGGAAGACGCGCTCGGGGCGGAAGACGCGCTCGGGATGTTCGGCAGCTTGGCGGCGGGCAGAAGCCCTAATTTGTCTAGCGGCCAGTAACGCAGCAACGCTCGGCCGATCACGCTCGACTTCTCGATGAGTCCGAACTCTCGTGAGTCCTGCGACGCGGAGCGGTGGTCGCCCATGACGAAGAGTTCGTTGTCCTTGAGGGTCCAGGACTTGCCGGCGAGACCAGGCATCTGCGTGGGCTCGCTATCCAGGACGTAGCTCTCGTCGAGCTGCACGCCGTTGATGAACACGTGCCCAGAGTGAATGTCCACCGTTTCCCCGCCGACGGCGATAACGCGCTTTATGTACGGCGATCCGGTCGGGTTGTCTTTCCAGGATGCGGGCGGGTTGAAGACAATGATGTCGCCGCGGTGGTAACCGTTGAACTGAGGCGACAGCTTGTCGACCAGCACGTACTGCTTCGGTTGCAGTGTGTTCTCCATCGACCCCTGCTCAACCTGATACGGCTGGGCCACGAACAGCTGGACGACGAGAAAGACGATGAGGGTCAAGAGCAGAGTCTCGAGCACCTCGAATAGACAGCCAAGCGTTCGACGGTTCACAAGTTCGCGAGTATAGGGGCTGTGCTATCGTCCTGCCCTGTGGAACTTCCGAACCGACTGGGCTGGCTGAAGAGCGGCCGCTTTCTCAGGCTGCTTTTCGCGGTCGTTGGGATCGCCCTGCTCGCTGCCCTCCTGTATAACGCCATGACCGTGGACCGGGTCGCGCCCACGTTTTCCCTGCACCTGAGCAGCTCGAACTCTAGCGGGCTCGGTCTGACCCTCACGTCGGTCGACGTGGACTTCTCAGAAGGCGTGCGACAGGCCACGGCCGAGGGAGCTTTTTCCGTCACCCCCGCGGTCGACGGTACGTTCCATTGGCAGGGCCAGAAGATGATCTTTACCCCCTCATCCAAGTTGCCACTGTCCACCACCTTCCACGTCCATATGAACAGCGGAGTCCAGGACCTGGCCGGGAACGTCCAGCGCAGCGGCAGTGATCTGACCTTCACGACCGTTGGCGCCCCCATTGTCAGCGCTGTCGTGCCCATCACCGGGGCCAACGATGTCGCCGTCAATAGCACGATCCAAATCACGTTCGACCGCTTCATGGATACGCAGAAGGTTCTCTCGGGCCTGACCATTGAGCCGAGCGTGAGATATCGGACGTCTTGGAACGGGCTTACGCTCACGATCACACCTAACAAGCCACTCCAGTTCAGCACCGAGTACACGGTCAAACTGGGGGACCCCGCGGTCGATACGGATGGCACCAAGGTCAAGGCGTTCGTCTCTACCTTCGACACGGTTTCGGTTGGCCTGCAGGTAACCGCCCTAGTTCCGACTCCAAACGTGGCGGGTGTCAGCGTCAGAAGCCAGATCGAGGTCGTCTTCGACGGCTCGATCGACCCGAGTTCAGTTGCCGGCGCCATCACCCTGACCCCGCCCGTCAGCGGGTCCACCAAGACGCTGACTCTGCCTGATGACCGGGTGCCGGCCCAGTCGGCGAGCGCGACCTCCGCCGCGTCGGATCAGCAGACCCTCGTCTTCACCCCGGATCAACCGCTCGCCGCCCACACAACTTACTCAGTCGCCATGAGTGCGAGCGTGCACCGCGTCGGCGGTCAGGTTTTGGCCGGGCAGGCCTGGTCATTCACGACCGGCGAATCGCCTGTCAGTGCCTTGAACCAGGTTGCTTTTCTGTCGGATCGGAGCGGCGTGGCCAACGTTTGGCTGATGAATCCAGATGGGTCCAATCAGCGCCAGGTGACCTCGGAACTGGTCCCGGTCAGCGGTTTCGACTTCAGCGGCGACGGCACCACGATCGCCTACGCTGCAGGTGGCGTGGTCGAGAAGATGTCGGTAGGTGGTAGCAACCTGACGACGCTTACCGCGAGCGGAAACATCGAGTACGCCCCTCTATTCACGCCCGACGGCACCCGCCTCGTGGTTGCTCGGCGGGACGCCACAGGCGCAGACCTGGGCTATTGGCGGATCCCGCTGACCAGCGGGGACGAGGCGAAACAGATCGTCCCCGACGGTGCGCCCGGCCTCGGCAGTGCCGCCATGATGGGCGAGCAGCTGACGGGTCAGCAGGGCGCATCGCAATGGGCGACGCGGGCGGCGGTCTCGGCGGATGGAGCGACGATGCTGGTCGTCCGAGGACTGGACAACGCTGTCGAGGTCGTCGACCTGAGCGGTGCCCATCAACCAACGAAGGTGAACCTGGTCGGCAATTCACGACCGATCTGGGTTGCCTCAAGCGACGCCTTCCTCGTTACGGCCACCGACAGCCAGGGTGTCATTTGGTCCAGCTGGCGAATAACGGAAGCCGGGGAGATCTCCCGCGTTCTGCCAAGTGTCGGTGACCTGTCCGGATCCGGAGCGGGTCTGGCGTTTGTCGTGGAAACTTCCGACGGATCGGCGCATCTCACGTACTCGGCGTCGAGCACGAGCGCCGACTCGATCGTGCTGACGACCGATTCGACTTGGAACGAGTACTCGCCGTCAATCTCACCGGATGGCGCGAAGATAGTTTTCGGGCGAGTCCTGTCCCAGATCCCGACCATGTCGGCAGGCATCTGGGTCGTGAACAAGGACGGCTCCGGCCTTACGAACCTGTCCACTGACGGTGCTTATCCGCGCTGGCTCCCCTAGAACCGGCAGCCGCGCGGGCCAAATGTCCCGAGCGGTCGGGACCTATCGCCCCGCTTCGGGTGTCCTCAATGCATACTTTGAGGACCTTCCGCAGTTTGACCCGCCCTTTAGGCCGTTGATACACTCCGCGCGGCCCGAGTATGCAGTTGCTGTATCGGAGTTATGGGCCTTGACACCCGGTGGCGCCGTTCCGCCGCGCTTCCGCTGGGCCCCAACAGAAGGAGCCGCTCTTCCCACATGGACCCGAATACTCTCCAAATGTTCATTCCGATCGCCGGATTGCTCGCGGTAGCGTTCGCGATCTACCTCGCTCGTGACGTCCTGTCCCGCGACACCGGGACCAAGGAGATGATGGAAGTCTCCGCGACGATCAACGAAGGCGCGAGGGCATTCATCAAGCGCCAGTACACGACGATCGGCGTGCTGGCGCTGGCCGGATCCGTCGTCATCTTCGCGATCATCTCGGTGCTCGAGACCAAGAGTGTCGCGGACACGTCGCACGTTGGACTCGACATCGGCATTCGCACCGGACTGGCATTTCTTGTCGGCGCCGCTTGCTCGATGGCCTGCGGCATCATCGGCATGCTCGTCAGCGTCAAGGCGAACGTCCGCGTCGCCTCTGCCGCCCGTCGCAGCCTTGTCGAGGCCGTTCAGGTCGCAATGCGCGGCGGCGCTGTGTCCGGCTTCCTCGTCGTTGCCCTTTCGCTGCTCGGCGTGTGGTCGATTTTTGCCATCAATGGCGGCCTCGCCGGTGGCGACAGCACAAAAGACGCCCCATTCCTAATCGTCGGCTACGGCTTCGGCGCCAGCTTCGTGGCCCTGTTCGCCCAACTCGGCGGTGGCATCTACACCAAGGCTGCAGACGTGGGCTCCGACCTCGTGGGCAAGGTCGAGGCCGGCATCCCCGAAGACGACCCACGCAACGCGGGTGTCATCGCGGACCTGGTCGGTGACAACGTCGGTGACTGCGCCGGCCGCGGCGCGGACTTGTTCGAATCCACCGCCGCCGAAAACATCGGCGCGATGATCCTTGGCGTCGCCGTCTACGGCCTGGCCGTGACGAACCATTGGCCCAACCCCACCGCCTGGATCTTCTTCCCGCTCGTCATCCGAGCCTTCGGTCTCGTCTCCACGATCGTCGCGATGTTCTTCATCCGCGGCAAGGAAGACGAGAACCCGATGAACATCCTGAACCGCGGCTACTGGGTCACGACCATTCTTAGCGCCGCGGCGCTCGCCTTTGTCACCAAGGTAATGATGGACACCGGCACCCAGACCGGCGCCGGCAACATCCCGACCTGGGTCTTCTTCTTTGGCTGCGGCATCGTCGGTCTGGCGACAAGCATTGCCTTCGTCTACATCACCCAGTACTACACCGCGGGAAGCTTCCGGCCCGTTCGGGAGATCGCCGAGGCGTCGAAGACCGGCCCCGCGACCAACATCATCGCAGGCATGGCAGTAGGCTTCGAGACGACGGCCGTGACCGCCATCACGATCGGCATCGCCCTCCTCGCCAGCAACTGGCTCGGTTCCCAAGCGGGCCTGGTTGACGCGGCCGGCAAGAACATCGGCGGCATCTTCGGCACCGCCGTCGCCACCATGGGCATGCTGATGACCACGGCCTACGTCCTGGCCATGGACACCTTTGGTCCGATCACCGACAACGCCGGTGGAATCGCCGAGTTCAGCCGGGCCGAGGCAGGCGCTCGCGACATCACCGACCGTCTCGACGCCGTCGGAAATACGACCAAGGCGCTCACCAAGGGCTACGCCATTGCGTCTGCCTCACTGGCCGCCTTCCTCCTCTTCTCTGCGTATATCGACAAGGTCAACCTAATCCTGGCACGGCAGATTGCTGAGGGCACCCGAACCGCTGCCCAGGGCCTCATGACCTCAGTCAACCTGGCCAACGTGAACGTCTTCGTGGCCGCGTTGATCGCCGCCATGCTCGTCTACTTCTTTAGCTCTCTGGCGATCCGGGCAGTCGGCACGACCGCGCAGGCGATCATCGTCGAAGTTCGTCGCCAGTTTCGTGAGATCCCCGGGATCATGGATTACACCGGTCGCCCGGACTACGCTCGCGTCGTGGACATCACCACCCGCGCGGCGCTCAAGGAAATGATGCTGCCCGGCGCAGTAGCGGTCGCCACGCCGATCGTCGTGGGCCTGCTCCTCGGCTACGAGGCCGTGGCCGGCATGCTAATGGTCGGCACCATCGCCGGTGTCCTGCTCGCCACGGTTCTGAACAACAGTGGCGGCGCCTGGGACAACGCCAAGAAGTACATCGAGTCGGGCAACCTTCGCGACGAGAACGGCAACGTGCTCGGCAAGAAGTCGGATGCCCACCAGGCCGGCGTCGTCGGCGACACCGTTGGCGATCCTTTCAAGGACACCGCGGGACCGTCCCTGCACGTTCTGGTGAAGCTGCTGGCCACCATCACCCTGGTGATGGCCCCACTCTTCATCCGCTAACCCGAACCTCGCGTGCGGAGCCGGCCGGCGGTCCTTCAACCGCCGGCCGGCGTGCATTCCGGGCCCTGATACCGGCACTGACCAAGGAGACACCGCGTGGACCTGTCCATCCAGGCGTTGATCATGGGGCTCGTTCAGGGTCTCACCGAGTTCATTCCAGTTTCCAGCTCCGGCCACCTGATTTTGGTGCCGTGGCTGTTCGGCTGGAAGGATCCGTTCATCGACTCTCTACCGTTCAGCGTCATGCTTCATATGGGCACGCTGCTTGCGCTGCTCGTGTACTTTTGGCGTGACTGGGTCACGCTCGTCCCCGCAGGTCTGGCTTCTATCCGGGACCGCTCGCTGGCGGGCGACCCCAACCGCCGCCTAGGCTGGCTCCTCATCGTGGCCACGATTCCGGCCGTCCTGGCGGGCCCACTGGTCAGCGGCACTATCGAAAACATGGTTCGCGATCCCGCACCAGTCGCGGCGATGCTCTTGGTGGGCGCCGCGATACTTTGGCTGGCCGAGCGCTGGGGATCCAAGGCGAAGGAAGTCGACTCGCTCACTTTCGCCGGCTCGCTCGGCATCGGACTGGCCCAGGTGCTGGCACTGGTTCCGGGCATCAGCCGATCGGGCGTAAGCATTTCGGCCGGACTCTTCCTGGGCCTGACCCGAGAGTCGGCCGCGCGCTTCAGCTTCCTGATGGCGACTCCGGTCGTTGCCGGGGCCGGGCTCTGGGAGGCGCGCAAGCTGCTGAGCCACGATCCGGCCGCTCCCAATCCGCAGGCGCACCTTATCCTAATCGGGTTCGTCGCGGCGGCCGTCTCAGGCCTGCTGGCAATCCGCTTCATGCTCGCATTCCTGCGCCGCCGCCCCGTTACGCTGTTCGTGGTGTATCGCGTGGCCCTGGCGGTGCTTGTGTTTGTGGTGCTGCTTTCGCCCCATGGGGCATAAGGAGGGGTTCGTGTCTGCCGACAACGGTGGGAGGCGTTCGGCCTGATGGAGGTCATCAAGCAACTCCGCCAACGCGAGATCCGCGATCTGCTCGGTCAGCGGCCCATCCGGACGCAGCAGGAACTGGCGTCCGCCCTGCGCGATCGCGGCTTCCGCGCAACCCAGGCCACGATCAGCCGCGACGTGGCGGAGCTTGGCCTGATCAAGTCCAACCGGGACGGCGTGCAGTCATACGTCGTTCCGGCCCGAGTGGCCGAGGCGGAGACAACCGGCGAGGAGCGGCTCCGGGCCCTCCTCCACGACCTCCCGGTCGAGGTTCGCGAGGCCGGCCTTATGCTCGTCCTGAAGACGCTGCCGGGCTCGGCGCACGCAATCGCAGCCGCCCTGGACCGCACCCGCTGGCAGGAGATCGTCGGCAGCATCGCGGGCGACGACACGGTGTTCGTGGCCTTTGCCGATCGAATGTCGATGCAGCGCGTCCGAGGCCGGCTGCTCTCTCTGGGGAGCCAGCGGTCCGGCTAGGCAGTTCATCGAGCCGTCCGAACTCGATCAGACAAGGACCGACCCCGCTGCTCGGGGAGGAGGAGGAGTATCCGAGCGACGGGGCCGGTATTGCGTGCTTGTTGTATTCGAATCATGATCGATTGCCACAAGAATCACAGGCCACATTGGTCCCGGCCCGTTCGGGACCAATGTTCTGGTCCATTCGCGGGGGCTCGCAGCCACAGTTTTCCGTAGGCGGTTCGAAACGATGGAATTCGCGCTTTGACACGCGCGTGGGCGACGGCTAGCATACGCGCCGGCCGAACTTCAGGGCGCTGCGCAGCGCCTTCTGGAGTTCGTTCTCTTATCGCAGTGAGGGCCGAGCCCTCTGGGTAGACGAACAGCGAACCAGTAGCGTCGACCGGCTCGCGCCGGTGCCTAGAACGGGAGCCGCTTCGCGGTGAACAACAAGACTCAATACATCTCGGAAGATGGACTTGCCAAGTTGCGGGCTGAACTCGCGGAGCTGGTCAACGCCCGTCGGGCCGAGATCGCCCAGCGCATCCACGACGCCAAAGAGCACGGCGATCTCTCGGAGAACGCCGAATACGAGGACGCCAAGAATGAGCAGGCGTTCGTCGAGGGTCAGATCCAGCGGCTCGAGTCGCTGGTGAAGAACGCAGTCATCATCGATGAGGTTCACGGTACCGAGCACGTCCAGATCGGCTCGACGGTCAAGGTGGAGGGCTCCGACGGCAAGGAGCAGTTCACGATCGTTGGATCGACTGAGGCGAGCCCGCGCGAAGGCCGAATCTCAAACGAATCGCCCGTCGGACGAGCACTACTCGGCAGGCACAAGGGCGACAAGGTGGATGTCCGGGTTCCGGCCGGCGACTTTTCCTACAAGATCCTCGAGATCAGTTAGTCGGGCCGCCGTGTATTGGGCCGACGAGCTAGCCGCCTCGGTTTCCGGACCGCAGATCGTCAACGACTCCAAATCGCCTTCTGGCACCGTCCACGTCGGTAGCCTGCGTGGAGTCGTGCTTCACGACGCGATTCATCGGGCCCTGGGAAATGCCGGCCTGGCGGCTAGGTTCCTGTACGGCGTCGACGACATGGACGCCATGGACTCACAGGCGCTCCTGACGCCGGACGCGGTCGAGCGATACATGGGCGCGCCTCTGTCACGCGTGCCGGCTCCAGCGGGGAGCAGCGCTGCCAACTACGCTCGTCATTTCGTCGGCGAAATATTCTTCCGGACGTTCGAGCCGCTCGGAATCAGGCCCGAGTTCTACTGGGTCAGCGAGCTGTACGCGGCTGGCCAGATGGACCTCTACGTTAAGCTGGCGCTCGATCGGGCCGATCGGGTCCGTGACATCTACCGGCGCGTCAGCCATGTCGAGCGATCAAGCGGCTGGCTGCCGATCCAGGTCATCTGCGAACAGTGCGGCAAGATCGGCACGACCTACGCCACCGACTGGGACGGCGCCACGGTTTCCTACGAGTGCCAGCCGGCCATGGTTGCGTGGGCTCGCGGGTGCGGTCACGAGGGCCGGGTGTCGCCACTGGGAGGCCAGGCCAAGCTTCCGTGGAACCTCGAGTGGGCCGCCAAATGGGGCCTTCTGGGGGTCACGATCGAAGGCTGCGGCAAGGACCTGGCCACCGCCGGCGGCTCCCGTGACCGCTCCGACGCGATCAGCCGTGAGGTCTTCGAGGTCGAGCCGCCGCGCAATATCGCCTACGAATTCCTCAACGTAGGCGGCAAGAAGATGTCCACGTCCAAAGGGCAGGGCGCAGCCGCTCACACGATTGCCGAGGTATTGGCTCCGGAACAGCTCCGCTTCCTCTTCCTGCGCCCGCGTCCGAGTCAGGTCATCGAGTTCGACCCTGAGGGCGACACGATCCCGCGGCTTTTCGACGAGTTCGATCGTATCGCCGCTGCCACCGCGGGGCGGGAGGTCAAGGGCGAGCTGCCGGCGGACCACGAGCAGGTGTTCGCCTATTCACTGCTCAGCGGGAAGCAGGACGTCGCCGCGGCTGCCGCGGCGTTCCGACCGGCTTTCGGCCATCTGGCGCTGCTGCTGCAAATCCCGGGCGTCGACATTCGCGAGCGTATGGAAGCCGAGAAGGGCGCACCGCTGTCCGAGCTGGAGTTCGGGATTCTGGACGAGCGCATCGCCGCTGCAGAGGCTTGGCTGGAGTCCTACGCGCCGGAGCGGGCCCGTCTGGCAATTCAGAGGGACGCGGTACCGCCTGGGGTGAGCGGGCTCGACCTTGCCCAGCGCGGCTACCTTACCGCTCTGTCGGTTGCCGCAGACGAGCGCAAGCCCGGATCTGGGGTTTCCTGGCAGGAGCTGATTTTCGCGGTGGCGGCCCAGACCGACCTTCCATCCGGACGTGCCTTCGGGGCCCTGTACCTGGCGTTCCTCGGCCGAACCAATGGCCCACGCGCCGGTTGGCTCCTCGCCAGCCTGGAACCGGCCTTCGTTGTCGAGCGACTCCGCGCCGCAGCGGCTCTCGCCCCGGCTTAGCTTTGGCGTAGGCCCCCACCGGCTAAACTCAGGGGCAGTTGCGCGGCCGGGCGGCCGGGCCGCCGGACGGACCACGGGAGAGCGACGCATGAGCATCGGGCTGGCAAGGCTGCGCGAGGAGCCGGATCGCATTCGTCAGGGCGCAATCGACAAGGGCGAGGATCCGTCGATCGTCGATAAGGCTCTGGCGCTGGAGGGCCAACGGCGCACATTGCTCGGTGATTCGGACCGGCTTAAGGCTGAGCGCAACGCCGCGTCCAAGACGATCGGCGAGGCAATCCGGGGCGGGGCCGCACCCAAGGGCGCCGAGGTCGCGGCCCTGCGGCAGGCCTCCACCGATGCCGGCACGCAGATCGAGACATTGAACGCGGAACTGGCCGCCACCGAGAAGGCTCTGGACGAACTGCTCCTGCGTATCCCGAACCCAGCTGACCCGGACGTGCCGGTTGGCGACGCCTCCTGCAATCAGGTCGTGCGGACGTGGGGCGTCGAACTTCCCAAGGAGGCATTGCTTCCGGATGGTGGAACGTGGCAACGCCGGCCACATTGGGAGATCGCCGAAGAGTTGCGCATGATCGATCTGGAGCGCGGCGCCAAGATCACCGGCTCCGGATTCCCGGTTTACACCGGCCAGGGTTCTCGCCTTCAACGCGCCCTTATCGACTTCATGCTGGACATCCATACCGCCGAGCACGGCATGACCGAGATCTGGCCGCCGGCCATGGTGAACGCGGCGTCGGCCCGCGGCACCGGCCAGATACCCGACAAAGAGGACCTCATGTACGTCGTCACCCGCGACGAGTTGTACCTGGTCCCGACTGCGGAGGTTCCGGTCACGAATCTCCACCGCGATGAGATCTTCGAGGCGGACCAGCTGCCGATTCGCTACGCCGCCTACTCGCCGTGCTTTCGTCGTGAGGCCGGGGCGGCCGGCAAAGACACCCGCGGCATCCTGCGCGTCCATCAGTTCGACAAGGTCGAAATGGTCTTCTTCGAAAAGCCTGAAGCGTCCGCGGAGGCGCTCGAATGGTTGACCGGGCGAGCCGAAGTCATCCTCCAGCGTCTCGGCCTGGCCTACCGGGTCCTGCTCATGGCGACTAAGGACATGGGTTTCGTCCAGTCCAAAAAGTATGACCTGGAAGTCTGGTCGCCCGGCGTCGAACGCTGGCTCGAGGTCAGCTCCTGCTCGAACTTCCGCGACTACCAGGCTCGTCGGATGGCGATCCGCTACCGGCCCGAACCCGGCGCCAAGCCCGAACTCGTGCATACCCTCAACGGCTCCGGCCTGGCCCTGGCTCGCACGGTCGCCGCGATCATGGAGACCTACCAGCAGCCCGATGGCAGCATGGCCGTTCCGGAGGCGCTCCAGCCCTACATGCACACGGCCGTCGTCATGAAGAGGAGCGGTGGATGAACACTAGTGACAACCGAGGCAACCGCCGTATCGGTATTCTGGCGAGCTTCGCGCTCTTCGCGTCATTTGCCGCCGTAGCGTGCTCCGGTAGCAACCCGACCCCACGGATCGTCTATTGGACGGACTCGCCGGCGCCCGCAACGGCCACGCCCGCGGCAAAGTCCACTCCAACGCCGACGCCCACGGAGACCGCGACGCCCACGCCCTCGCCCACGCTATCGCCATCGCCGGGCCCTACGCTCATCGTCAGCAGCGTCCTCGTCACCTCGAGCGCGTCGAATGGGCGCTGGACCATGACGTTCCACAAGCCCGTGGTGTCCGGGATTCCGTCGGCCACGGCAGCGACTATTAACGCCGCGATCAACGTCAAGGTGAACGCGCTGATCCACGGCTTCAACGGGTCCAGTCTGCCGATTCCGGCTTCCGGTGACAGGCCAAGCACATTCGACGGTAACTTCACGGTGGCCCTCGCGTCACCGACGCTGCTCAGTTTGCAACTGACGGTGGATCAGTACATAACCGGTGCCGCGCACCCGAGCCACCTCGCCGCCAGTGTCAACTTCGCGGTTGCGTCCGGCTCGGCGATCGCCCTGCCGGATCTGTTCACGAACACGCCGGGGGCGCTCAGCGTTCTGTCGCTGCGGTCGCGCACGCTGCTGGTGACCAAGCTAGGGGCAAGCGAGGCGGCCACCATCAACGGCGGGACCACTGCTGTCCTGACCAACTTCGACGAGGCTTGGGCATTCACCACGGGCGGCTTGGAACTGACGTTCCAGGAGTATTCGGTGGGTCCGTACGCGGACGGCTCGCCGAATATCGTAATTGCCTGGTCTGATCTGGCGGCCAACATCAGGCGCGATGGTCCTGCGGGCGAATTCCTGCCCTGATAGCCGGACATCCCCTAGGCGTAGTCCTGCGCGGCGAAGAACTTGCCGCTGCTGCCGTCCTCCAGCAGCACGGGAACCAGGGCGCCGGGCAGCACGGATTCCACGGCGTTGGGAGCCTGTGGTCCGCCGAGATCCGTGCGCAGCCAGCCGGGATCCAGCAGGTTCATGGTCACGCCGGTGTCCTTGAGGTGAGGCGCCATGTCGTAAACGTACTTGTCCAGGGCAGCTTTTGAAGCGGCGTAGGCCATGAGCTGGGGCTGGTCCTTGATGCCCGAGGTGAGGTTCACGACGCGGCCGAACTTTCGCTGCATCATGCCGGGCAGCACCAAGTTGCAGAGAGTGATGGGCGCGACGGTATTCACTTGGAAGCTG
The DNA here is from genome assembly GCA_025358515.1 of Chloroflexota bacterium. Lineage (GTDB taxonomy): Bacteria > Chloroflexota > Limnocylindria > Limnocylindrales > CSP1-4 > Fen-1039. Next base: position 15,667 of record JANYJG010000076.1, read on the forward strand.
AGCGCGTACTCGCCCGCTTCGGTGATGAAGATATCCTCGTGAAAGGGCGCCATGATGGCCGCGTTGTTGTAGAGGATGTCGATACCGCCGGAGATGCGCAGGGCCTCTTTGCCCAGTGCGATCACCTGCTCCTGGTCTGAGAACTCGGCTTCCAGCGTGTGAACAGTGAGGCCCCGAGCCTGGAACTCAGCGACCAGATCGGCAGTGTGTTCGCGGTTGCGGCTGTGGAGGATGAGATGGCAGCCCTTGTCCGCCAATGCCCCCGCCACCTGCCGGCCGACGCCGCGACTCGCACCCGTGAGCAGCACCCACTTGCCGGCAATATCCAACATGCGATCTCCCATAGTGCGTCCCAGGTCGGTGGCGTCATGATGCCATGGCCTGATGGTGCCTGGGGGATTGCCGGCTCGCAGTTGCCCACAGACCAGCTGAGACCGCCGGCGCGGGCGATCTCAGCTTTGGACCGCGAGGACTGGGACCCTCTAGATCGGTTCGTTGACCTCGCGCACGAGTAGAACTGGGAGCGGCTTCGCCTCGAACGATGCGTGCACCGTCAGATCCACGCTCACTACGCGCCAGCCTTGTTTGGCGAAGGCGTTGAGCTGTTCGATCAGCTGGTCGTTCCGGGATTCCAGATCGTCCGTCCAATGCACTTGCTCGACCTTATATTCCAAGCGACCCATGTCCACTACCTCCAACGGCGTGATGAGTTGGTTCGAGGGCTCCCTAGGCACGCGGATGCGGGCCATTCGGGCCCATCGTTTCCATTCTTTATGCTAGATCAGCACCTGCAAATGTGCTGCATTTGAGAAGGTAATCTCGACCTTCGGATCGATGGCGCGTCGGTCAGATCCGGCCCGCGGCTGTGGCGGCCAGAGCCTGGAACTTGGCGGCGCTGATGATCGCCGGTCCGTCGCCGGTGCCGATGGTTACGAGCGTCGTGCCCTTTACGAACTCGAGGATGCCGGCCACCTCAAATGCTGCGTCGCCGACGCCCGCCACTCCGACGTTGGCGCCGTAGAGCGCTTGGGCCGCCTTGATAGCCGCCGCGCTGGAAGGCCTCGAACTGACGGACATGGTCAGGTCCAGACCGCCGGACTGATTCGTATAAGTGCAGGTCGAGTCGCCGTGTTCGACGGTGGCTACGGGAGCGAGCATGGTCTTGCCGAAGGCGGCCTCCACCTCGGCTTGGGTCAGCAACTTGCAGGCATCCAAAGAGGCCGGCCCCTGCTGGGAGGCTGCGAATGTCGCCCCCTGAACGTTCGAGGTTGCACCCGGCACGCTTGCCGCCGAGCACCCACCGAACAGCAGTGCCATGCCTAAACCGAGAAAGAGGTGTTTGACCTTGAGTCCTGTCGGCACGTGTGGTTCTCCTTGCGCTGCGCGCGATTTGCGTTGATGGGTGGATGGGGCGTTGTGGTTTCAGTTCATAGGAGCTGCCTCCGAATGGCCGACATGTCGTTCCAGACCGTCTGTCGCACGATCCGGCCGTCTCGGACCTCGAGGAGCCACAGCACTCGGTAGCTGATCCAGCGCCCGTGGCCGTCGATGTCGAAGGCTCGGCCCGTCAGCCGGCCATGCCAGGCGTGCTCTTCCAGGACGAAGTCCCGCCCATACAGCCGTCGAATGGGAACGTCCCGTTCGTGAACCGTCGCCGCCGACCACTCCTGGTAACGGCGTCGGACTGCCTCGAAGCCCTGGATGGGGCCGTCGGCCGAGCCGACGACGTCGTGGACGATGTCATCGGCCATCGGGGCCAGGATCGCCTCGAGGTCGCCGTCATGCTCGGCACACAACTGGGCGTCGACGATACGATCGAGTTGCTGGGACGTCATGCGACGCACGATGTTCCAGGCCGCTGACCAAACGCTGATGGCGCGAGGTTGCACCGGAACAGGATTGACCAGCGCCGGACGCCGGCCTGACTGGCGACTACCCTTCAGCCAGCCACAGGCTTACACGAAAGGAAGGGTATGGGCCTTGACTTCCTGGTCCTCGGGCCGCTGGAAGTGTTCCAAGACGGCGTGTCGCTGCGCCTCGGAGGACCCCGGCCGCGGGCTCTGCTAGCCGCACTCCTGGTCGAAGCCGACCGCTTCGTGTCGAGGGACCGACTCATCGACGAGCTGTGGGGCGACGAGCCCCCGGCAACTGCCGAGAACGCCTTGCAAGCTCAGGTCGCGGGCCTCCGCCGGATACTCCCAGGGCGGATCCTCACCTCCGGAACGGCCTATCGCCTGGTGGCTCGGCCCGAGGAAATCGATGCTCGCCGGTTCGAGGCGGCGGTCCGGGAAGCGCACGGGTTGCTGGAACAGCAGCCGGAAGTCGCGGCCTCGCAGCTTGCCACTGCGCTGGCTCTGTGGCGGGGTCCCGCCCTCGACGGCGCCGCAGCGGGGCGGATTGCCGGTGCCGAGGCGACCCGCCTGGACACTCTCCGACGGGCGGCCCAGATAGATCGGGCCGACTCGTGCCTGGCCCGGGGGCAGCATGAACTCGTGGTGTCTGAACTAGTCGGGCTGGTTGCCGGGGATCCGACCGATGAGCGACTGGCCGGCAGGCTCATGCTGGCCCAGTACCGCAGCACCGGATCGAGCGACGCCCTCGCCACTTTCGATCGAACGCGGGCCGCGCTTGCGGACGAACTCGCGACCACACCCGACGCAGCCTTGCTGGAACTTCGGCGAGCTATCGAGCGACACGACCCGACCCTCGCGGGGCCGACCGCCGGGCTGCCCGCTGCGACCAGTCGCTTCGTGGGGCGTGAGCGAGAACTGCGCGAGGCTCACGATCTGCTGGTCCGCTCCCGGTTGCTCACCCTCGTTGGACCGGGAGGCTGCGGCAAGAGTCGCCTCGCGCTCGAGCTGGCGCGCGCCGTCGCGGCACAGGGGCCGGCAGAAGTGCATCTCGTTGCGCTTGCCGCACTGCCGCCGGGTGGGTCAGTTACCCGTCTCATCGCCGAGGTTCTCGATGTCCGCGAGCGACGCGGCGAGTCCTTGGTCGCCAGCATCCTGTCGAACCTGCAGAACCGACGCAGCCTCCTCTTGCTCGACAACTGCGAGCACGTGCTGCCGATGGTCGCGGGGCTGTGTGCGCAGCTCCTGGCCGGCGCTCCTGGGGTGCGGATCCTGGCCACCAGCCGCGAACCGCTGGGTGCGCCAGGAGAAGTCACGTGGACCGTCTCGGGCCTCGAGTTGCCGTCCCGGACCGCCTCGGACGCCGAGATCTTGGCCGCCGACTCGATGCAGCTCCTGGCCGATAGGGCCCTCGCGGCCCGACCCGGGTTCGTACTGGCTGGGGATGCCGTTGCGATTGGGGCGGCGTTGTGCCGCCGACTCGATGGTCTCCCGCTGGCCATCGAACTGGCCGCGGCCCGCCTGCGGAGCCTCTCGCTGGCCGAGATCCTGGAACGCCTTGAAGGGCGCATGGACTTGCCAATTCGACACGGAGAGGCGGCCCTGGAGCGCCACCGGACCATGCGTGCCGCGATCGACTGGAGTCACGATCTGCTCGCGCCGGATGAACGCCGAATGCTTCGCCGGCTCGCCGTGTTTCGGGGCCGGCTGGACGTTGGCGCGGCCCTCGCCGTATGGGGCGACGCGGAGCCCGACGACGATCCATTCGCCTCGCTGTGTCGCCTCGTAGACCAGTCGATGGTTGTTGCAGAACCCAGCCTGGAGGGTCCCACCTCGTACCGGCTCCTCGAGACCGTCCGGCAGTATGCGGAGGAGCGGCTTGCCGAGGCAGGAGAGGGCCAGGTAACAAGAGCCCGTCACGCGGCCTGGTGCGCCGGTCTGGTCGCGGCCGCACGAGACTGGGGCGGCAGTCGACAGGAGTTCTGGCTGGCCCGCCTCGCCGGCGCCCACAACGACCTGCTCGCGGCCCTGATCTGGTCTCTCGGCGATGGAGCCGATCCAGACGGGGCGCTCGCGATGACCGCGGACCTGTGGTGGTACTGGTACATGGGCGGCCACGTAACAGAAGGGTTGGCGTGGCTGCGCAGGACGCTGGCTGCATCTACGCCGTTGGCCTCGAGAACGCGGGCCTCTGCTCTGCGAGGCGCGTCTGCGCTCGCCCGCAGTAGCGGCGACTACACCGAAGCCATTCTCTTCGGCGAGCAATGTCTCGCGATGTGCCATGGCCTGGACGACCGACAAGGCGTGGCCGGCTCCCTCAACAGCCTGTGCGCTACTGCGTTGGCGATGGGCTGCTTGGATGACGCAGTCCGGTACGGCGAAAACGGCCTGGCCGAGGTCCGAGGAACGGGCAACGAGCGCGGCCTCGCGGCCTCCCTGACGAACCTCGGAACCGCCCTTCGCAATCTCGATCGGTTCGACGACGCCGATTTAGCGCTGTGCGAGGCCGCCGGCGTATTCCAGGGGCTGGGCGATCTTCGAGGCGAGACGTCGACAATCATCAATCGGGCCATCCTGGAGCGACGACGCGGCCGGCTCGAGGACTCACGCTTGTGCTGCCTGGAAGCCTTGAGGCATTGCGTCGCCCTGGGGCACGCTGAGGGCCAGGTCGATTGTCTCGATGTCGTGGCCGCCATCGACGTTGCGGAAGGGCGGATGGCGGCCGGACTGCGGCTGTTCGAGGTGGTCCGAGCGGCGCGGCGCCGGCTTGGCCTGCAAGTGTCGACGCCCGACGAGCGGCGCGACCGCGACGCGGCGATCACGTTGGCCCGAGCGTCGCTCGAAATAGCTACGATTGCAGCCGTCGAGGTCGCGGCCGGCCAGATGGACCTCACGTCGGCGGCCATCGAAGTTCTAAATTCCGCGAAGAACGGCGGTCGTCAGTGAGCTTCGGCATCAGGCCACTTCGCAGGGAGGACGAACCCGCACTGCAGCGGGTCATGGAGGCGACGCTCGAGGTCGACGCCTACCCCGGCTTCAACGCCTGGGACCTCGACCGCGAAGCGGACTCGATGCTCGGGGCACCCGACGGAGTTGCCGTGGCCCTGGAGGATGACTTTGTGTGCGGTTTCGTCAGCCCGCACTGCGGCAATCTAACCGTCCATCCCGAGTTTCGGCGACGAGGCCACGGACGGCGGCTCTTTGGGGCCGGCTTGGATCTGGCCGCCAAGGCGGGCGCGGACGAGCTTCGCCTCTACGTGCCCCTTAGCGGCGCCGGGCGGGCGTTCGCTCCGGCGATGGGCCTGACCTACCGCTCCAGCATGTGGCTCATGTACCTTGCGCCCGAGACAGCCGTACCGGTGCCGGCTTTGTCGGCCGGCGTCGTCGTGCGCACCTTCGGCGATTGGCTGCCGCTGCCCAGCTTGGTGGCCCTGCTCAATGCCGCCTTCGTCGACCACCCCGGCGGCACCTCTTGGGCCCTGGCGGAGATCGAGCACGCCCACGCCCGTCTCGATTTCGACCCTTCCACGCTAACCCTGGTCGCACCTGCCGATCGACCCGACGATCCGATCGCATTCGTGCGAGTGGAAGTTGGGCCGCCAGAAGAGGGCGACCCGGCGCCAGTGGGCGACGTCCTTCTCGTCGGCGTTCTTTCAGAGTGGCGCGGCCGTGGTCTGGGCCGCGAGCTCCTGCGGTCGGGCGTGGCCCAATTGCGCGCCCGCGGCGCCGGCCGCGTCAAGCTTAGCGTCGAGGCCGAGAACGAACTGGCCCTGGGTCTATACCTCCGCACCGGCTTCAAGCCTACCGTCGAGTGGCCCCATTGGACGAGCCCGTCGCAGCGCCTCTAAGTCGTGTCTCGGTTGCGCACAATCCAGTCAGCCGCCGGGTCTTTTGGTCGCTAGCAGGGGGCACTGTCTGTGCGAGGGTCGCTGCAGGGCGTTTCAGGACTGGAAAACGCCCGCCTCACGCCTGCGAACCACCGTCCCATGCTACGGCGACTGCTGTTGAGCAGCCGGGTCGCCGGGCCGTCGGCGAGCCCTCTCGGGTGAGCGGACGCGAGACGGTACTGCTCGGCTTCGTGGATAAGCTCCGCCTGTGCTGCTTCGCGAGCCAGAGGGGCCAGGGGTCAGGCGTTTCCATGGGCCTCATCACGCCACCTCCACCGTGAGCTCATATATTTCGCTCGTGGGATGGCCTGCGCGCTCGTGGATTCGTAGGACCGCCTCGCGGCTCGGTCCGCTGGCCAGGCAGAACACCTTGCCCGTCTCTTGATCGAGCCAGGCGCGCTCGAAATGCACGCCCTCGTCTGCCTCGATCGCGAGATCGCGTTTGTGGGCCTCTTCCAGCTGCTGCTCCGTCACGCCCACGAACCCCGAATGAACATCCATGAACCTTGCCATCGGTCTCTCCTCTTGCGGATCGCTTCGGACAACAGAGTGGCGATGTCGCAACCCGCGGTCATCGTGATTCCGGCCGAGGAGCCCGTGTTCTCCCGACCGATATGACGCAGCAATCGGCGACGTACCAAGCGGGACATAGGTCGTTCAACCGATGACCGCCCGGCTCAGCGACGTAGACTCGGGCTCATGACACGCCTGGGTCCACGCCTATCACCGACCCTCATCGGACGCCAGGACTTGCTCGACCTGGCTGATCGTCGTCTTGCCGAGACGGCGGCGGGTCACGGCCAGTTCCTCTTGCTCGCCGGAGAAGCCGGCGTCGGCAAGTCGCGATTCATGGCGGCGATCGAGACCATGGCCCACGGTGCGGATTTCCGAACGGCGGCCGGTTTCCTGGCTCCACAGGACAGCGACGTGCCGGCGGCGTCGCTGCTCGACATGGCGCGCTCGATGACGCGTGAGGAGGCGTGGGCGGATCTAGGACGCAAGCTCCTTGAGCTCGTCGATGCGACAGCGGCGGCTCCGCAGCAAGGGCGCCGAGCCCTCACCCTCAAGGCCGTCGATCTGATTGTGGGCGCGCTTGACGGGCCGACGGTGCTTTCTTTTGACGATCTACAGTGGGCGGACGACCTGAGCCTCCATATAGTCACCGAGCTCGCGCGGGCTACTCGCGATCGACCGCTGTTGATCGTCGGCGCTTATCGCACCGACGAGCTCGCCCCGGGCGCCCTCCTGCGGGAGTGGCGGGCCAGGCTCTTGACACAGCGCATCGCCGAGGAGGCGCGACTCGCACCCCTGACCCTCGAGCAGACGGCGCTCATGACGACGCTCATTCTCGGCACCGGTCTGCCGGCTCCGCGCGACGTGGTGGCCGCGATCTACGCGCGGACCGACGGCGTTCCGCTTCACATCGAAGAGCTGCTCGGGGCGATCTCCCCGGAGGAACAAACGGACAGCGTTGCGATCCGCAACGCTGCCGTCCCGGACACCCTTGAGGATGCGATCCTCCAGCGCATCAGCCGGCTCTCCCCGGATGCCCAAGCAGTCGCCCTATCCGGCGCTGTGATTGGGCGGTGCTTCGTCCCCGAGGTTCTTGCGGGCATCATGGAAGTGCCCGCCGAGTCCCTCGACCGACCGCTGCGCGAACTCGTCGACCAGCACGTGCTCGCCCCACCTGGGCCTCGCGGGCTGTTCGACTTTCGCCATCAGCTGCTGCGCGATGCTCTCTACCGCAGCCTGCCCGAGGGCCAGCGGCGCCGACTGCACGCTCGCGCCGGTGAGTTCGGGAAGGAGCTGGAGGGCGCGTCGGAGATCCATGCCTCGCTCCACTACGAGCGGGCACGGATGCCGGTCCAGGCATTCGGTTCGGCCCTTAAAGGGGCCAGGATGGCGGCTCGGCTGTCATCGCACCGCGAAGCGTTCGACTTGTACCGCCGTGCCGTTGATAACATGCCCGCCGACCTCCCTCTGGCCGAGCAGGCGGAGATCCTCGGGGCTTTCTCCGTCGAAGCCGCCGCGAACGAGGAGATCGACGCCTGCGAATGGGCGGCCGGGGAGGCGCGTAAGCGCTACGCTCGGGCAGGAGACCCGATCGGCGCGGCAGGTCAACTGGTGACCCTCGCCTGGATGGCACGCCGCAGCGCTCGGCCGGTCGGAGCGCGCCTTGGGGCTATCACGTCGGCCCTTGCCGAAGTGGACTTGCTCCCGTCCGGCCCGCCTGCGAGCCGCGTACGCGGCGCAATGTTCATGGAACTCGCCCAGGTCTTGATCGAGATGCTTGATCTCGAGGGGGCTCGCGCCGCCCTCGAATCCGGTCGGCACGCCGCGCAGGAGGCAGGCGACGGGGACGGACTCCTACAGGCGTCCTCGCTCGATGGGATGGTCGACGTGGTCGAGGGGCATGTGCGCGCCGGACTCGATCGAATGGCTGCGGTGGCACACGAGGCGCAAAATCGGGGCTTCGAGGATGCCGGAATCACCGCCTACCGGGACGCTGCCGTCGTGGCGACGCGGGTCATGGACTATCGCCGCGCCGCGGGTTGGATCGACGCTGGACTTCGCTACGCCGACGCGATCGAGCAATCCCACTGCGCCCACATCTTGGCCGCGACCGGAGCGCTGGTGGCATGGGCGGACGGACGGTGGGATGAGGCCGTCACCCTCGGGGAGCACGCCCTCGCCGACCGAGGGTGCAATCGCGCGGCCGGCATGGCCCGCTGGCCCCTAGGCTACACTTCGCTCGGTCGGGGTGAGGTCGAACCGGCGACCAGGCATCTGCGGACGGCAGAGGCGTTCGGCGAGGCGTTCGGCGCTCCCGATTTCATACTGGCCGCTACCTGGGGCCTGGCCGAATTGTCGATCCTCGTGGGTGACCATGAGGACGCAATAGTACGCAGCGAACGAGCCCTAGAGCTCGCCCGACGCACTGGCGAGCGGGGGAGATTTGCGCCGTTCGTGGTAACAGGAACCCGAGCCCGAATCACCGCCGGACGTCGCGGCGAAGCTGAACGCTGGCTGGCCGAAGCGACCGACTTCCTGGGTCAGAGCGAGTGGTACATTTCGCCGGTTCTCGACCACGCCATGGGTTTGCTGAGCCTTTCGGGTGGTTCGACCGTCGCCGCTCGCGAGTCGCTCGAGCGGGCCGTCCGCGGCTGGGATGCACGGACCCGGGTCTGGGAGTTGCTCTGGGCGCGCCTCGATCTCGCGGGGTGCCTGATGCACTCCGGTCGATTCGTCGACGCGGCGAGTCTGATTTCGGGTGTCCGCGAGGCCGCGAAGCGATTGCGGAGTCGGCCTCTTCTCGATCGGGTCGAGGAGCTCGGCCACCTCAATCGCCGGCATGACGCCGGAGCATCTGCCTGGCACCCGCTCACCGCCCGCGAGTTCGAAGTCGCGCAGCTCATTGCCACTGGTCTGACCAACTCGGAGATCGCGGCGGAGTTGTCGGTCGCGCCCAGAACCGTCGGCGCACACGTGGAGCACATCCTTGCCAGGCTTGGTGCCGGACGCCGGACCGAGATCGCAAGCTGGGTTGCGACGAGGACGCACGCAATGGCGGTTGCGGGCCACCCTCACGGGTCTGAGGATGCCGAGAAGGCTACGCGTTGACACTGCTGTCTCCCGACGCTAGAGCGGTCATAATCCGCGAAACTGTGACAGGCGAGCCGCCACACGTATCGACGCGTAAACTGATCACGGCCCCCCCGCGGAGAGGTGGCAGAGTGGTCTAATGCGGCGGTCTTGAAAACCGCTGGACGAGAGTCCCGTGAGTTCGAATCTCACCCTCTCCGCCAACAATTTGAGCGTGAACTGGCCGATTTGGGCCCCGTGGGCGGCCGCCAACCACATCGACGATCAACTTCCCCAAGGGCGACGCCCGTTCCAGCGGGGTCAACGCGCCCTTGGGCCGCGGCGGCAAGTTGGCCAAGACCTTCAAGTCACGGGACGCGTCCCAGCCGATGCCCGGCGCAACGTGCAATGTGCCCGCCTCGGCGGTCGCAGTCACGGGAACCGTCACCGTGGTCAACGAGAGCGCGCCCGGTTTCTTCACGCTCCAGGCGATTATGCGTGCCGGAACCCCGACGACTGGCTGGCTCTACTTCCCCAAGGGTGACGTTCGAGCTACCGGGCTCACGGTGATGCTTGGGGCCGGCTACCAGGCGCGGATCCGCGCAGGCCAAACCCGGACCGCCACCGAGTACGTGCGCGCTTCCGTCTCGTCCATCTGCCAGTGGGCGAGCGCGTCGCGGAATTTCGCGGCGTAGGCCTCATGGCGGTCGATAGGCAGAACCGCCAGATCCACCTCGGCGGTGCCCTCAATGACCAGGGCATGGTCCGCATAAGGGTCTGAGTTCAGATTGAACGAAACCTCCGCGTGGGCGGCGATGTTGCGCAGCTTCGGGGTGTTCGGCTTGCTGTAGATGAGGATCGTGCTGCCATCCCATAGGAACGAGATGGGCGACGTTTGGACCCTGCCGTCCGGGGCGAAAGTTGTCAGCCAGCCGACCAAATCGTCGGCCAGATGCTGCCTGGCCCATGTCCCGGCTTCGGCCTGGAGGCCGGCGAGGACCGATTTGTCCGCGGGGGTCGTCACGCGAGTGCGTACACGACGGCGACGGCGGCCTTCGTCTCGTAGCCGCTGCCCTCGCGACCCATGAAGGCCTGAGCGTGACGCGTTGGGACGGCTGCGGTCGAGACGATTCGCCAGCCGCCGACGGCTCGTTCTTGGGCGTCTTGCGCGATCTCAGCGAAGATTTGCGCCGGATCGATCTCGGCGGCGTTGTCCTCGGAGAAGTAAACGACGATTGTCTGATTCGGGCCCGCCTGAAATTCGGTTCGCTGCATAGGGTTTCCTCCCAATCGGCAGTCGTAGTGACTGCATCCGATAGACAGTTTGCGCCATCCGACGAGCCCGCGCGCAGCCTGAGTTCCGCGCCGGCCAACGGTACCGTTGAGTGGCGTCTGCAGCCTCGCTCCTGCATACTCCAGCCATGCGAAGCTCCATCGCCCAGCGGATTTTGGACGTCCTGCCGATCGTCGGCATCGTCGGTCTGGCCCTGGCGGGAGTGTTCGTGGCGATGACCCTCCTAGTTTCTGCGGTTCCCAGCGACGCTTCGCCGGTACCACCGAGCGCGATTGCCGCCGGATCGCCGACGAATGTCCCGGAACTAACGCTCCCTCCGGCACAGCCGACCGCAACTCCCACTCCGGGTGTAACCGTCGTGCTCCCGCCTAATGCTCCGGCCATCCGGAAGGGCGTTGCCCAGGCCAAGGATCCGCGAGGGGTGTGGTCCGCGGTCCTGTACTACCCGCAGTTCGCGCCGTCGAGTACGCCGCTGGCCGATGCCATGAATGCGGAAATCGCCTCCGAAGTGCAGGATCGCCTAGCCCAGTGGCAGGTCGGTCCCGCTGCGGTGAAATCGGGTTCGGGCAAGGTCAACCAGCTCACGGGCAACTTCTTCGTCGAGATGGTTTCGCCCACGCTCGCCAGCTTCTCGTTGACCTGGGTCGACAACGTCTCAGAAACCGCTCCCACGACGAACATCGAGACGATCACCTACGACCTAGGGACCGGGTCGCGGATGGGGCTGGCCGATGTCTTCGCCGACACGGGTGGGGCGCTGGCGATCATGTCCGATCGATCTAGGACCTTCCTGGCGACTTACCTCGGGAGCCATTACGACCCGGCCACGGTGGAGTCGGGCACGTCGCCTTCGCCGTCCAACTTCTCCAATTGGTCCCTGACGACGGCCGGCTTCAAGGTCACCTTCTCCGAATATCAGGTCGCGCCGTATGCCGATGGGAGGCCGGTCGTGGTCGTGCCCTGGTCGGCCTTCGAGGGCGTGATCGCGGCGTCGGGGCCGGTTGCGAAGCTGGCCGGGCACTAACCCGGCGCCGGCCAGCGTCAACGGCGACATAAGGTCCTTCCCGTCGGTAGACTTGGGCGCGCGGACGTACCGTCGAGGCAGACAGGACCCGGCCCGCAGCCGGCGCATCGGAGAGCAGCATGGCGGCCGAGTACAACGCAACTGTGTCGAGTCGGGTGGAAGTCGCACCCGGCCTGGTCATCATGCGAGTCGTCCCGGACAAGCTGCCGTTCGAGTTCAAGGCCGGCCAGTATGTCGTACTGGGTCTGAAGGCCTCCGAGCCGCGTATCGATGAATCCGACCCGGACGCCCCGAGCGTCGAAGCCGGCGGCCACATCTACGCTCCCGCGGCAAGGGTTGTCGCCACCGAGATCGCGGGCACTGCCGAAAGCCGCGCTGCAGTGGACGCCCAGGCCGCTTCGGTCGCTCGAGCCTCCGCCGACCCCGAACGCATGATCCGCCGCGCCTATTCCATCGCCTCGGAGAGCCGCTCAGACGAGTACCTGGAGTTTTATCTGACCGTGGTCTTAAGTGGTGACCTGACGCCCCGTCTGTTCAAACTCAAGGTCAAGGATCGGGTCTACGTGGGGCCCAAGGCAGTCGGCGTCTTCACTCTGGACAAGGCCGTTGGCAAGCACATCCTGATGATCGGGACCGGCACCGGCCTGGCGCCGTACATGTCGATGCTACGCAGCGAGTTGGTCTGTAATGGGCCGCGCCAGTTCGTGGTCGTACACGGCGCCCGCTTCTCGTGGGACCTGGGCTATCGCACCGAGCTGACCGGCCTGGCCCGGCACTGCCCTAACTTCCACTACATTCCAGTGATCACTCGGCCCCAGGAAGACGTGACCTGGAAAGGCAAGAGCGGCTACCTCCAGAACTTGATCGCCTCGGGCGCGATCGAGGAGGCAACCAGCCTGCCGCTTACGCCGGACCACTTCGACATCTTCCTGTGCGGCAACCCCGGCATGATCGAGACGGTTATCGGCTGGGCCGAGGCCCGCGGCTTCACCCGCGATAAGGGCCACGATATCGGCACTCTCCACACGGAGGAATACTGGTAGGGGTCCCTCACCTTGCGCGACGCCATTTGACACCCTGCCGCCGTTCGCCCTAGACTCCCGCCACATTACGAATACGGGCGATGATCGGGACGAGTACCTCCCGTCTGCCGAAACAGAGACCCAGCGGTTGGTGGAAGCTGGGACGGCGACAGGAGTGAATGGCCCCGTGAGCCTCCGGACCAAACCGCGAACTTCCAGGGTTCGCCAGTAGGCTCCGGCGCAAAGCGCCAGCGATAAAGGGCAGCACCGATCGGCGGGAGTCGCGCCGGCAGGAGCGGGAAACCGCGCCGGAGCCGCAACGCGAGAGCCCGGCCCGTCGGCCAAGAGAGCGGCATCGCCGAATGTGGGTGGCACCGCGGAAGGATTGGCCTTTCGTCCCTGACGAAGGGTCTTTTTGATTCCCCGCCACCCGCGGGGCCGGGGCACGAGAAAGGCAACACGGCGATGGCATCAACCGATCCGCTCAGTCTCGGCGAGGTCCGGCGCTTGTCCGGTTCCGCCGATACCATCCTGCTGACCGCAACCCGGAACGCGGATCTGGAGACGCCGATGAGCGCCTTCATGCGCTTCGACGACGGCGGCCCGGCCTTCCTGCTGGAGTCCGTCGAGGGCGGCGAGCGGCTGGGCCGCTACTCGTTCATGGGCGTGGGCCCACGCCGGCTGCTGACGGTCCGTGACGGCATGGCCACGATCCAGACCCGGCCCGTCGGCGTGACCGACTTCTGCCCCGACCTCCCAACTGAGACGATCCCTGGCCCGGATCCACTGGTGGCGCTCCGCCGCTTCCTTCCTAAGCGCCGCATCCTTCCCAACGAGGACATTCCGCGGTTCCCCGGCGGCGCGGTCGGCGCCCTGTCGTACGACGCCGCAGCCTGCTTCGAGCCCAGCGTTCCACTGCCGGACCGAGACCCCGTCGGCGTGCCAATGGCCGCGTTCCAGGAGACGGATCTGGTCCTGGTTTTCGATCATCTGACCCACACCCTCTCTGCCGTTGCGGCTCTGCATGTGGAGACATCCGACCTGGAAGGCCGATACGCCATCGCCGAGCGGGCCATCTTCGAGGCGCTCGAACGAACGGGTCGACCGACCGAACTCGAGATGGCGAGCCTGACCCGGCGCAGCCAGGCCGGAACGCTCGACGGTGCAGCAGCCGCCGGTGCCGTGGCCCCCGACGAGAGGGGCGGCCCGGGGCTTACGCAAATCGAAGTCAGCATGGAGCGGGACGAGTACGAATCGGCCGTTCGGACGGCCAAGGAGGCAATCGCGGCCGGCGAGGCGATCCAGATAGTCGTGGCCCGTCGCCAGACCTTCGAGCGCCCCGTCATCGATGGCGCGCCGCTCGATGCCGTCGAGGTGTACCGCGCTCTCCGCCGTGTGAACCCCAGCCCATACCTCTTCTTCGTCCGGATGCCGGAATTCTCCGTCGTCGGGGCGAGCCCGGAGCTGTTGGTTCGCGTTGAAGGCGATCGTATTACCACTCACCCGATCGCCGGCACGCGGCCCCGCGGCGCTACCCCGGCCGAGGACGACGCCCTGGCCAATGCCCTGGAGCGCGATCCAAAGGAAAGGGCCGAGCACGTGATGCTCGTGGACCTGGGCCGAAACGACCTCGGCCGCGTGGCCCGGGCCGGCACGGTGGCCGTGACCAAGTACATGGCAGTCGAGCGCTACAGCCACGTCCTGCACCTGGTGAGCAACGTGGAAGCGCGACTCAAGCCCGGTCTGGACGCTCTCGACGCCTTGCGCAGCATCTTCCCGGCCGGAACGCTCTCGGGCGCGCCCAAGATTCGGGCCATGCAACTCATCGCCGAGGCGGAGCGCGAGCGGCGCGGTCTGTACGGCGGTGCCGTCGGCTACCTTGGCTACGACGGCAACCTCGACACCGCCATCACGATCCGATCCGCGGTCATCAAGGGCGACCTGATTCACGCCACCGTCGGCGCCGGCATCGTTGCCCATTCCGTTCCCGAGCGCGAGTTCGAGGAGACGGAACACAAGGCCGGCGCGATGAAACGCTCCCTGGAGATGGCGATTGCCGAAGCCCGGGGAGAGGCAGGCACTCACTCGGATGGGGCCGCTCGAGTGGCGGTTGGCGTGGCGGTTGGCGTGGCGGCCGGCGACGTGGCGGGCCGGCCCGGCGCAGCCCCAACGGAGACGTCCCGATGATCCTCATGATCGACAACTACGACTCGTTCACGTTCAACCTGGTCCAGGCTCTGGAGGCGACCGGCGCCGACGTCCGCGTGGTGCGCAACGATGCCATCGACCGCGCCGGCATCGAAGCCCTGGCGGCCGACCCGACGGCCAACCTGCGCGGCATCATCATTTCGCCCGGGCCCGGCGACCCGGACTCGGCGGGCGTCTCGATGGACGCCGTCCGCGTTGCGCTGGACCGCAAGATCCCGCTCCTGGGCGTGTGCCTGGGAATGCAGGCCATGGGCCAGGCTCTGGGGGCGCAGATCCGGCGAGCGCCGACGCTCGTCCACGGCGAGGCATCCAGTGTTCGCCACGACGGCAAGGGTCTGCTTGCAGGTATGCCCAACCCGTTCATGGCCGCCCGATACCACTCCCTCAGCGTGGCCCCGGAAACCCTACCGGCGGACGTGATCGTCACGGCCCGCACCGAGGAGGACTACGTGGTCATGGGAATTCGGCACCTCAATGCGCCTATCGAGGGCGTTCAATACCACCCCGAATCCGTTCTAACGCCGCAAGGCCCGCACCTCCTTGCCAACTTCCTGCGCCTGGCGGGCGAGGGCGGGGCAGCCGTGCTGGATCACGCGTCGGGCTCATTCGCGCTGGCCGGGCTGGCCGGTCTGGCCGGTCGCGCGGAGGTCGTCCGATGAGCGAGTTGGTGAAGCACGCCCTGGCCGCAATCATCGAGGGCAAGCTGCTCTCGATGGAGGAGGCCCGTGCGGCCATGGGTTCCGTGATGGACGGCGAGGCCACGCCTGCACAACTGGCGGCGATGCTCGTGGCCCTGCGGATGCGAGGCGAGACGGTCGGGGAACTGGCGGGTTTTGCCTCGGCTATGCGTGAACGCGTCGTGCGCGTCCAAGCGCCGGACGACGCCATCGATACGTGCGGCACCGGGGGCGACCACAGCGGCACATTCAACATCTCCACCGCAGCGGCGCTAGTCATCGCCGCCGGTGGCGTTCCGGTGGCCAAGCACGGGAATCGGGCCGTAACCTCCGCCTGCGGTTCCGCGGACGTCCTCGAAGCGCTCGGGGTCCGAACCGACCAGGACCCGCAGGAAGCGGCTCAGGCGTTGGGTACGGACGGCTTCGCGTTCCTCTTTGCCCCCGGCTATCACCCGGCGATGAAGCATGCCGGCCCGACTCGCCGAGAGATCGGTGTGCGCACCGCATTCAACCTGCTCGGCCCGATAACGAACCCGGCCGGCGCGCGGCGTCAAGTCGTGGGTGTCGGCGACGCCGCCGCGGCCCCACGTCTGGCGGAGGTCCTGCGGCTGCTCGGGGCCGAGCGAGCCCTGGTCGTCCACGGGGACGGCATCGACGAGTTGCCGCTGGACGGCACCGGCGTCCTTTACGACGTCACTCCATCCGGCGTCACGCGGCATGCGGTCGTGGCCGCGGATCTGGGATTGACCCCGGCGCCGATGTCCGCACTCAAGGGCGGCGGGCCGGCCGAGAACGCCGCCGCTATCGAGGCAATCCTGGGCGGTAGACACGGTCCGGGTCGCGACGTGGTTCTGCTCAACGCCGCGGCAGGTTTCCTGGTTGCGGGTCGGGCTTCAGGGTTGAGGGAGGGTTTGAGGCTGGCCGCCGCGGCGATCGACGGCGGCTCGGCAACGGCGCTGCTGACCAGGCTGCGCGGGGCGAAGATCGCCAACGACGCGACCCAGGCCCAGCCGGCCGCACCGGACACTCGAGCGACGGAGGCCACACCGGCATGACCATCGAAAGCCCCACTCGCAAGTCCAAGCCCCGCTCGGGCGTGGTGGCGGAGATCGCCGCGCGGCGTCTCGCCGACGTCCAATTGGAACTCGGAGTGCGCACTTACCGATCTCTCGCTCAGGATGCGGCCCAGTTCTCCAAGAGTCCCGGCGGTGCGCCACGGCCGATCGCGGAACGCCTTGCGGGGCCCGGCCTGCACTTGATCGCCGAAGTCAAACGCCGCTCGCCGTCCGTTGGGGTGATCGCCGCCGATGCGGATCCGGTCGCGCTCGCCCGCGCCTACGAGGCCGGTGGCGCCTCGGCCATATCCGTGCTGTGCGAGCCGCATTGGTTCGGTGGCTCCGTGGCTGATGTGCGCGCCGTTCGCGCGGCGGTGACGCTGCCGGTGCTGGCCAAAGAGTTCGTCGTCGACGAGCGCCAGCTGCCAGTGCTCCGAGCCGCCGGCGCGGACATGGTCTTACTACTGGCGTCGGTGCTGCCGGCCAGGAAGCTGGCCCGCTTCGTGACTCTTGCCTTCAAGCTGGGCCTGGAGCCGCTGGTCGAGGCCCACGACGAGCGTGAGCTCGCGGCCGCCCTGGCCACGGATGCCCGCCTCATCGGGCTCAATAACCGCGATCTCCGCAGCCTGAGCGTGGACCCGGAGCGATGCGTTCGATTGCGGGCGCGCGTGCCGAACGATCGGCTGGTGGTGGGCGAGTCGGGCGTTGGCGAGCCCCGAACGCTGGTCGGCTGGCGGGCGGTCGGAATCGATGCTGCCCTCATCGGGGAGGCCCTGATGCGCTCGGCCGACCCGGCCGCGGCGGCCCGCGCATTCGTGAACGCCGGGTCGGTTCCACGTGACGTGGCGGCAAAGGCGCGCCTTCCGCTCGTCAAGATATGCGGCGTAACCGACGTCGAGGGCGTGCTGGCGGCGATCCGCGCCGGTGCCGATGCCATCGGCCTTAACCTGGTTCCGGGCTCTCCTCGATGCCTGACATTGGCAGAGGCCAGGCAGTTCGCGGCGTTGATCCGCGCCGCTACCCCCGCCGGCAAGCGGCCCCGGATAGTGGCAGTGCTGGCGGATGCCTCCGCCGCCGACACCGCCGCGGCAATCGCGGCCTGCGACCCGGACGCGGTCCAACTCTCCGGGGACGAGCCCGTGGCGGCTGTCGCGACCGCCGGCCGGCCGGTCTGGAAAGTGCTGCATCTGCCGGCCGAAGGAAGCCGGGCTGCCGACCCGACCGGCAACGACTCCGCGGCCGCCAGCGCCGACTCAGCGGCCAGTGCCGACTCAGCGGCCGCCAGCGCCATCGAGGCAGGCAAGGCGTACCTGGCGGTTGGCACCGAGCGCCTCATTCTCGATACTGCCGGCGGTCCAATGCCGGGCGGTACCGGCATAGGCGTCTCCCGCCAGATCGCGGCCGCCGTAGCTCGCGAGATCCCCGTGGTCCTGGCCGGCGGCTTGGCGCCCGCGAACGTCGGCGACGCCGTGCTGGAAGTGCCGGCGATCGGCGTCGACGTGGCCTCTGGCGTGGAATCGCCGCGCCGGCCGGGAAAGCGCCCACTCAAAGATCCTCTTCGCGTGGCTTTGTTCATCAAGCGCGCCCGGGCCGCTCGCTTCGACCGTCCGCACGTCCGTGTCCGGCCCACGCCGATCCCAGAGCCGCTCCTTGAGCCGGACACCGCCGGCAAGTGGGGCCTCGATCGCGACTTCGGTGGACGCTACGTACCCGAGACCCTGGTCGCGGCGCTGGATCAGTTGGAAGCGGCTTGGGCCCAAACGCGCCAGGACCCGCGCTTCTGGGCCGAACTGCGTGAGATGCAGTTCTCGTATGGCGGCCGCCCCACGCCCATCTACCGCGCCGATCGACTCGGGGCGGAAATGCTCGAGGCAGCGCGGGGGCTAGCGGGCGACCGCGATCGTCTGCCGGATCGGATCCACCTCTACCTCAAGCGCGAGGACCTCAACCACACCGGGGCCCACAAGCTCAACAACGCCCTGGGTCAGGTTCTGCTGGCGCGACGTCTGGGCAAGAGTCGCGTCATCGCAGAGACGGGCGCGGGAATGCACGGCGTAGCCACGGCAACGGCCTGCGCCCTGCTCGAGATCCCATGCGTCGTTCATATGGGCGTTGAGGACATCGCCCGCCAGGCCCCCAACGTCCTTCGGATGGAGGCGCTGGGAGCGGAGGTTCGGCCGGTCCACGGCGGATCCGGCACGCTCAAGGATGCCGTCAGCGAGGCATTGCGCGACTGGGTGACGAACGTCGAAACCTCGCACTACTGCCTGGGCTCCACGATGGGCCCGCACCCGTACCCGATGCTTGTCCGAGATTTCCAGCGTGTCATCGGCGACGAGGCGGCGGCTCAGCTCATGAGCGTCGAAGGACGGCTGCCCGACCTGGCGATCGCCTGCGTCGGCGGCGGTTCGAACGCCCTCGGCCTGATCAGCCGATTCATCGGCGAGCCGTCCGTCCGACTCGCGGTGGCCGAGGCGGCGGGGGAGGGGCTCGATTCGGGACATCACGCGGCGGCGTTGCTCGGCGGAACGCCGGGCATCCTTCACGGCTCGCGGTCCTACATGCTCCAGGACGCGGACGGCCAGGTCATCGAGGCGGTCTCGATCTCCGCGGGTCTGGACTACCCCGGCATCGGCCCACAGCTGGCTGCGCTCATGCAGGCCGGCCGAATCACGGTGTCGTCCGCGACGGACGTGGAGGCGATAACCGCAGTGAGGCAGGTCGCCAGAACGGAAGGGATCCTGGCCGCGGTCGAATCTGCGCACGCGGTCGCTGCTCTTCCGGACGTTCTGGCACGAACCGCGCGACGTGCGGCTTCTCGCGGCGGCGGCGGCGCCGGCGGACGGGACGGCGAGCTGCCCCGGGAAGCGGTGATCGTCCTCGGCCTCTCGGGCCGCGGTGACAAGGACCTAGCGGCGTTGGGCGAGACCCAAAGCCGAGCGACGTTGGGCGAGACCCAAAGCCTAGCGGGACTGGGACTCAAGGAGGCGAAACGATGACCGGTCGAGCGGGGCAACCTTCGTCGCCCGTCATCGGCTCCGTCGCAACCCATGGCGCGGCCGCGGTATACCCCACAAACGCGGCCGCGCCTACCCTCTCCGGACCCAACGACACCGCCGGCGCCGGCCGGATCGGGGCTGCGTTCCGGCTGGCCGCGGCGGACGGCCGCGCGGCGCTCATTCCATATGTTGTGGCCGGCTATCCGGACCACGAGACATCGCTGGCGGCAGCCCTGGCAGCCGCGGATGCGGG
>JANYJG010000083.1 GCA_025358515.1 Chloroflexota bacterium
ACCCGATCACGAACAGCCCGGCGATGCCGATGGCCGGGGTCGCGACGCCCCAGTACAGCCCAAAGCCGGGCAGCGCCAGCGCCAGCGCGGCCGGGTACAGCACCGTCGGGCGCAGCACCCGCATCAGGAAGCTGCCCGCCCAGCGCCCCAGCAGCATCGCCGCGGAAAACGCCGCCGCCGCCGCGGCCGCCTGGGACATCCCGGGAGGTGGTCTCCGTCTCCGTGGAATCTCTGTCCGTGGTAGTTCACGAAGGCGAGGCGCGTCTTCCCCCCTCCTCCCGAACCGCCGCCGCCGGCCTCGCGACGCCGGGGCGGCACGCAGGCGACGGCGTCGATCCTCTGCCTGAAGTCGGAGCCAAAGCAGGTCTGTCCGGGACCCGCCGTCCAGTCGCTGAGGATCCTGCTGGACTCGGGAAGCGCGCAGGAGGACAGCCACTGGACGAAGGCAGACTCCTGGCAGTCGGTGCCGGGGTGTCTCGACGTCGCCCCGTCCCTCTCCAGCACGAGCTCCTCCTTCTCCTCCTCCCGGCCTCCGCCTCCTCCCCGTCGGCTGCCGCGGCCGGTGTAGAGGACGCACGTGCCGTACGGCAGAGAGCGCGCGGCTGCGAAGAGAGAGAGAGAGGTGAGGCTCTTGCCGCCCGCGACGCGAAGAGGCGACGTCGGTCGTCTCGCTCGCCGCCCCCCGCGACGGAGGCGAAGGCGCCGGGGAGGCGCGGCTCCCCGGCGACCCACTTCCGCTCCGGCGGCGGCGTCGTCGGCGGAGGAAGGAGGGGGAAGGAGGAGGAGGGGGAGGGGAAGGAGGAGGAGGGGGAGGGGGGAGCGTCGAGGGGGACCTCGGGCGTCCTCGCGTCGGGAGGGCAGTCGTCGTCGGCGGCGGCGGAGCCGCCCCCTCCTCCCTCCTCCTCCCCTCCCTCCCCCCTTCCTCCCCCCCCCTCCTTTCCCCCAGCGCGCGCCCGCGCAGCGGGCGCCGCTCCGGCGCCGCGCAGCGGCGACGCCGATCCCCTCCCCCTCGCGCCGCGCGCTCGGCGGACGCCTGTCCCTCTCACCTGCGCACGAGTAGAGCCCCACCATGTCGTAGTAGTTCAGGACCGAGTCGGGCTGGGGGCCGAAGTCGCCGTCGTCGTCGCCTCCTCCTCCTCCTCCGCCTCCGGGCGGGTGCCGCTGTCGCCGCGGCGGAGGGGGGGGCAGCCTGTGGGCGTTGAGTCCCCTGAGCTCTCGCTCGATCTCGCCGTCGGACCGCGTCTCCTCGCGGCCCTCCCAGGCGGCCTGGCGCCGGTGCAGCCAGACCGAGTCCGCGTAGTCCGCGTCGGCCCCCGCTATGGTGCGGTACACGGCCGTCAGTCCCCCTCGAAGACCCTGTCGCAGGAGGCTGTAGACGCGCCTGTCGTCGTGGGAGAACATGCCCACGCGCCGGTTGAGGTAGAGGTGCCGCTGCGCGCCCATGGCGGCAAGGGACGAGACGGTCGCCCGGTTGACGTCCACCAGGTCGATGCCCAGCAGGTCGAAGTAGGTCTCGCGCAGGCAGTCCACCCCGCGCGCCAGCATGAGCACGTCCATCTTGAGGTAGTGCTGGAGGTAGCAGGAGACGCTGGACATGCCGAGGGAGTCGAAGAGGGCCCTGGCGTCGTCCACCTCGGACTGGGCGGGCGCCTCGCCCGTCAGGCGACTGGCCCAGTCGCGGGCGTCGGGAGGCAGGGAGCGCGCTCGCAGGAACTCGAGCGACTCGTCGAGGAGGTCGAACGGGAAGATCATCTTGGAGCAGTCCTCGAGGCGGCACATGGCGCGGAACTTCTCCAGGCTCGTGCCCGCGGGAAGCAGGCGGCGGACCTCGTGGAAGGTGATCTGGTCCGCGCTGAGCCACCGCACCTTGGTCCCCTCGCGCTGCATCCGCACCCTGCCCAGGCCGCGCTCCTGCAGCGTCGTGCAGAGGGTCGCCGCCATCAGGGGCAGGTCGTAGCCCTCGCAGTTGAATCCCCACACCACGAAGCGGTTCGCCAGCGCCGTCAGGTTCTGCTCCAGCCGACCGAACAGGGTGTTGCGCCACGCGGAGCCCAGGCGGGAGGCCCGCCGCCTCGCCTCGCCCTCGGGAGAGAGGTCCTGCTGCCGCCGCCGGCTGCTGCCGCGAGTGGGAGGGAGGGTGACGAACAGGGGATCGTCGTCGTCGTCGTCGGCGTCGTCGTCGTCGTCCGAGTCGTCGTCCTCCGCGACGGGGTCTGGGGCCGCGGCGGAGGCGGGAACTGCCGCGGCTGCCGCTGCGGCGTCCTCGGCGTCGTGGAAGGCGAAGAACGCGGTCCTGAAGGCGTCGCTGGCCGCCATCAGGTCGGACAGCACCCCGTACTTGGCCGTCACGGCTCGGTCGCGGCGCCGGAGGATGCTGTCGGCGAACGCGACGACCAGCTCCTCGTGGCCGCCGGCCTCGCAGGTCAGGATCTCGGGGTCGAGCCCGTCGTCCAGGTCCAGCGCGTCGGTCACGCCCAGCAGCACGGGCGTCTGGATTCCGACCACGCGCCGCGGCAGGGGCGCGTCGCCCAGGGGCTGGAAGTCGTAGTGGAGGTCCGGCTGCGCGGCCTCGCTCTTGGTCTGGCTCGTGCACGACTCGGCGTCGTAGGAGCAGCTCGAGAGGCGGCAGGCCTCGCGCACCGACCTCCTGTGCTCCTCCGTGTCCAGTCCCAGCAGGTGCAGGCAGTCGTAGGTGGAGAGCTGCATGCGGAAGAGCCGCTGGCGTCCGCCGTCTCCCATGTTGTCCCTGTACGCCCCGGCGTTCTTGCAGGGGTTGCAGCAGTCCTCGTCGGGGAAGCCGGAGGGGACTGCGCGGGCGGGAGGAGCGGCGGGAGCCGTCCGTCTGCGGCCGGGGTGCTCGAGTCCCGGCAGCGACTCGTGGCGGGGGAACACGCGGCGGTCGCAGATCCTTGGGAAGCGGACCACGTCGGCGTAGGCGTCGACGGGCAGGTACACGGACCCGCCCACGGACACCATCACCACCGGCATGGACATCATCGCGGGGCGGGGCCTCCTCTCCGCGCCGGAGGAGTCGCCGTCGTGGGCCACGACGAGCACGGAGAAGAACTGGTGCTGGGGGTCCGTGGTCCGGTTCTTCCGGGGACGGGTTCCCAGGTGCGCCGCGAGGACGAAGGGCCTGCCCACGGCCGCGTGGGCGCGAGCGGCGCTCTCGAGGAATCCCTCCAGGCTGGCGCAGCTGCCGTCGTGCTCCGCGTGCGGGGGAGGAGGGGGGCCGGCGTCGGGAGGGAGGGGACAGAACTCGGACAGCAGGGAGCGGATCTTCTCGGCCAGGCAGCGGCCGTCGCCCCAGCGACAGACCTGCTCCAGCGGCGGCGGGGGCCTGTAGGAGTGGCTCACGAGGAACGACTCGCACGAGGCGTCGAGCTCCTTCAGGAGGAGGCCGGGGTGGCGGGAGCGGTGTCGGTACAGGAGCCAGACGGTCTGCCCCATGCCGGGCGGCCTCCCCTTCCTGTGGCAGTCCAGCGCGTACAGGGCCACGGGCTTTCCGCGCGTGTAGTCGGCGACGACGGGGAGGCAGTAGCCGTGGTCGTCGCCCCCGCCCACGGCGACTGGATCCGCGGAGGCGGGGCGCGGTCCCTCCTCGTCGTCGCCGTGCGCCAGGTCCATGATCCTGTTGTCGAAGAGGCGCTCCCAGTCGCCCGACCGCGCGGGGCTGCGCACGAGCACCAGTCTCCTGCCGAACAGCGCGTCCAGCGAGGCCAGGTGGCGGTGGTCCGCGTAGTCCAGGAACATGGGAGAGGCCGTCGGATCGTCCAGCCTGTAGAACCGGGCCAGCTGCCTCCCTCCCAGTCCGGACACGGTGGCGTGGGACACCCGAACGTTGACCGTGGCCTGCAGGTAGCGCCGGTAGGACTCGAGGGGGTCCTCGCCGGCGCCCGCCGCCAGGTCGGCCAGCAGCAGCTTGGTCACGGACGACTCCTCCGACGATCCGAGGAGCTGGAACGCTTCTCTCCAGCCGACTCCCCTCATGCCGCCGTCGTCGTCGTCGTCGTCGTCGTCGAGGCCGCGGGCCTGATCAGAAGAGCCGGAGCGGGTGGCGGTCCGTGTCCTCGTGCCGCGCCTCCGCGTAGTTCTCCAGGCCGACGGAGAACAGGTAGACCAGGGAGATCACCTGGTGGACGGCGACGTTGCTGCGCTCGAAGTTCCTCTTGTACAGTCCGGCGAAGTCCTCCTGCGTGAAGTTGAGCGGGAGTCGCGAGAGGTCGGAGCGGTCGCCCAGGGAGAACTCCGCGAAGAGGCGGCGGAGGCGCCCGCTGTCGCGGTCGTGCTCCTGGCCGTAGTAGATGGACCGGGCGGAGCCGAAGCTCTGCCCGAAGTAGACCGAAAAGCTGCTGCTGCCGGGGGTCGTGGACCTCAGCACGACGTTTGCCGTCAGCGTCGCGTACAGCGTCCTGCCCGGATACCTCGAGCTCATCTGCTTGTACGCCCGGCGGAGGTGGGCGGCCTTGGCCGCGTCGGGGGCCGCGGCGCTGACTCGCAGCACCCCCTGGCCGATGCCCGAGTACCGCCCCGAGACGGGCAGCTCTGTAGTCGTCGTCGTCGGCGGCGGCGGCGGAGGGAGGCAGAGAGAGAGGAGAGAGAGAGAGAGAGGAGTGAGGAGGAGGGGGGAGGAGGAGGGCGGTTCCTCCGCCGCTGCCTCCGCCGCCGGCGGCGAGGCCGGCGGGAGGGGTTGCACTGCTGCGTACCTGCTATGACGAAGACGGACTCCTGGCCGAAGAGGCGGGCGTGGGCCTTCCGCAGAGACGCCATGGTGGGGTAGTGGCCTCGCGAGACCCTCCTGAAAGTCGATCCACTCCGGGTGTCCCCCCTAGCTAGCCCCTTCCCGCCGCCGCCGCCGCCGACGCCGTCGCCCTGTCGGGGGCCGTACCTGCCCCCGGAGCGCGTCTGCTGCTGCTGCTCCCGCCGCGCCGCCACTCCTTCTGCCGCCCCGCTTCCGGTGTCGAAAAAAAAACGCCGACTCACCTCGGGTGTCGTCGGCTGGGTGACTGAAGTCGGCGCTGCTGCCGATGCTGCTGGATCTCTTCCGTCGCGGGGGGGCTGTTGTGGACTGGCGCCTTCGACGGCAATTCCCCCTCCTCTTATACTCTCGCCGCGGCGGGGGATCCGCCGCCGTCTGCCGGGCGCCGTTTCCCCCTGCGGCTCTCCGCTCGGTCCCCGGACGTGCGACGCCCCGGCGGCTTTCTCCCTCGCTTCGGAGGCTTCGCCGGAGAGAGAGAGGCGCCTCGGTCGCCTCCCCGGAGGCGGCGGAGAAAGCCCACCCCGTCGCTGTCCCGCGCCCTGGCTGCGCCTGCCGGTCCCCCGACCGTCTCCGGACCCCGGCGCAGCTGCCGTCCGAAACGAGGGACGCGGCGGCCGACGCCGGAGGCGGTACGGGACGGAGCGGAGTCTCCTCTCGCCCTGCCTCCCGCCGCCGGCCGCCTCTCCTCCGGGGAAGTAGAGGGAAAGCAGGGAGGAGGGCTGCTCGCCGGAACCCGCCGCCGAGAGGACTTCCGCTCGGCGGCCGCTCCTCCGGCGTGCGGCGGCGATTCTTATCCCGCTGTCTCCCGCCTTGTCCGCGCCTGCCGCCGTAAAACGCTGCTCCCGCCCGCGCTGCTGCTGCCGCCGCGAGCGGCGGGGGAAATCTGTCCGGCGGTCTGCCGCGAGGAGCGGCGGCGACTGCCGCCGGAGGACGGAGGGGGGAATCCGCGCGAGGGACGACGCCCAGCCAGCCAGAGAACGGGAAGAGGAGTCTCGGCGACGGCGCGGCTGAGGCGGCGGCGGCGGACGTCCGATTGCGCGGCGTCTCGGTCGGAGTTGCTGCCCCTCGCTCGCGCCGCGGCTGCCGAATCGGCGACTGCTCGGTGCCGGACTGCGCCTGCCGCCACTTCCCGGAGGGGGGCGTCGAATGGAACGGAGCTTTCTCCTCCTCCCCTCCGCCGCGATAGGCTCGACGCCGCGGCTGCCGGCGGCGGAGGGTCTGTCTCGACGACTCTCGGCGGCGGACGTCGCGCCGCCCTGCGAAATTTCCCCCCTCCCCCGCGTCGTATATATAGGGGAGCGGCGAGTGGGTCTGGCGTCGCAGTCGACTCGAAGATGCTGGAGAGGATGGAGAGCCAGCGCGTCGCCGAGGGGTTCGCCGAAGACGAGGGACCCGTGTTCCTGTACAAGCACCAGAGCCAGGCCGCGGAGGACTCCGGCGTCACCTGCAACTTCCTCGCCACCAACGACACCGCAGTCATCCAAGGTTAGTGAGTTCTCCCGTCCGAGTGAGGCTTCCGCGGCGGCTGACGGTCTCCTCCCCCCCGCCGTCCCCAGCCAGTCCGAACCTCCGCGACATCCTGCGGCAGTACAACCACCTCGCCAACTGGGAGTACGGCTACGCCGTCCACGAGTGCGTGCAGGTGACGGGCGTCACCTCGACGCACGTGCCCGTCACCAAGAGGAGCGCGGCCCTCATCCCCCTGGACGGACTGCTCGCGTACTACGAGGACATCGATCTCGTCGTCGGCCGCCTGGAGACCGCCGCCGCCGAGCTGGCGAGGCGCTGGAACGCCCGCACCGTCAAGTCGGCCCTCGAGTGGAGGGACCTCATCTGCCGCTGCGACTGGGACGGGAGGGACGGACGAGCCGAGTCGACTCTGTTCGAGCTGGTCCTCTCCACCTACGCCTTCTACGTTCACAACTTGGAGAATCCCGAGGCGAGCATCACGGAAGCGGACATCAAGGTGAGCGACTGAGAGTCTGACGGAGGAAGGGCCGCTCGCGAGACTCACTCCCCCCCTCCCTTCTTCCCCACGACGCGCGCCCGCGCCTCCAGGTCCAGATCAAGCTCCGCACCACGGTCAACGCCGACGCGGGAGGTCCGAACCGGAAGGGAAAGGACGGATACCGTCGCGACTACCACGGGTTCATCTCCAAGCTCGGTCACTTCCTGGAGCAGCTCGAGAGCGTGGAATTCACGGCGCGGCTGAGGGAGGCGAGCGACTGCGTCGCCGAGCTGGAGGAGAGGAAGCTCCGCCGCGAGATCAAGATCTCGGAGGAGCGGGAGGAGCTGAGGCAGCAGCGGAAGCGCGCGCAGGCCTTCGCCGAGGGAGATGTCCGGCCACAGGGCGGCGGCAAGTTCTCTCGCCGCGGAGCGTGGAAGCGGAACACCAGGTTCCAGAAGCGCAGAACTGGGCGCCGACAATGGGGCGACGAGTCGGACTCGGAGGACTCGGAGGTCGCGGCCGGCGGCGACTGCGACGGAGGGGAAGAGCGTCAGCCGGAAGTCGCCAAAGAATACATCGACGTCGTCGTCGCATTCGGCGACGGCGACGTCCCGATCGCCGGCGCACCCGTCGTCGCCAGCAGCCAGCAGGAGCCGGAGCAGCAGGAGCAGTAGGCGGGGGAGAGAGGGACGCGGCGCGGCGGCAAGGGAGGGAGGAGGCGTCGGCGACGGGCGGCTGAGGAGGATCATGTTCGTGGGGGCTACGGACTCTGGCAAGACCTACGCGGCCAGGGAACTGCTTGCCGCCCAGTCTCGGCTGCCGGTCAAGATCGTCAACGACGACAGGAACCCGAGGCGCGAGGAACTGCCGGAGGGACACGAGCGGGTCACCTGGGCCGAGGCCGCGAAGGCGCGCAACTGCAACGTCGTCGTGGAGGACCTGATCGCCTGCAAGAAGCACGAACTGGCGGCGCTCCAGGAGATCCTGAACTGGAACCAGCACCACTTCTGGCTGCCGCACGTCATCCTCATCACTCACGCCTGCACCGGCAACGGCATCTTCCCCCTGCTCGAGAACCTCACGCACCTCTGCTTCATGACCGAGAGGACCGCCGCGAAGTCGCTCCTCGTGGCGCTGTCCTCCTACAACTACCCCAAAGACGAGCGGCGAGACATGACGGACCGGTTCCTCGCCGACTGCGGCGCCGTGGCCCACAACTACTGGGTGCTGGACACCAAGACCAAGCAGTTCGGGAGGAAGCCGGGGGCGCTGGGAATCACGCCGCCCTCTCCCGGCGTCGCCGCCGCCGAGGAGACTCTCGCCGCGCACAGGAGGACGGCGGAGCGATACCTCGAGCACTTCAGCGAAGACTCCAAGAAGTCGCTCGCCCTCTTCGACTTCATCATGGCCAAGACGCCCGCGCGCTCCCTCAGCCCCGGCGACCTCGTATTCACCCTCAGACTCTCCAAGTCCGGGCGGGTCGTGGCCGTCTCCATGCTCGACTACCTGCACACCCTCACCACACAGACCCCCCCGACGAGCGACGTCCTCGCCCTGCACTCCTACGTCGGGAGATACGTCGCCCTGCCCCGCTGCCTCGTAGCCAATCGCCACCGCTCTCTGTCTGGAGGCAGCTGACGGGGGAGGCGGGGACTGTCTGGCGGCTGCGGCGCCGCCGCCGCCGTCGGCTCCAGTCGAACGAGACGTCATGGACGCTGCGGAGCAGAAGCGGCAGAGAGTGGGGAGGAGGAGGAAGGAAGAGCAGAGGGCCCAACTCCTGGCCGACCTGAGGACTTCCTCTCCCGAAGACGGAGCGGTCGGCGACAGGCCTACGCCGGTCACTCCCGGGGGCGGGCGTCCGCGAGTCGTCACTCCGCCGGCGTCCTCGGTCGCGATGGGAGGGACTCCCTCTCGAGCAGCCGGAGGCCGGCGGCGACTGCCCACCTCGACCACCTCCACGCCCCCCAGCTCTCCCAAGACGGGAGGAGGCTCCTCGCCGATCACCACCTCGACCTCGGCGGGATCTTCCCCGTCCTCCACCTCCTCCGACGCCGCCTCCGCGGGGACGGCCGCCGTCGCCGAAACGCGGTGGCTGCTGGAGGCGACGGAGGGAGACGGCGCCGGGCGGCTGCAGGAGGGGGGAGCTCCGCCGCACGTCGTCTTCGACAACCCCGCGGTTGCTGCGCGAGAGGCCGAGCGCTTCGGACCCGCCAGGATCGAGACCTACACCTTCAGGGTGAGTCTTCCCCCGCGGCGGCGGCGCGGCGAACCTCGAGACGGTCTCCACCTCTCTCCTCCTTCCCTCCCTCCAGCTCTCCGCCTTCCGCTGCCTCCAGATAAGGATAGACCGCTCGCTCTGCCACACGTCCGAGCACATACTGGACCTGTACCGCCACCTCGCCTCCCTGGCCGCCCACGTCGTCCGCAGCAACGCCTCCACCAAGAGGGCCACCTACTCGACCAAGCCGGTCCGCGCCCTCCTCGAGTCGTTCCTCGCGACGTTCCTGGACCACGCCGGACTGGTGGACCTGCACCGAGCGGCGACGGCCCTGGACCCCGCGCTGGACGAGCGGGGGCACAAGTTCGTGTCGGCCAGGATGAGGGAGCTGCTGCGGGAGGTGGTGGCGCCGGCCTCCAAGGACCTCGAGGGATTCGTGCTCGCCGTGCGCTCCATAGCGGAACCTGTCCTGGAGCGGCCCAGCCACGCGCGGCGACCCGAGGACGCGTGAGTGGTCGAAACGAGCGGGAGGCGAGCTCCTTCCTCGAAGCAGGCGCATGTACATATATTTCTTTTCGTGTTAGTTCGTCAGTAGTAGCAGTGGCGGTAGTAGTACAGTGTGTGCGAGACCTAGCATGTAAGACAAGAGACGCGGGGGGAATGCCCAAAAAACCCAATAAAAGCCGCGGTCCGTCGGCTCTGGCCGTCGCGACTCGGGGAAACAAAAGAGATGTCGCTCCTTCATTCGGCGTCCGTCGATTCCATGATGGCCGGTCTCGCCGCCGCCTCCGCCGCTGCCGCCTCGCGCTCCTCCCTCGTCGCCGACGACGGGATCCCCGCCGACGCGGCCGCCGCTCCGGCCTCCGTCGCCGTGTGCACGATGATCGCGGGCGTCGTCGCCGTCTCGGAGACCTCGGCGAGGAAGAGCTCGTAAGGATCTCGGAGGAGCAGGAGGCTGTAACTCACCCCGCCTCCTTCCGACTCCGACGGGGACTCCCTCGGCCTTATGAACTGGCTCAGGCTCGTCCTCCCCCTTGCCAGGTAGGCCGCCGCGACCGTCTCCACCCGTCCGGCTCCCCCCGCCGCGGCGCCTGCGATCCGCGCACCGTGAATCCTGGCAGACCTCCTCGCGGCGGCGGCGGCAGACACTCCCCTGCTCTGGCTGTAGGCGGGAGGCGGATCGTCTCCTGTCGCCGAGTCCGGGATTCCCTCCCTCCTCCGACGCTGTTGCTGCTGAAAGACCGCGGGTCTGGAGGTCGTCGGACCCACGCCGCGCCCCGCGCTCGGCAGCAGTCCCTCTCCTTCCTCTTGTTCTTCTCCCTCTTCGGACGCCCCCCTGCTCCCGCGCCTCTGAAAGGGGAGGCGGCGGCGGCGAAAAGCCCGACAAGACCAGACGCAGCAGCAACAGCACTGGGCCCCCAGAGCCGCTGCCAAGGTGCCGCCCAGGACCACCGCGTGGTAGTGCTTCCCACCTGGGGGACGAAAGGTAGAAAAAGCGGGGCGGGGGCTGGTTGCCGAAGAGGGAGTGCGGGGACTCACAGAATTCTCGCACGGCCCTCGCCACCGCCTCCCAGTCTCCGTGGCCGTCGTCGCAGGTCTGAGTCGACGCCTCGCCCGCGGCAGTGGTCTGGTGGTGCCGCCTTCTGGTCGCTCTCGCCGACGTCGTCGACGACGCGGTCGAGGGAGGAGCGGCAGGAGGCGGCGGCACCGCGTCGGGGAACGACGGGCTGTGCTCTGCCTGGTCCGCGTCCTCTGAGGAGGAGGGCGGGGGGACGAGCTGCGCCAAGGCCGGAGGCCGCCGAGAAGAGTCCCTGGACACCCGCTCGATCTCGGGAGGCTCCAGCAAGGGAGTGGTCGGAGCGGCTGCCGCGTCCATCCGAATCCAGTACTCTTCGGCGGTCTCTGGCCTCAGCCCCTTCGTCCTGCCGCCAGCAGGTCTCTGAACCTCTGGCACTGGAACGACACCGACGGCGTCACCCTCCTGCGCGCCCCTCACCCCCCCGCGGCGGGAACTCACCCAGCAGTCGACGGAGGGCGGGTGTCGTGGCGTCGGAGCGATCGCTAGTTCTGACGGCGGTCCGAGAGCCGCTGGTGCTGCTGCTGCTGCTGCTGCTGCTGGCGCCGGCTCTCGCGGCAGAAGTGGTGCTGACGGGGCTGTTCTTGCTGCTGCTGCTGCTGGTGCTGCTGCTTGCGGCGGCGGTCGCCGCAGGGACTGCGGTCTTTCCGCCCCCTCTGTAGTAGGCTGTGCCGGTTGTAGTCTCCCCGCGACCCCTTCTGCTGCTGCTGACGGACGTCCTTGCCGACGTCGTCGTCCTTGCGGTTCTCGGCGCGGGCGAGGTCGAGGAATGGGGGGCTGGAGACGCCGGCGGCTGCGACTTGAACAAGAGACCTGAGTTAGGATGGCGTCAGTCGTCCGACGCCGGCGGTCTCTGGTGGAGGACCCTCCACTCCTCGTCGTTCTGCCCCCCGACAGAGCGGAAGAAGGGGGGCGGAGGTTTCTTCCGAGATGACGCAGTGACCTCCTCGTCCTCCTCGTCGCTGACCCCGCTGCCGCCGGCTGCCCCCTCCTCCTCCTGCTCCTCCTCCTCTTCCTCGGACGACTCCGCCGCGGGGACTGCCGCCCCCCCTCCCATCAGTCCCCCCAGCAACCCAATCACCTTGGACGAGGCAGACACCTGCGCTGGCGCTGCTTCCGCCTTCGTCGCCGCCGCCGCATCCGCCGCGGCCTTGGCGGCTCTGCGGGGATGAGAGAGGCGCTCTCCGTACGAGTCCAGCTCCTCCCTCGTGTATGCCTTCTGCCGGATGTAGGCGTCCTCCATCCAGCCGCACATCTCCTCGTTCGCAAAGTAGTCGGCCGGGAGGCAGGTCCTGGAGTGGGCGGCGCGGGCGTGAGAAAGTGAGGAAAGAAATGACGGCGGAGGACTCACTGGACGCCCTTTGGACTGCACAGGCAGTCGGGCTTGGCGGGACACCACGCCAACTCGGACCGCGGACCGCAGTCATTTGCCAGGAGGCAAGTACAGATGGCAAGTACCGATCTCAGCATGGTCTCGTCTCGAGCGTCTCCGCAAACAAACTACCGAAGAAACTCGGCGACGCAGGAGCTAGTACATTACGCTGCTGCTGCTGCAGCCGCGCATTCGCGGGGGTGTCGTTCTCGGAAAAATTGTCCTCTCCCCCCAGGGAGTCCTCGAGAGGCAGCGGCGGCGACTCGGGCGACAGAAATAGAAATAAAGAAAAAGATCTCCCTCGAGGCAGCGGCTTCGAATTCTGCCGCAAACAACTAGGAATCGTCGGTAGCAGTCGGACGCAGCAGGAGCAGCAGACCTGGTAATTTACGACCTCGTCCCCGCCGTCCCTACCGCAGCAGCAGCAGCAGCAGCAGCAGGAAGCGCTCGCTGTTGCAAATTTGGTAGTCGCCTAAATGGTCTCATTGTGCAACGTGGCATCGGCAGCAGCGGCGGCAACAGCGTCCCCCTAGTCCTGAGTTATGCCCTCTCTCTCTCTCCAACGAACTTTCCCAACTTTTTTGCAAGCGGACGTCTCTTGAATGAGAAAACTTGATTTTTCGCCGGCGGCGGCGGGGACAGACACGAACCCTTTCATACAGCCGGCGCGGGCAGAAACATGCACTTTTCTGCAGCAGCAGCAGCGGCGAGGACATCTGCTCGACAGCCCTCTCATGCGAGCATCCAGCGACCCGGCGGTGCCGCCGCTGCTGCTCCTTCCCCTGCATTCATCCCCAATTGCCCGCCGCAAATCTGTTGTCTGCTCACACCTTTTCTCCCGTCTCACTCCGCGAAAAAAATGTCGACAGTCGATCGATAGGAGAGTACGGACAGAGAAGCAAGCGCCGCCGCTGACGACATCATGGACCCCCTGCTCCAGCTCCTGCCCCCCTGGGTTCGATCCCACCTGGCCGTGATGGCCCAGAGGACTCTGGCAAACAGGGCTGCCATGTGCTGGTGCCGGGACCTGGACCTGGACCGCGGGGTCGCCAGGGCGACGAACCTCTGCCACCGCTGCGGACGCATCGTCTGGATCGTGGACATACACCGGTTCAAGATGATCCCCTGCCACTGTCCCGTGCCAATACCCAACGAGTTCTTCTTCTGTCAGCTGTGCAGCAACGTCGTGCTGGATAGAAACGGCAGGCAGCCGGAGTATTCCCTGCTGGCCGTCAAGAGGGCCGTCCACATGCTCCTTTGCCACCGCGTCAGGGAATAATAAACGCAACTCCTTGGCGGCAACTTCGTTTTCATTTTCATCTCTCCTCTTTCCGCTGAGTCGTCAATCGCGTGCGTCTACAACACCGGCGGCGGTAGCAGTCAAAGAAAGAAAAAAAACAATTGGCATTATTTTATTGCGTCAAATACAAGCTCGTCGGAAAGAGCCGCGATCTCTCCGGTGCCTATGCTGCTGCTGATGCGACGTTGGTATTTTATTTCTTAAAAATCTTGTTACCGCGCACTTTTCCCGGAATTCGCCCCGATGTTCGATGGCGAGCGGAAGGTCGTTGGCGGGGTCTTCGCCCGCCGCTGCACGATGGCGAGCGACCTCCCAGCTAGCTGGGCGGCTGCTGCTGCGCGGGGGTCGGCGCCAGCCGCTGCTGCCGACCTCCCAGCCAGCTGGCCGCAGACGCGTTCGGAATCTTGAGGCAGCTGCACCACGCACTCCCAAATTTCAAACTTTCCAGTCGTTCTAGCGTCGACGACATGTTGCCCACGTCTCGCGACAACGGCAACGGGGGCGAGCCTCCGGGCAAGCCCCCCGGGCAGTCCAACGGCAACGGGGGCGAGCCTCCGGGCAAGCCCCCGGGAGAGTCCTCCCGCCGCCATAGCTGGGCTGACCCACCCCCGACTCGTGAGAGCGTGGGCGGTGAGATTCAGCCTCTCCCCCCGGGGTCCGCAGAGAGATTCGCGCTGCACACGCACGTGTTCTCTACGGAGGAGTTGTCCGCCAGCGTGGCCTCCGGGCTCTCGGAGCCGGAGCGCCTCTACACGCTGCAGGGGCTGCTCAACGTGGAGATCACCGTCGTGAGGTAAGCAACGTTCTCCCTCTCAGAGACCTCGCCGCTCGCGCCCCTCCGAACAGGTCTGACTTTTTTTCTTGCCTTCTCACAGCGCGCCCGTCGTGCCCTCGCAGGCCGGCGGGGTCTTGCCCGACGCGGTCTCCGAGGCGGTCGTGCACCACCCGACCGCAGCAGCAGCCCCTAGGGACACTCCCGCGACCTCTGAGGAGGTGCGCGCCCCCCAGACTCTCGTGGGGTTCAAGCGCCGTCTGACGAGCACAGTGGTAAGTTTCTCTCACTCCGGATTCCCTTTCCCGGCCTTCCTAGCACTCTCCTCCTCCCCCAGGTGTCCGCGCTGGCCCACTGTCCGCAGACTCCCGAGGCGCTGGCCGAGCTGTGGAGCAAGGTGAAGCTGCCTCTCCTCAGCAAGGTCCGCGTCGTCGGAAGCCGGTGTCCCCGGGGAGAGCTCCTCCCGGCTCCGATGCCGGAGGACTTCCCCGAGGCTTCCGAGAGCTCCTCGGGCCCTCAGAGGCAGGAGCAGCACGGAGCGTCACCGGCCAAGCGTGCTCGCGAAGCCGGGCGAGTGACGACACCGTCGGCCCCCTCCGGGACCTTCGCCCCCCTTGCCTCCGAGGCGGTGGTGTCGGTCAAGGCGGAGGTGGTGTCCGACGAGGAGACTGGTGCGCCCACTCCTCCCTCTCCCACGCACTGGCGTGTTCCGGAGTTCGGCCTCGCAGCTGACTCCGGAGTCCCTTCCCGTAGCCTCGCGGCGGCGGCGAAGGCGACGGAGGTCGTCACTCGCAGGACCTCCGTGTCCCCTCCTCCGACCTCCCGTCGCAGCCTCGCGGCGGACGGGATGGTCGAGGAGCCGCAGCCCCCTGGCAGTCTCGCGACGCAGGGCGGAGCGGACTACCCCTTGCGGGGTGTTCGCCAGGAAGAGCGAGCCCCCGCTCCTCTTCCTGCTGCGGAGCAGGCCCTCTCGGAGTCTCTGGACACGTCCGGCGACTCCGGGAGCCTGCACCTGGCCCTGTCTGTCTCCTCCTTTGGCGGCGACTAGGTCCTCCACTCTTCAGCGACGCGTACCTTAGGCAGCAGTAGGCAGAACTTTTCATTGTGTTCTCACGTAGCTTTTTTCCATTAATACTGTACGTAAGTTAGGTAGAAGTAGTAGTAGAAAAAACATGGCATTGTTATCGCACTCCCCCCCTAGAAAATAAAGTATTTTTGAAAAGTAACTCCTCGCCTGTCCAGACTTTTACTTCTTTCGCTTGTTCGCGGCGCACGCACAAGAGCTTAGGATTCATCTCACTCAGTCAGGTGACTTGAGCTGGCGCTTGCACGTTGCGCGGCGCTTGCGTAACAGCAGTTGCTGTCCGCGCTTTGCGGCGGCGGCGGCGGGCAACAGAGGAGGTTCTCATGCGCGCGCAGGGGACCTTCCGAACGAACGTCTGACCGCCGTCGCCGAGTCGAGGTTCTTCAATACCCACACGCGTGTTGCGACCAGGGCGGAGCACGACTCTGGCGCTTGTCTGTCCCATGCGCGCCGCGCAGGGGACCGTCCGGCGGAACGTCTGACCGCCGCCGAGTCGAGGTTCTGCAAAACCGCCACGCGTGTTGCGAACAGGCTTCTGAGCACATCTCTGGCGCCTGGCCGTCCAATGCGCGCTCACGGGACCGTCCGACGGAACGTCTGACCGCCGCCGCCGAGTCGAGGTTTGGCAGGTCCGCCAAGCGCGTTGCGACCCGCCCTCTGTCGCGGGGCAGGGTTGGCCTTTGCCTGAAGAAGAAAGCACCCCTCACCCCCCGCATCCCCCAACAGTGCAGCCAGATGCGCGCTAACAAGAGAGGTGGCACCTCCCAGCAAAACGATAGCTGACTATTGAGATTTGACTCAATATCCCTAAGATGTCCTGTATACCTACTACTAGGACGGAAGCAGACACTGCCCCCCGCGACGACAATTTGC
>JANYJG010000127.1 GCA_025358515.1 Chloroflexota bacterium
AGACGAAGGCCTTGCCGTTCGTTGGCCGAATAAGGTCGAGCAGAATGCGAATCGTCGTCGTCTTGCCCGCCCCGTTTGGGCCGAGGAAGCCGAACACCTCGCCCTGTTGGACTTCGAGGTTCACGTCCACTATCCCGCGATGGGATCCGTAGGACTTGGTCAGTTTTTCAGTGCGAATGGCGGCAGGCACTCGGTTTCCTCGAAACGACGACATAACAGCCGGATTGTGGTCTCATCCGAACTTTCGGTCCACCGCTCGATCCGTTCCGGGAGCGACCTCAGGTCAGTCACAGCGCCGACAGGATCGTGTGCGCCCAAGCCGCCCGCCGCAAGGTTCTGCCCCAAGGCGTCACCGTCCAACCCAACCGGGCAGGGCTTCAGCGGTTCGCTGTCGGCAGCCAACCGGGCAGGAGCGCGCTTCTAGATCGCGACTCGAGCCTGCGCCGGCGCATGATGTCCGAGGCCGAATGGATTGGGTTTAGTTAGGACCCTTGATCTAGCCGAGCAACGGCGTAGGATGGAACGTGGATGCGTGGAGGAAGGCGTGTCCGATTCATGCATCGGCGGGAGGAGCCGGCGTGACCATGGGGACGAGACGGCCAGCGCGACGGCGAGGTCGGATGTGGGCCTTGCGCTTTTGGCCCTGGATTGATCGTTCGGGAGGAGTCCGCAGTGTCCTTGGGCGAGCCCGCGGCGCCTGAAATCGAGCCGCCATCGAATACCTCTTCCACCGATGGCGATCCGATCGAAAAGTCACCACTGCAAGTTGCGGTCCGCCATGGCGGCAGCCGACCCCAAACTGTCGGGCTGCATCCC
Organism: Chloroflexota bacterium; assembly: GCA_025358515.1. Taxonomy (GTDB): domain Bacteria; phylum Chloroflexota; class Limnocylindria; order Limnocylindrales; family CSP1-4; genus Fen-1039. The sequence goes on from JANYJG010000127.1 coordinate 817, forward strand.
GGCGAGGAGCAGCGGTATCGCGAGCTTGCTGTGTTCGCCGGGCGCGGCCCGGTCCCGGCCTCGGCTGTCGAGGCTCTGTGGGCGCCGCAGGGCATGTCGTCCGTAGAAACCGCGCGCTTGCTGACTGAGCTCCTCGACCGCTCGATCGTCCAGCGAGGCCAGGATGGCCTGTTCCTCGTCGACGAGCAGGCAGACGCCGCTGGCGCAAGTTCGGCCGCCGACCCGAGGGGCCTGGCGACTGCCCATGGCCGGCTCCTCGACGGGTACAAGTCCCGCTGCACCGATGGGTCGTGGTCGGCGGGTCCGAATGACGGCTACTTCTTCGAGAATGTCGCCTATCACATGGCGCAGGCCAATCGGGCCCAGGAGCTTGATCGCCTACTCCTCGACTACGACTGGCTCCGTGCGAAGCTCGCGGTCGCCGGCATCATCGGCCTCCTCGCCGACTTCACGGGAAAGCATTTGTCGGCCGACGTCAAGGCGGTGGACGAGGCGCTCGCGCTTTCCGCCGCCGACCTGGCTGCTCGTCCGGATAGTTTGGCGTCCCAGCTGGCCGGTCGGCTGGTTGACCTATCCAGCCCCGGGATCGACCGTCTGTTCGCACAGATACGCGACCGAGCGCCCAGGCCCTGGATCTGCCCGGTCAGGCCTGCCCTTGCCTCAGCCGGAGAGCTGCTGCAGCGTGACAGGCCCCGACACGACGGCGTTCTGAGGGCCCTGGCGGTCACGCCGGATGGCAAACGACTCGTCTCGGGTGGCGACGATCGCACCGTCCGGGTCTGGGACCTAGCGAGTGGCCGGCTCCAGCACACGCTGCACGGGCACTCTGATTCGGTGCGGGCGGTGGCGGTTACTCCAGACGGCCGCCGCATCATTTCCGGTGGTGCCTACGACGCGCTGCGGGTCTGGGATCTCGAAAGCGGTCAGTTCTTGCAATCCATTGCTGGTCACGCCGGATATCGCGCTGTGTATGCGGTGGCTGTGACGCCGGACGGCAATAGGGTCGTCTGGGCCGGCGCCGGCGCCACGGTGCAAGTCTGGGACCTGAAGAACGGTCGGCTCGAGCACGTGCTCAAGACCCAGGATCATGCAATTCAATTCGTCGCGGTGACGCCGGACGGGAGGTTTGTCCTCTCCTGCGGCGATGCCGGTACGGTCCAGATTTGGGACCTGGCGAGCGGACGACTCGCGCGCGTTCTGAACGGCAAGTCCCAGCCTGTGTTCTCGATTGCGGTCACGCCTGACGGCAGCCGGATCGTCTCGGGCGGCTGCGACAGCTCGGTTCGCATTTGGGATTTTGCGAGCGGCAGGCTGGAACGGACGCTCTCGGGTCACACTGGCGTTGTGGAGACGGTGGCCGTTACTGGGGATGGCAGACGGATCGTCTCGGGCGGTCAAAACAGGAAGGTGTTGATGTGGGATCTGTCCACGGGGAAAGAGGTCGCCTCGTGGACGTCAGGCTCCGAAACCGAGGTGACCGCTGTCTGCACGATTCCAACAGATCCTTCACAGGTCGCATACGGCGACTCGTCGGGCTGCCTCCAGGTCCTTGAGCTACTGGAGGTCTAGGCCGGGGCCCATCGCCTGCGGCCGGACCATTTGAACCTGCGCCCCAATCAGGTCAGGGCCGTCTCGTGTCTCGCGGACTAAGCCAGGGGCCACGCCGGCGTCTCGACAGCCAGTCTTTTCGCGCGACCACCACCGGGCGCGGTCAAGCGCTGCGAAAAATTCTCCAGCGCGTCCCCCTGGACCGTCTAGCAGCGGGACCGGCTTGGAGGAGCAAGAATGGGGAGTCCCAAGGCAGTAATGCCGCGAATCGTCTCAATGTCACGTCGCCTCGTGGCGGCCGTCCTAGGTTCGGCCATTCGAGCTGCGGGGTTGCTGCCCTACCCGACTCGACATGCGGGTCGGGCGGCTGCGGTTGGGCTCAGGCTGTGCCCAAGACTCGGGCCAGGATGCCACCGGCGACGATGGCCATGACCAGCGTGGCGCCGGACATCGCCAGGGCGGGCCGCCAGCCGAACTCGCCCTTGAGGGCGGCGAGCGTGGCTACGCAAGGCACCGAGACCGACGTGACGATC